>CAZJSI010000008.1:14350-34169 GCA_964548675.1 uncultured Eubacterium sp. | reverse complement strand
CCTCGCGGAGCGTATATCAGATGGGAGATTGAACTCCCACTGATACAAACTTGTTACTCACCACCTATTGAGGTGGGAGTCATCTCTCATCTGGTATAAATCCGGCGAAAAGTGGAAATACTGAAAAGAAAAAAACTGGAGGTATTTTCTATGAGTCCGGAAGACGAACAGCGCTTGTTACATGAGATATGCAGAAATTCAAGTATGGGAGTGGAAGCGATTCATCAGGTACTGAAAGACGTATATGACGAAGAACTGGCCTATGAGTTAAATATCGAGGCCGGAAAAATGAAGGAATTTGAGCGGAAAGCAGGAGCGAGGCTGCAACAAAACGGAGATGAGCAGGCTGAGACAAATCCGGCGGCAAAGTCGATGTTAAAGACTGCGATCCGAATGAAAACTGTGTTTCAAAATAATACAAGCCATATCGCAGATATGATGCGGAAGGGAAACCGCCGCGGGGCGGAAGAACTGAAAAAAGCGATCCATAAATATAAGGATGCGGGTATTTATGCGACAGAGCTTGCAAAAGAAATGGTTGATTTTGAAGAACAAAATCTGAAAAAGCTCCAGGCGTATCTTGAGGAATGAAAGAGGAATTATGGAAGAGATCAATGTACGGGAAGGAATACGGATCAATAAGTATCTGAGTGAGGCGGGCGTCTGTTCCAGGCGCGCTGCCGACCGGGAAATCGAAAAGGGAAATGTAAGCATTGACGGCCGGCCGGCTATGGCCGGCGACCGTGTCCTTGAAGGAATGCGGGTAACGTACTGCGGCAGGGAGGTAAGCCCTGAGGAAAAAGAGATCCTGATCGCTTTTCACAAGCCGGTTGGAATTGTCTGCACTGCAGAAAAACGGGAAAAGAACAATATTATTGACTATATCAACTATCCGAAGAGAATTTATCCGGCAGGACGGCTGGACAAGGATTCCGAAGGGTTAATCCTGCTGACAAATCAGGGGGAACTGGTAAACAAGATCATGCGGGCCGGAAATTACCATGAGAAAGAGTATGTGGTCACGGTGGATAAAAAAATTACGGATGCATTTTTGGAACATTTGCGCTCGGGCGTATACCTGGAAGAACTGGATGTGACCACCCGCCCCTGCAAAGTGAAAAAGAAAAACGCATATATGTTTACGATCATACTCACCCAGGGATATAACCGACAGATCCGCAGGATGTGCGAGACATTTGGATATCGGGTAAAACGTCTGATCCGTGTCCGGATTATGAATATTTCACTGGGTGATCTGGAAGCAGGTACATATCGGGATATCACGCCGGAGGAGAGGCAGGAACTCATCAGACTGACGGAACATTCCTACAGCGCCCCAAAAGGCAGCGTCAGGAGAAAGGGGAGAAAGAAAGGAAATGAGTGAAATACAGATAAAAACGCGGATCGAGGAGCTGCGGAAAAAAATCGAATATCATAACAATCGCTATTATAATATGGATGATCCGGAGATCACGGATTATGAATATGATATGATGATGCAGGAATTGAAAAAGCTGGAAAAAGAAAATCCGGAGTATGTGACGAAGGATTCCCCGACACAGAAAGTAGGCGGGACGGCGAAGCGTACGGCGGGCGTTCTGGTGCGCCATAACGTACCGATGCTGAGCCTCCAGGACGTATTCAATAAGGAGGACGTCTATGATTTTGTGGAGGAGATGCAGCGGCAGCTCAACGATCCGGAATTTGTGGTGGAGTACAAAATTGACGGACTTTCCATGGCTCTCCGCTATGAAAATGGCGAACTGAAGTTGGCCGTCACCAGAGGTGACGGGGTGATTCAGGGAGAGGATGTGACTGAGAATGCGAAAGTGATCAAAGATGTGAAACGCAAACTGAAACAACCGCTTCCCTATATCGAGATCCGCGGTGAAGTATATATGAAAAATGAGGATTTCGAGAAAGTGAATGAGATGCAGGAAATGCTCGGGAAGAAGCCTTTTGCCAATCCGAGAAATTGTGCGGCCGGGACGCTTCGCCAGCTCGACAGCCGTATCACAAAAGAGCGGGGACTTTCCATGTTTGTTTTCAATATACAGGAAGTGAGAGGCCATGAATTTAAGACCCATGTGGAAGGATTTGAGTATCTGAAAGCCCAGGGCGTACCTGTCATTGAGGATTATCATGTGTGCAAAACGGCGGATGAGGTCTGGGATGCAGTCTGCAGGATTGGTGAAAACCGGGGAAATCTGCCTTATGATATTGACGGCGCAGTGGTGAAAATTAATTCTCTGGCGGACCGTGAAGTCCTGGGAGCCACATCGAAAGTGCCGCGTTGGGCGGTTGCCTATAAATATCCTCCGGAGGAAAAAGAGACAAAGCTTTTGAACATTGAACTGTCTGTGGGCAGGACCGGAAGGATCACTCCGACAGCGGTGTTTGAACCGGTCCGTCTGTGTGGAACAAGTGTGTCACGCGCCACATTGCACAATCAGGATTTTATCGATGAGCTTGATGTGGGAATCGGTGATACGATCGTAGTTTACAAATCCGGTGAGATCATTCCGAAGGTAAAGGAAGTGCGCAGGGAAAAACGTCCGGAGCATACAAAACGTTTTCGGATACCGGATACCTGTCCCGCCTGCGGCGCAAAGACTGTGAGGGAGAAAGATACGGCGGATATCCGCTGCGTATCTCCGGATTGTCCGGCACAGAGGGAGAGGCATATTATCAATTTTGTCGGCCGGGATGCGATGGATATCAAAGGATTCGGGACAGTGTATATTGAGGAACTGGTACGCCGCAGATATATCCGGGATATTGCGGATATTTATACGCTGAAGGAGCACCGCGACGAACTGATCGAGCAGGGGATCATCGGAAAAGAAAAAAATACGGATAAACTGCTGGATGCGATCGAACAGTCGAAGAAAAATGAGCCATTCCGTCTGCTGACCGGCTTTGGGATTCCAAACGTGGGAAAGGCCGCGGCAAAATCAATTATGAGACAATTCCGGACAGTGGATGCCCTGATCGGGGCGAGCCGGGAGGAACTGACTTCCGTAAACGATATTGGGGAGGTCAGCGCTGACTGTATCCGAAACTTTTTTGACAATGAATCCAATCTTGAAATTATAGACAGGCTGAAAGCGGCAGGTGTTAATATGGCAATTTCCGAGGAGGAGGAAAGCAGCCGGATTCTCGCCGGTTTGACGATTGTTGTGACGGGAACGCTGCCAACCCTCGGACGGAAGGACGCTCAGGAACTGATCGAGAGGAATGGCGGCAAAGCTGCCGGATCGGTTTCGAAAAAGACGAGCTATGTTCTTGCGGGAGAAAACGCGGGCAGTAAGCTGACAAAAGCACAGGATCTTGGAATTCCTGTGATTGATGAAGCTGACTTTTTAAAGATGATTCAGGAAAATAAATAGGATCGGGACGATAAAAGTAATATGAGAAAAAATCGAACGCATAAGATGAAAGAGCTGCTGACAGTCATGTTTAAGATCGGCTGTATCGGATTTGGCGGAGGAACCGCACTGATTCCGGTCATCGAGGAGGAAGTGGCTAAAGCGCGAAAAATGGTGGATGAGGATGAATTTAATAAGGACGTGATCGTGGCAAATATCACTCCGGGCGCACTGCCCGTGGAAATTGCATCCGGCGTTGGGCGAAGTGTCTGCGGCATACCGGGAATGATACTGGCAGCCGTGATGATGGCGCTGCCGGGAACTTTTCTGACTGTGCTGATCGTGTCCCTGATCAACCGGTCCGGCGCAGCAATTCTGAGGCAGATTTTATTTGCTTCCGCCGGAGTTACGGCGTATATTGTCTTTATGCTGATCGAATATGCGAGGGGAACCTACCGGGAATGTAAGGCAGAGAATAACGCCAAAAGCGGCGTGTTTTTTATGATACTGGTCTTTCTTTTGACTTCCGGTAAAGAAATGTTTCAGATCATGGGTGTGGAGAGGACGCCTGTTTTTGATATTTCAACGGTTAATATATTGATCCTGGCATTTTTTATCATATTTTACTCAAACGGAAAATTTGACTGCAGGAAGCTTTTCGTCTCGTCAGTAATATCTGTTTTGTACTGTCTGTGTGTGGGAAAGGCGCATATTATATCCGGCGGCAGATTTCTGCTTGCGCTGCGCCTTGTGATGCTTGTACTGGCTGTTTACGGGATAAGGAAGGGGATTAACGGCAAAATTCCGTTTTCCTGGAGGGCGTTAAAAAAGCTGGTCAAAGAGGAGCTTTTTTGGATGCTGTTTTTGCTGATCTTATCCATTCCGGCGCTGATCATGTTTCGGAACACCCTTCTTTTTATCGGGCAGGGGCTGATATCCGCATTAATGTCGTTCGGCGGCGGGGACGCTTATCTGGCAGTCGCCAACGGACTGTTTGTGAATACGGGAATGATCAGTTATGAGGATTTTTATTCCAAGGTAGTGTCAGTGGCAAATGCCCTTCCGGGATCGATCCTGTGCAAAATACTGGCGGGAGTGGGATATATTCTCGGGCATCAGGCGCATGGAAATGCATTTGCGGGATATGCTGTCGCAGCATGTGGATTTGCCTCCAGTGTGGCTGCTTCCGGAGGGACATTTTCTGCTGTGGCGTACATATATGAGAGGTTTGAAAACCTGGATATTTTTCAGACTTTAAAACGTTACATCAGGCCGATTGTTGCAGGGCTGCTTCTTTCAGTCTGTGCGTCTATGATATATCAGAATATGACAGTTGCCGGCAGTAACGGCTGGCCGGTCTTTACGATGCTGCTGTTGACGCTGGGGCTTTACCTGCTGAATGTTTTCTGGAAAAGGCGGGGACAAATGCGTCCGCTGTTTATGGTACTTTTATCCGCGCTGATTTCCCTGTGCGTATGTAACGTTTTTGCCGTTATTTAGCCATCTGCGGCAAAAAGAAGTTTTCAAATTCGGAATAATTTGGTATACTATAAAACAGATGATAGAATATAAGAGAAATGAGGAGGTTTTTTCATGGCTGAAGATAGAAGAGGATTTAAGATCAAAGAAGATGGCCTTGGCGAGGTTCAGGTGGCTGAGGAAGTAGTTACCATTATCGCGGGGCTTGCAGCGACAGAAGTGGAGGGAGTATGCTCCATGGCCGGAAACATTACCAAAGACCTGGTAAGCCGTCTCGGGATGAAAAATCTGTCAAAGGGCGTCCGCATCGAGGTAGAGGACGAGCATATCACAGTACATGTTGCGATCAACATCTGCTACGGTTATGCGATTCCGGAAGTTTCTTCTAAAGTACAGGAAAAAGTGAAAGCGGCAATTGAGAATATGACCGGTTTGGAAGTGACCAGCGTCAATGTCAGAATCTTAGATGTGGATATGAAAGCAGAAGCATAAAAACGGGGGTGTCACAGACCCCCTTTTTATATCAGATGAGAGATGACTCCCATCTGATATAGCCTCCGGCAGGATTGCAGAGGCATGCAAAGGAATGATATCGGCAGAGCCGATGCATGCCTCGCAGCAAGAATGCTGGAGCATTCTTGAACAGTGAAAATTGTTATGTGATTTTTACCGATATCAGTATGCGCATTCGCACGATTTGAATAAATATACTAATTTTGGAGGAGTTTATGAGTCGAAGAGAAATCAGGGAACAGATTTTTAAGATACTGTTCCGTGTCGAATTTCACAGCCGGGAGGAACTGGAGGAACAGGTCAGTTTCTATATGGAGGAACTCGGGGAAATCCGTGAGCAGGATTCGGCTTACATTGTTAATAAAGTGCATCAGATAGCAGAACATCTCGATGAATTGGACGGGATGGTGAACGATGCAGCGGAAAAGTGGAAGACAACGCGTATGGCAAAGGCGGAACTTGCCATTATCCGTCTTGCCGTATATGAGATGAAATATGAGGAAGATATTCCCGTATCCGTGGCGATTAATGAAGCGGTAGAACTGGCAAAAGTTTATGGTTCGGATAACGGCGCCGGATTTGTGAACGGAATATTGGCGAAACTGGCATGACGAAAAATGTTTATTCGGTAGGACAGGTCAACTCATATATTAAAAATATGTTTGCCCAGGATTTTATGATGAGCCGCATTTATGTGCGGGGAGAGGTGTCAAACTGCAAGTATCATACGTCTGGACATATTTATTTTACTTTGAAGGATGAGACGGGAGTATTGCAGGCGGTCATGTTTGCGGGCTCCCGAAAAAAAGGACTCGCTTTTCAGATGAAAGCGGGAGACAATGTGATCGTGCTTGGTGCAGTCCGTGTTTATGAGAGGGATGGCAAATACCAGCTTTATGCGGAACAGATTTTGCTGGAAGGAGCAGGGCTGCTCTACCGGAAATTTGAAGAATTAAAACAGGAACTGGCGGAAATGGGGATGTTTTCTCCGGAATACAAACAGCCGATTCCAAAATTCGCATCCCGCATCGGTGTCGTGACGGCGCCGACAGGGGCGGCAGTCCGGGATATCCAGAATATTGCCCACAGAAGAAATCCATACGTGCAGTTGATCCTTTATCCGGCGCAGGTGCAGGGCGAGGGAGCTGCCCAGTCGGTCATACAGGGGATTCATGCACTGGAGCAGATAGGCGTCGATGTAATGATCGTGGGCCGCGGAGGCGGCTCTATTGAGGATTTGTGGGCGTTTAATGAGGAAATTGTAGCCCGGGCTATCTTTGAGTGCCCGATTCCGGTGATTTCTGCGGTGGGGCATGAAACGGATACAACGATTGCTGATTTTGTTGCGGATATGCGGGCGCCAACGCCTTCTGCCGCTGCGGAACTGGCAGTTTTTGAATACAGAAAGGTATGGGAGCAGGCCGAGTCGGTTAAATTAGCAATGAACCGGCTCCTTTGTGACAAACTGGAACAGACAGCTGCCAGGATTCGTCAGTATCAGCTTCGATTGGAAGTGCTGAATCCGAAAAACCAGTTACTGGAAAAACGGCAGGTGACAGCAGATTATCAGGAGCGTCTGCAGCACCGTATGGAGCAGATTTTCCTGGAGAAAAAGCATCGGCTGGAAATGTACGCTTCTGCTCTCGAGGGTCATTCACCGCTGAAAAAACTGAGCGGAGGCTATGCTTTTATGACAGATGAGCACGGGAATACCCTGCACGGCGTATCCGAACTGAAACCGGATTCGCTGATACAGGCACATATGTTGGACGGAACCGTTCTGGCACAGGTAAAAGAAGTAAGAAAAATGGAGAAGAGATAGATGAAGCAGGAAGAAATGGAGAATACTTCCGGACAGCCGGAAGATGTTTCTTTGGAAGAGCTTTTCCGGGAGCTGGATGGTATTCTGGCCGGTATGGAAGACAGGGAGGTTTCCCTGGAGGATGCGTTTTCCCTCTATGAGAGGGGAATGAAGAAGATCCGGCAGTGTAATGAAAAACTGGATCTGGTGGAAAAGAAAATGTTGGTTATTGCAAAAGACGGGACGGCAGTTCCTTTTGAATAGTGTGAGGCGTAAGATGGAGATCAGAGAAGAAATTGCAAAACATACGGCGCAGGTCGAGGAGATCATAACAAAATATCTGCCGAAGGCGGAAGGGTATCAGAAAACTGTCATAGAGGCTATGAATTACAGTTTCCTGGCGGGGGGAAAGCGTCTGCGCCCTATGCTCATGTTGGAAACTTATCGGTTATTTGGAGGTAAATCAGAGATTGTGGAGCCCTTTATGGCTGCGATCGAGATGATCCATACCTATTCATTGATACATGATGATCTGCCGGCAATGGATAATGATGACTACCGCCGGGGCAGAAAGACAACTCACATCGTTTACGGAGAAGCAATGGGTATTTTGGCGGGCGACGGCCTGTTAAATTATGCATTTGAGACGGCGACGCAGGCTTTGGAGATGGAGCCGTTGAACCCGAAAGTGGGACAGGCATTGCGGATCCTTGCTGTCAAGGCGGGAATCTACGGTATGATCGGAGGACAGACCGTGGATGTGGAGTCTGAAGGTCAGCAGATCGGACAGGATAAACTGGATTTTATTTATGACTTGAAGACCGGAGCGCTGATTGAGGCATCCATGCTGATCGGGGCAGTGCTTGCGGGGGCGACGAAAAATGAGCAGAATACGATCCGGCAGGTTGCAAAGGACGTGGGGCTGGCGTTTCAGATCCAGGATGATATTCTGGACGTGACGAGCGACATGGAGACATTGGGAAAACCGATCGGAAGCGATGAGAAAAATCAGAAAACAACCTATGTGACAATCAGGGGACTGGACGAGGCGCGCAGGGATGTGGAACGGGTCTCGAACCGCGCTATTGCCGCTATGGATGCTCTGGTTGTAAAAAATCAGTATTTGAATGAACTTTTGAAATATTTGATCCATAGGAAAAAGTAGGGGATAAAATGGCTGTTTTAGAAAGAATTCATCAGGCGAACGATATCAAATTTTTAAGCCCGACTCAGTTAGAGCAGCTTAGTGATGAAATAAGAGAATTTTTAATAAAGAATATATCGAGGACCGGAGGGCATCTGGCGTCTAATCTGGGAGCGGTGGAATTGACTATGGCGCTCCACCTTGTGCTCAATTTTCCGGAAGATAAACTGATCTGGGATGTGGGACATCAATCTTACACCCACAAACTCCTGACCGGACGCAGGGATGGATTTGAACATTTGCGTCAGATCGATGGAATGAGCGGTTTCCCGAAGCGCTCCGAGAGTAATTGCGACAGCTTTAATACGGGACACAGTTCCACGTCCATCTCAGCCGGACTGGGGTTTGCCCAGGCAAGGGATCTGCTCGGAGAGGATCATTATGTTGTCTCCGTGATCGGAGACGGCGCCCTGACCGGCGGAATGGCGTTTGAGGCGTTGAATAATGCGGCGGAGCTGCGCAGCAATTTTATTATTGTATTGAATGATAATAAAATGTCCATATCAGAAAATGTGGGAGGCCTGTCACAGCATCTTGCTTCCCTGCGTACTGCGGAAGCGTATCAGGAATTTAAGTCAGGGGTTCACAGTTCTCTGGAACGCCTGCCTTATGGTGAGCGGGTTGTACGCAGGATACGGAAAACGAAGAGCAGCTTAAAGCAGCTCCTGATCCCCGGAATGATTTTTGAAAACATGGGAATCACTTATCTCGGCCCGGTTGACGGCCATAATCTGAATGATATGGTTCGTATTTTGCGGGAGGCCAAGAAGGTAAATGGAGCGGTTGTCGTGCATGTACAGACGGAAAAGGGCAAGGGATATACTCCGGCCGAGGAGCATCCTGACCGGTTTCATGGAACAGGCCCTTTTAATATAGAAACGGGACAGCCTTTAAAACAGAAAACAAAGGCGGATTACACAGATGTATTTTCAACCGTAATGTGTAAGATCGGTGCAAAGAATGAAGATGTGGTAGTGTTGACAGCGGCTATGGCTGACGGAACCGGATTGAAACGTTTCCGCTCGGAATTTCCGGATCGTTTTTTTGATGTGGGAATTGCGGAGGGACATGCGGTGACTTATGCGGCGGGATTGGCTGCTGCCGGGCTCTGTCCGGTATTTGCCGTATATTCCTCCTTTTTGCAGCGTGGGTTTGACCAGATCGTCCATGACGTCTGTATGCAGGAACTTCCTGTAGTGTTTGCCATTGACCGCGCAGGCCTTGTGGGGGCCGACGGGGAGACGCATCAGGGAATTTTTGACCTGTCGTACTTAAGTATGATGCCGAATATGACGGTTATGGCGCCGAAAAACAAATGGGAGCTTGCGGATATGCTTCGATTTGCCGTCCGCCATCAGGGACCGATTGCACTGCGGTATCCGAGAGGTCAGGCGTATGACGGGTTAAAGGAATACCGGGCGCCGGTCATGTATGGAAAAGGGGAGTGGATTTACGAAGAGACGCAGATCGCTCTGTTTGCCGTGGGAAATATGGTAGAGACAGCGGAAAAGGTGCACGATCTGCTGCATGAACAGGGGTATGATTGCTCGCTGGTCAATGCGAGATTTGTAAAACCCATTGATGAAGAGGCGCTTTTAAAAGCTGCGAAAAAGCATCTTTTGATCGTAACGCTGGAAGAAAATATATTGCACGGCGGATATGGTTCGGCCGTGGAAGCCTGCCTTAACCGGATGGAGGATCCGGTAGGACTTTTGAAGTGCGGTATCGGTGACCGTTTTGTGGAGCAGGGAAGTGTTCCGGAGCTGCACAGGCGGCTTGGACTGGATGCGCAGTCCGTTATGGAAAAGATCACAGCGGCATATGAGAAATTGTAGGTGGAAGTATGAAAGAACGACTGGATATATTACTTGTAAAAAGAAATCTGGCGCCATCCAGGGAGAAAGCAAAGGCGATGATCATGGCCGGAAACGTGTTCGTGGATAACCAGCGGGAAGATAAAGCCGGATCGACTTTTGAGGATACGGTTTCCATAGAGATCCATGGAAATACATTAAAATATGTCAGCCGGGGCGGCCTGAAGCTGGAAAAAGCGATGAGCCGTTTTGGATTGAATCTGGATGGGAAAATCTGTATGGATATCGGGGCCTCCACCGGAGGCTTTACGGACTGCATGCTTCAGAATGGGGCGGGCAAGGTCTATGCAGTGGATGTGGGATACGGACAGTTTGCCTGGAAACTTCGCCAGGATGAGCGGGTAGTCTGTATGGAAAAGACAAATATCCGATATGTAACGCCGGAAGATATTGCAGATAAACTGGATTTTGCATCGGTAGATGTTTCTTTTATTTCTCTGACAAAGGTGTTGGGACCGGCCAGGGATTTATTGAAAGAGAACGGTGAGATGGTGTGTCTCATTAAGCCGCAGTTTGAGGCCGGAAGAGAAAAGGTCGGGAAAAAAGGGGTTGTCCGCGACAAAGCAGTTCATCTGGAAGTAATTGAGAGGGTTCTGGCATTTGCGAGGGATACGGGATTTTCTGTTTTGCATCTGGAATATTCGCCGATCAAAGGACCGGAAGGGAATATCGAATATCTGATGCATATACAAAAAAGCGATACGACTTTAGAGGAGGGTATAGATGCTGCGGCTGTTGTGTCAGCAGCTCATGCAGAACTTGACAAATAACATGAAGAATTTTTTTATTATCACAAATGAGCACAAGGATAAAGACCTTGCAGTAACCCGTTCCATTACAGATTATATTGAGGAAAAGGGCGGAAACTGCAGCAGGTATGTGAGTACAAAATCAGGCTGGAGTGAGCGGAATCTGCGCAGGTTTGAGGCGTCAGATATCGATGCGGACTGCATCATTGTACTGGGAGGAGACGGGACGCTGGTGCGGGCTGCAAGGGATATGGCACGGATGGGGATTCCGCTGATCGGAGTGAATCTGGGAACTCTGGGATATCTCTGTGAGCTGGAGAAGAGTACGGTTTTTGACGCCATTGACCGTCTGTTTGAGGGAAAATATGAACTGGAACAGCGTATGCTGATCGAGGGAGAGAGCATGGTTTCCGGGAGGGAGAGCAGGGCAACGCTGGCGCTGAATGATATTGTGATCCATAGATGCGGCGTTCCCCAGATTGTGGACCTGGTCATCTCGGTTAACGGGGAATATCTGACAACATACAGTGCGGATGGAATCATCATATCGACGCCCACCGGATCCACCGGATACAGTATGTCTGCGGGAGGCCCGATCGTGGATCCGAAGGCAGATCTCATCCTGATTACGCCGATCAACCCCCACACAATTGCTTCCAGAAGCATCGTGGTCGGTTCGGATGCCCGGATCGAAGTTACTCTGGCAAGGCGCAGACAGGAGCAGGATGAGGAAGCGGAGGTCAGCTTTGATGGGGATCGTTTTGTGAGATTGAAGGTAGGAGATAAAATTCTGATTCGTAAGGCTGATAAATACGCAAAAATATTAAAATTGAATCAGGTAAGTTTTTTACAAATTTTGAGAAAGAAGATGCAGGAGTATCGTTAGAGGGACTACGGTCATGAAAGCAAACAGACATGCAAAAATTTTAGAAATTATTCGGAAGTATGAGGTGGATACCCAGGAGGAGCTTTGTTCCCGGCTCAATGAGGCGGGATTTAAGGTGACGCAGGCGACGGTTTCCAGGGATATTCGGGAGTTGAAGCTGACAAAAGTATCCATAAGCGGCGGCAGGCAGAAATATACCTCTTTGACAGACAATAGCAGCGAGCTGGAGGAAAAATATATCCGGGTGTTTAAGGATGGCGTTGTGTCTATGGATCTGGCGCAGAATATCCTGGTGATCAAAACCGTGTCAGGCATGGCGATGGCTGTGGCAGCGGCCCTGGACGCCATGGACTGTCATGAGATTGTGGGGAGTATCGCAGGGGATGACACGATCATGTGTGCGGTGCGTACGGTGGAAGATGCGGCAGAACTGATGCGCCGTCTGAGAAAACTGAGTTAGGGAAACGCTGATTAAAGCGTTTCCCGCACCGGATTTGCGCTGCGAAGCAGCCGTTTCCCCTGCAAATCCGTGTGCATCCACCGGAGGTTCTAAGGAAATACTGAATTAATCAGTATTTCCTTAGCAGACGGCGTGTTCCTATATGCCTGGAACAGTATATAGAGGGAGTAGAAGGAGAAACATATGTTACTGAATCTGCATGTAAAAAATCTGGCTTTAATCGAGGAAACAGAAGTTAATTTCGGACAGGGACTTAACATTCTGTCCGGTGAAACCGGAGCGGGAAAGTCGATCATTATCGGTTCCGTAAACCTGGCGCTGGGGGAGAAAGTTCCGAAAACCATGCTCAGGGAGAATGCGGACTATGCCCTGGTGGAGCTTATTTTTAAGCCGGAACACCCCTGGCAGGAGCAGGCATTGCGTGAGCTTGATATTTTTCCGGAAAACGGGGAAATTATCATGAGCCGTAGGATCATGTCATCCGGGCGAAGCGTATGCCGGATTAATTCAGAAACAGTTTCCGCAGCACTGATGCGGAAGGTGGCGTCCCTGCTCATTGATATTCACGGACAGCATGAGCACCAGTCACTGCTGACGAAGAAAAATCATATGAAGTACCTGGATGACTATGCTAAAAAAGAGCTGGCTTCCAGGAAGGAAAAGCTGTCTGAGATATATCAAAATTATGTCGGCTGTAAAAAGCAGTTGGAGGAAGCATCTCTTGATACGGAACAGCAGGCAAGGGAATTGTCTTTTCTGCAGTATGAAATTGAGGAAATTGAGAAGGCAGGCCTGCAGCCGGGAGAGGATGAGCAGCTTGAGGCAGATTACCGGCGGCTCTCTCACGGGCGCAAGATCATGGAGGCAGCAGCAGAATGCAGGGAGTTGTGTTCTGACGGAATGAACAGCGCATCTGACAATATCGGAAGGGCAGTGCGTGCATTGCTGGGAGTGTCGGATTATGATGAGCAGATGTCAGGGTTATCGGAACAACTGCAGGAAATTGACAATCTGATGAATGATTTCAACCGGGATCTGGCAGACTATTTGTCGGATCTGGATTTTTCTGATGAAACTTTTGCTGCGGTAGAAGAGCGTCTGGATACGATCAATCATTTAAAATCAAAATATGGAAAAACGATAGAATTAATTTTGGAAGAAAAAGCCAATAAAGAGGCGCAGGTGGAGAAACTTCTGCATTATGATGAATATCGCAGGCAGTTAGAGGCAGACTTAAAACAGGCGGAAGACAATTTAAAAGAAGTTTCCGGCGAAGTTTCAGAAATACGTAAGAAATATGCAAAAATTCTTGTTTCAGAGACGAGGGAAGCTTTGATGGATCTGAATTTCCTGGATGTGCGGTTTGAGATGGAATTTTCAAAAACAGACCATTATACTGCAAACGGATGGGATGAGGCGCGTTTTATGATTTCCACCAATCCGGGCGAACCGTTAAAACCTTTGGATTCTGTGGCGTCAGGCGGCGAGTTGTCCCGCATTATGCTTGCTTTAAAGACAGTGCTGGCTGAAAATGATGAGATCGAGACGTTGATCTTTGATGAGATTGACAGCGGGATCAGCGGCAGGACGGCACAGATGGTTGCGGAGAAGATCAAAATGACAGGCAGAAACCATCAGATCATCTGCATCACCCATTTGCCGCAGATAGCTGCTATGGCGGACAGCCACTTTTTAATTGAAAAAACTTCCAATGAAATATCTACTATCTCCCAAATCCGAAAACTGGATGAAGAGGAGAGTGTGAACGAGCTTGCCCGCATGCTTGGCGGAGTAAAGATAACGGATACCGTTTTGAAAAACGCCAGAGAGATGAAAGAAATGGCAGAGGCGGTAAATTAATACCTGTGTTGAAATCCGCAAAAACTGCATACTAACAGTAAAGAAAAGATACTCTAACAACATTAGGGTATCTTTTAAATTTACAAAAGAAAGGCGTGAGAAAGTGCGGGTTTTAATCAAATATCAGAAATACAGGAAAAAGATCTTTGCGGTTTATCTCGCATTGTACTTGAGTTTCAGTTATACATCGCTGCTTGATGCGATCCCGGATTCCATTTCCGTGGAGCGGGGAAATGCGATTACGATTGGCAGTTATCTTCCGGTTACGAAAACTGTGAAAGCAGAAGATGGAACCGTAGAATCCTTCAGTACGAATGTATGTGGTACTTATCAGCTGGAATGTAAGTTATTTGGCCTGATCCCGGTTAAAGATGTGGCGGTCAATATTGTGGACAACTCCCAGGTGATTCCCTGCGGTATGCCCATAGGGATTTACATCGAGACGTCGGGAGTTCTGGTCATCGACACCGGGGAGGTGGAGGATATCAATGGCAATATTCAGAATCCATCCCGGCATATTTTGAAAAAGGGAGATTATATCACAAAAGTTGATCAGGAAGAAATTGAAAATAAAGAAGATCTGATCGCTGCAGTCAATCAATGCAATGGCGAGAAAGTGATTTTGTCAATTCTCCGGGACGGAGAGGAGATGGACTGTGAGGTCCAGCCAGCCTTGCTGGAGGGCGGGAAATATAAAATAGGCGCCTGGGTGCGGGATGATCTGGCGGGGATCGGAACGATGACATATGTGGATGGAAACGGCAATTATGGAGCATTGGGGCATGGCATCAGCGATACAGATACGGAGAGCGTTGTGGAGATTAAACAGGGAACGGCTTATTTAACGGAAATTCTGAGCATCGTAAAGGGGCAGAAGGGAACGCCGGGAGAGCTGGTGGGGCAGATTCAATATGATAGCAGCCATAAGATAGGGACAATTCTTCAAAATACAACGGAAGGGATTTTTGGAAATCTGGAAGTATTGCCGGATGATCTTAAGGATGTTTCTGCTATGTCCATCGGTTACAAGCAGGAGATTGAAAATGGGCCGGCCCAGATCATTGTGGAACTGAACGGGGAGAAAAAATATTATGATATTGAGATTGAGAGCATAGATATGAATCCCCAGGCCGCCAATAAGAGTATCTGCCTGCGTGTGACAGACGAGGAATTGCTGGAAAAAACCGGGGGAATCGTACAGGGACTTAGCGGGAGCCCGATCATACAAAACGGCAAATTGATCGGCGCGGTGACTCATGTCTTTGTCAATGATCCTGCAAAAGGGTACGGAATCTTTATCGAAAGTATGCTGGAAAATTAGATCAGGACGGTTTTTTCATAAGATTACAAAACCTGGAATTTAAAGATGAGAGCAGCACAGTCTGTAATAGGATAGTTTTTCATAAAATTACAAAACCCTGCGGCAGATGCTCGGCAGGGTTTTGTATGACGTTGTATATCGGATGATCATTGCCGGATTTCCGGCAATAACCGCGTTATCGGGTATGTCTTTTGTCACGACAATCTGCCGGATTTTTTCTTAGAGCTCCGGGTGGAAGCTGTGCAAGAACGACCGCCGTAAAAATCAGCGCGCATCCGAGAAGCTCCCGCCTGCCCATGGTCTCGTGCAGGATGATCCATCCTGCAATGACGGAAAAGACAGATTCCAGGCTCATAAGCAGAGAAGCCACAGTAGGATTTAGTCCCTGTTGGCCGACGATCTGCAGGGTATAGGCTACACCGCAGGAGAGAAATCCGGCATACAAAATAGGAATCCAGGCATCCCAGGAAGCGAGGGCAGGCGCCCATGCCCGGATGCCGGAAATGGAATGCTGCATGTCCACGACGAACATGGGAATGGCGGACAAAATTCCTGCCACCAGAAACTGGATACAGGACATCCGCACTCCGTCTACTAAAGGTGTGAAATGGTCTATTACCAGAATATGTACCGAAAATCCAAGTGCGCATATGAGCAGCAGAATGTCAGAAAACTGCATCTGAAAAGAACCATTCATACATAAAAGATATAGTCCAACGAGTGTTATTCCCACGCCAACCCAAATATTCCAGCCACATTTCTTCTTTAAAAATAGTCCTAAGATCGGAACAAGTAATATATAACATGCGGTGAGAAAACCTGCCTTGCCGGCAGTGGAGCCGTAAAACAGGCTCAGCTGTTGGAATGTAGTGGCAATACAGAGTATGATACCGCACAATATTCCTCCCAGAAGCAGACTGCGTTTTTCTTCCATGGTAGAGGGTTTTCGCCTGGTAAGTTGCAGTTTATCCAGAAGAGAAATAACAGGAACGAGCACAGCGGCGCCCAAAATAAAACGCAGACAGTTGAAAGTGTACGGACCGACTGCCCTTCCTCCTTCGCTTTGCGCTGAAAATGCGATTCCCCAGATAAATGCAGTCAGGATAAGTAAGAGAGAATTTCGCCTTTGCAATGACTTCATGATATTTGTCCTTTCTCTAATCCTTTAATATTATGAATAAAAGCATATAACCCCAAATTATTCACAAACATGCTCCAATCCCTGCGCCATAATTGTCGCCACATGGTCATCGGCGAGGGAATAATAGATTGTTTTTCCATCTCTGCGGAATTTAACCAGTGCGGATTGTTTTAATGTGCGAAGCTGATGGGAAATGGCGCTTTGATTCATGGAGAGCGCATCAGCGATATCCTGAACGCACATTTCCTGTTGGGACAGGACCGACAAAATTCGGATTCGTGTTGGATCTCCGAATACTTTAAACAAGTCTGCAAGACGATAGAGTGTTTCCTCGTCAGTGTGATAATCTATTTTTTGAACATCCATTCTTATATTCCCTCCAAAAGCCAGATGAGATAGGAATTGCTTATCCCATCTGATACATATTATTCCCTATTTTATCGAAATTTGGTAAACAAGTCAAATATTAAAATCTGTCAATATTAAAATCTGTCAGGTAAATTGAAAGCAGGGGCGGAGTGCATGGATGCACTTCACCCCTTGCCGGTGAGATATTATATATGATCTCTTTATTTAATGTACAGGGCACGGATCGAGTTTAATACACAGATCATTGCCACACCGGTGTCAGCGAAAACAGCCATCCACATATTTGCATGTCCGGTCAGTCCGAGGATCATAACGGCGATCTTGATAACCAGTGCAAATACTACGTTTTGCACAGCGATACGGTTGGTATGCCGGGCGATGGAGATTGACTGAGGAATTGCTTCCACACTGGAAGTCATAAAGACCGCATCTGCAGCTTCGATGGCCGCATCCGCACCGCTTCCCATAGCGGCGCCCACATCTGCACCTGCAAGTACAGGGGCGTCATTAATGCCGTCTCCAATGAACATGACCGCACCGCGTTCTTTTCTGACCTTCGTCAGAATATCCAGCTTATCCTGCGGAAGCAGTTTTGCATGGACTTCCTGGATCCCTGTCTGGGATGCAACTGCTTCGGCGCCGGATTGGGAATCACCGGTCAGCATAACGGTGTGAAGCCCCAGAGATTTCAGACGTCCTATGGCAGTTTTGGCGTCTGTCTTGATCGTATCGGAGATAACCATATATCCGGCAAAAACACCGTTGACGGCGAGGAATACCTCAGCGCCGTATGTGTCAGATGGCAGGTCAGGCATTGTGATATGATATTTCTCCATCAATTTATGGTTGCCGCATAAAATAGTATCATCTGATATCTGAGCAGAAATTCCATGTCCCGCAATTTCTTCCAGACGCTCCGGCTCAGCCAGTGACAGTTCTTTCTCATGGGCAGCATTGACAATACTTTCTGCAATCGGATGGGATGAATGCTGCTCACATCCGGCGCAGAGGCGGAGCAATTCATCTTCTGAGTAAGCTCCGGTGGAGACAATGCGCTGAAGTTTGAAGTTACCTTCCGTGATTGTACCGGTTTTATCCATGACGACGGCTCCAAGCTTACTCAGAGATTCTATGGATAATCCGCCTTTAAATAAGATACCCTTTTTGGAACCGGCGCCAATTCCGGAGAAGAAAGCCAGCGGAACACTTAATACCAATGCACACGGGCAGCTCATAACAAGGAAGGTCAGCGCTGTGTAAATCCAATAGTTCCAGTTGCCGCTTACTAATGAGGGTAAAACAGCGACTGCAAGTGCGGTGATGACCACACAGGGCGTGTATACTTTGGCAAATCGAGTGATAAACCGGTCGATTTTTGGTTTGCTTGCGGCTGCATTTTCCACGGAATCCAGAATTCTGGTTACCATAGATTCGGACAGAGGTTTTTCCACGCGGATTTTTAACTGGCCGGACGTATTGACACAGCCGGAAGTAATCTCATCACCGGAATTTACGGCGACAGGAACCGGTTCTCCGGTGATCGGAGAAGTATCAAGACGGCTGCTGCCTTCCAGGATCACGCCGTCCAGCGGAACACGGTCGCCCGGACGGATCAGGAGAATGTCTCCGATTTTTGCATCTTCAGCCGGAATCACCTGAACTTCATCATGAATCAGGAGATTTACAACTTCCGGACGCATATCTGCGGCATCCATGATCTGGCTGCGGCTTTTTTCAACCGCTTTATCTTCAAAATATTCTCCGATGCGGTAAAAGAGCATAACCCCCACTGCTTCCGGATATTCACGAATGGCAAAGGCGCCAAGCGTTGCGATACTCATCAGGAAGTTTTCGTCAAATATCTGGCCATGGGAGATATTTTTTGCCGCGTTCAGCAAAATTTTTCCGCCAAGGATAATGTATGCAATGGCGAATACGAGGAATGCCGCCAGGGGAGTCTCCACTGAATGTTCTAATATTTTGCCGACAACAAAAAGCGCTGCGCCGGTCAGAATGGCAGTCAGCTCCATCCGTTCTTTTGAATGTTGTTTGGCAGAAGCGGAATGTGCTTCACGGTCAGCCTGTTTGCCTTCCGGTATGTTTTTTTCTTCTTTTTCAACAACCTTTACTTCCGATTCAATGGAAGAGCAGATTTTCCGGATTTCCGGCAAATATCGGTCAGGATTTACAGCCGTAATGCGAAGCTGTTTAGTGGCAAAAGTAATAGCTGCTTCGGAGATACCGTCTAAATTGCCAATTTTTTCTTCCATTTTGGCGGCACAATGTGCACAGCCCAGATTTTCCATCAGGTAAGTTTTTGTCTGTGCATTTTTGGAGGCCGTTTTTGCCCGGGGAATCACTTTTACTTCCGATTCAATGGAAGAGCAGATTTTCTGGATTTCGGGCAGCAGCGCTTCCGGGTGGTCTGCCGAGAGCCGAAGCTGTTTTGTAGCATAAGTGATTGTCGCTGCAGTCACACCGGGAAGGTGATTGATTTTTTCTTCCATTTTGGCGGCACAATGTGCGCAGCCCAGATTTTCCAGGATAAATACCTGACCGCCGGCAATGTGTTCATGATGGTGTTCATGCTCTTCATGATCGTGGTGGTCATGTCCGCAGCCACAGTCGCAGTCGCCATCGTGGTGGTGATGATGATGTTCATGCTCTTCGTGCTCGTGATGATCATGTTCGCAGCCACAGTCGCAGTCGTCATCGTGATGGTGATGATGATGTTCATGATCTTCGTGCTCGTGATGATCATGTTCGCAGCCACAGTCGCAGTCGTCATCGTGAT
>CAZJSI010000008.1:0-14250 GCA_964548675.1 uncultured Eubacterium sp. | reverse complement strand
GGTGATGATGATGTTCATGTTCTTCGTGCTCGTGATGATCGTGTCCGCAGCCACAGTCGCAGTCGTCATCGTGATGATGATGTTCATGCTCTTCATGTTCGTGATGATCGTGTCCGCAGCCACAGTCGCAGTCGTCATCGTGATGGTGATGATGATGTTCATGCTCTTCGTGCTCGTGGTGGTCATGTCCGCAGCCACAATCACAGGAATCGTTATGTATCAGGTTTTCGGATTTTGTCTCGCTCATGATGAAACCTCCTTAAAATCAACTTATGATTATATGATTAATTATTCATATGAGTATTAAAGCATATGTTTATATAGTTGTCAATAGCGAAATTCATTATTTTTGTTAATAAATAAAAGAAATTGCAATCCAATTATTTTAATAGTAGAATAAAAAAAGATTAACTTCGCCAATAACCCAACTGTGTTGACAATACTCGACAAAAAATGTGATATATACCGTTTATAATACATTTGTCCGCGATTTATGGATAATAGGAGGGTTTATATGGAAAAACTAAATGTCGGAATTGCAGATGATAATGAAAATATGGTTCGGCTGTTATCAGATATTGTCGGTAGAGATGAGGAATTACAGGTAATAGGAACCGCAAAAGATGGCGAAGAAGCATATGAAATGATAAAAACAAAAGAACCGGATGTAGTATTACTGGATATCGTAATGCCAAAGCTGGATGGGCTTGGGGTGATCGACAAGGTAAACAAGGACAAGTCCTTAAAGAAACATCCGAATTTTATTATGGTCAGTGCAATTGGACAGGAGAGGGTGACAGAAGATGCCTTTCGTCTGGGCGCGGATTATTATATTATGAAACCATTTGACAAAGACATTATTGTAAGTCGGATTAAAATGGTTAAGAATCATGGGAACAAAAAGACGAATGAAAACCGCAGGGTAAATCCTTATGAGAATACGCAGGAGTTTGAGATGCGTAATCTGGAAGGAGACGTAACGGATATTATTCACGAAATTGGCGTCCCTGCCCACATCAAAGGTTACCAATATCTGAGAGAAGCGATTGTAATGTCAGTGAATGACATTGAGATGCTGAATTCTATTACAAAAATACTATATCCGACCATTGCGAAGAAATATCAGACAACTTCAAGCCGGGTAGA
Organism: uncultured Eubacterium sp.; assembly: GCA_964548675.1. GTDB lineage: Bacteria > Bacillota > Clostridia > Lachnospirales > Lachnospiraceae > Eubacterium_I. The sequence goes on along the minus strand of CAZJSI010000008.1, from coordinate 13,104 downwards.
GCGGGCAATCCGCCATGCAATTGAAGTTGCCTGGAGCAGAGGAAAAATGGATACGATTGATGAACTATTTGGATATACGATACATAATGGCAAGGGAAAGCCGACCAATTCAGAATTTATTGCGCTGATCGCGGACAAAATACGACTGGAATACCGGATGTAAAAAACTGCTCCGATACGGAAAAATTTCTGGTCTCCATGGTGGAAATGAGGTATAATAAGACCAGTAATTGTAGTTCGGAGGAGAAAAATGAAAAAAATATTATTTGCATCATCAGAAGCAGTACCTTTTATTAAAACAGGAGGACTGGCAGATGTGGCAGGATCACTGCCAAAATATTTTCCAAAGTCAGAGTATGATGTACGGGTAGTTTTACCAAAATATTTATGTATGGACAGCAGATTTTGCGAGCGGTTGGAACTTATTGCGGAATGTCAGGTTTATTTGAACTGGCGTGTCCAGTATGCGGGAGTGTATCAGCTTGAGGAGGAAGGGGTAATCTATTACTTTATCGATAATGAGTATTATTTTGCAGGCCCGGCTCCTTACGGTGAGATTTATCAGGATGCAGAAAAGTTTGGATATTTTTCAAAGGCGGTTTTGACTATCCTTCCCGAAATCGGGTTTCAACCGGATATTATTCACTGCCATGACTGGCAGACGGGGCTGGTTCCGGTATTTCTGGAGGCGCAGTTCAGGCAGGATGAGTTTTACCGCTATATAAAAACAGTTTACACGATCCATAATCTCAAGTTTCAAGGACGTTGGTATGTGGATGCAATCCGGGATGTTACCGGGTTGGATTCTTCTTATTTTATAATGGACAAGCTGGAAAGCTATGGTAATGCAAATCTGTTAAAGGGCGGTGTTGTTTTTGCAGATTATGTGACAACTGTCAGTGAAACATACGCAAAAGAGATACAGTCTACGGATGGCGGAGAAGGTCTGGATGGACTGATGCGGGCAAGATCATATTGTCTGTCCGGTATTGTAAACGGTTTGGATTATGAGGTATTTAACCCAAAAACAGATTCACTGATCACTCAGAAATTTGAGGGCGATATTGTATCTTATAAGAAGGCAAACAAACTGGATCTGCAGGAAACGGCAGGACTGAATGTACAGGAAGATGCATTTTTGATAGGTATGGTTTCCCGGTTGACAGATCAGAAAGGGTTTGATCTGGTTGATTACATTTTGGATGAGATTTTGGGTGATGAACGTATCCAGATTGTCGTACTCGGAACAGGGGAACAGCGTTATGAAAATATGTTCCGTCATTTTGCCGGGAAATATCCGGGACGCGTTTCTGCAAATATCTGCTATTCGGAAGAATTTGCACATAAGATTTATGCGTCCTGCGATGCGTTTCTGATGCCGTCTCTGTTTGAACCTTGCGGCCTGAGCCAATTGATGAGTTTGCGCTACGGAACAGCTCCTATTGTGCGTGAGACCGGAGGACTGAAGGATACGGTGGAACCATATAATGAGTTTGAGCATACGGGAACCGGATTTAGTTTCCATAATTATAATGCCCATGAGATGCTGTATATGATCCGCTATGCATGTAAGATTTACTACAATTATCCGGAAGAATGGCTTGGTATCATAAGCAGAGGTATGGAGCTTGACTATTCCTGGAATGCTTCATCCGGAAAATATGCACAGCTTTATGATGCGCTGTATGCCCGGATTGAGGAGCAGAGAGAGGAAGACCGGATCCGCCAGGAGGAATTTGAGCGTCAGGAACAGAAGCGCAGGGAGGCGGAATTGCTTGCCAGAATACGCTTAGAAGAGCAGATAGCCGCAGAGGAAAAGGCAGTGCGCGAGGCAGAAGAAAAAGCTGCCAGGGAAGCTGAGGAGAAGGCCGCTCAGGAAAAAGCAGCCAGGGAGGCAGAGGAGAAGGCCGCCCGGGAAAAAGCAGCCAGGGAGGCAGAGGAGAAGGCCGCCCGGGAAAAAGTAGCCAGGGAGGCGGAAAAAAAGTTAAAACCTTCTGCGTCAAAGAAATCCGGCGGAAAAAAAGCAGGAACGGCAAAGAAAGCTTCTGGGACGAAAAAAGCAGCGGCTGTGAAGAAAACTGCTTCTAAATCCCCATCATCTGCTAAAGAGGATGCTGATTAATAGAAATTATGATATTAGAACCCCCATATTCCCATCTTCGGATGTGAATATGGGGATTTTTGTAAGGTAATTGCCCATATAAAAAGCACTACATGGTAATTTCGTTTGATTCGCGGGAATAGTAATATGCGTGATCGGATAGAATTTCTTCTTCAAGAAGCTGTGAATGGTTTACTTCTTTTACCATCTGTGAGAGTTCCTGCTGGCAATTGGGGTCTACAGCAGGAATGAGAATGACCTCATGGATACTGCTGGGCAAAATGTAAAAATCGGTTTCTGCCTGTCGGGCATATTCTTTCAAAAGATCCTCATATAAAATGCATGCCGCTCCATAGAGATTGATATGATTCGTCAGGACAAACATGGGATAGACATCCTCATCTGGCTGAAAGGGTGGAAACAGCATGTGTTTTCCTGAGAGATCCCGCAAAACGTCATTCATGTCATTCAGTCTGGCAGGAAGCATTTGACGGGTATTCCGTTTTGCAATTTGAAAGAGTTCCTCCAGGCTGGTATCCCAGTAGGACAAATGTGAATTATGGATCAGGATCGTTGCATTTCCGGCCTGAGAGTCCATAGAAATCAGGCAGTAAAACACAATAGCCATATCCAGAAACTGAATGTGGGGGACATCCTCCAACAGTTTTTTATTTTGTTCATAGTTGATCAGTTTCAGCGCGATTTTTGATTTTGCATTTTCGAATTGTGTGAAAAAGCGGACATCAATACTCTGTGCAGGTTTATTTTGCCGATAGTTTTCTAATATTGTTTCATAGACTTGCTGAAAAGAAGTTCCCCCCTGATAGGACTCATAATAGTAATTCAGATACAGAGTGGGTGAAATATTACAGTTGTTTTCCATAATGACAAGACCGTCCAGATACAGGCCGTTATTCTTATATACTGTCTGAATGGAAATTTTTTTCGGATCGGGAATGTCGTATTTCAGACGCTCCATAATAACTTGTTTGAATGTTTCGTATTCCATAATTAAAAGAACGGAGAACGAAAGAATAAAAGATAATCAGGATGGTCAAAGGATAGCATATACAGCGCAGGGATGCAAGACGGAATTTTACATAAAAAATGTGCATAAAATATTGGTACAAAAAAATAAAAAAAAGTGTTGCAAATTTGGAGATTATTCTATATAATACTTGTTGTGTGCTTCGATGGCTCAGTTGGTAGAGCGACGCACTCGTAATGCGTAGGTCGTGGGTTCGAGTCCCATTCGAAGCTTTTAAAAACCCTTGATTATATTAGGGTTGAGTAATTTACGTTTGAGAAAAATTGAGAAAACGGTTTTATAACCAAAAACAAGACTGGAGGAGACAGTCTTATATATGTGTTAAGTAGTACGGATATGCCAGATTGAGAGTGTACAAGCTCATTCTGGCGTTTTTTTGCATTATTCGATGTGTTCCATTGGGGAAGTGAGTGAAAAGCCTTAAAAATCGAAAATATGCGTTCATAATGCAATCAATACACACAAAATATAGAAATTATTGAATAAAACAGCCATCAGATAGGAAATGACGATAGTTCATCCATTTCTGACGGCTGTTTGTTTATGATTTTACCAGATATTAATGTCACGCCCAAGTTCGGTCAGCATAGCCCGGTCACTGGCAATCGTGGAACCGGAGGTGGTCAGCATATTTCCGGTAATCGTGGCGCTTGCCCCGCTGCGGAATGCAATTTCGCCATTATGATACAGAAGAGCCCTGCCCGCTGCAAGTCGGATGTTTGCGTCCGGATTGATGTAGCGGAAAAGAGCGATCGTTCTCAAAATATCTTCCTCTGAGAGCTGTTCCAGGCGTTCAAGGGGAGTTCCCTTGATCGGCATCAATGCGTTGATGGGAATCGAATCGATTTCGAGCTCTGCCAGAGTGACAGCCATGTCGATCCTGTCCTCCCATGTCTCCCCCATACCGATAATGCCGCCGGAACATGCGCACATTCCTTCTTTTTTCACACGTTTGATATTCTCGATTTTTTCGTCAAATGTGTGTGTCGTGCAGATATATGGAAAGTAGCGTCTCGAAGTCTCAATATTGCAATGGTAGCTCTCCACTCCGGCTTCATGAAGCCGGTGAAATTGTTCCTCAGAGAGAAAACCATGGGAGGCGCACAGAGACAGCTTACATTCTTCTTTCATTATTTTGTAAGCGGCAATTGCCCTTTCGAAGTCCGTTTCACTCAGGGTTCTGCCGGAAGTGACGATGGAGAAACGATCAACGCCCTCGCTCTCATTGGCAAGAGCAGCTTTCAGAATTTCCTCCGTATCCAGAAAATCATAGGATTCACAGTCCGTATGATGGTGAGCAGACTGGGCGCAGTATTTGCAATCTTTGCCGCAGCGGCCGCTTTTTCCGTTGATGATCGTGCACAGATCCACTTTTTCCCCGCAAAAATGCTGACGTATTCTGTCAGCACCGCCACACAATTCTTTCAGGTCGCAGGTCAGAAAGAAACTGAGATCATCCTGACGGCCAAGACGTCTGCCATTTATAATTTCATTTGCCAATACACTAACATTCATGATACGCATTTCTCCCATTGTAATCTGAAGCATTTACAACACGGTACAGAGGTTTGGCGATGCAGACGGAAGCCACAGCCTTAATAAGGTCTCCTGCAATGAACGGCACAAGTCCGGTGAGGATAGCAGCTTTCCAGTCAAGTCCCGCCACCATTTTAAGCCATGGTACTCCGATGACATAGATAACCGGAATTCCCACTGCGATAACGGATACAGTATTTCTCACAATATTGTTTTTCCTTCCTTTTACAAAGGATATGATCATAACGGCCACCAGATATCCGATGATATAACCGCCGGTGGCACCCGCCAATACCCCGAATCCGCCGGTTCCGTTGGAAAATACCGGAAGCCCGACAAGTCCCAGAAGAATCCAGATACCGACGGTGATACCGGCTTTCTTCGGTTTTAACAGCAGAGCGATCAGATTGATCACAAGTGTCTGTGCGGTGATCGGAACCATGGAAAACGGAAGCCGGATACTTATGTAAGAGGATACGCATAATAATGCAGCGAGCAGAGCCATGGTAGTCATTTCCTGTACAGATAATTTTTCTTTCATAATTAAATCATTCATTCCTTTCATTGCTTTTCTTGTGATATTAGGAAAGTCCTTTGGACTTCCTATATTACAAAAATAGTATGCGCACTCGCACGAGAGGAAAATATTGCTTTGCAATCGTGCTCGGCGCGGCAAGAAAAGCTGTGCTTTCGAAGTTTTTGATCGCGAGGGTGTGCGCAGCACACTTTTCTTGTCTTAGTATAGGTCGGATAGAAGGAATTGTCAACCATAAAATAAAAATAATGGTTGACAATTGAAACGGTTTTGATGATTGCGCTTTATGCTTTTTTTCGATATACTGTCCTATAGAGATAAAAAATCAGGGAGGAAAAATAATGGCAGTAAAGATCAATGGCATCAATCACTGCGCGATCAGTGTGGCAGATATTGAAGAAACGATAAAATGGTATTCGGATATTTTTGGATTTACCGTGGTAAACCGTTCGGAAATTCCCGGAGCGGGTATCAAAGTGGCACATTTGCAGGGAGTGGGATTTTTGTTGGAGGTATTTGAAGCGCCCGGGGCAAATCCTCTTCCGGAAGACAGAAAAATACCAAACCGCGATCTGATGACGCATGGAAATAAGCATATGTCCTTTGGGGTGCCGGATGGACGGAAAGCGAAAACCGAACTGGAAGCTCTTGGAGTGGAGATCGCTATGGTTGCGGAAGTGGATGATACATACGGCGTATTTATCCGTGACAATACGGGCAATCTGATTGAGATTTTTGAGGAATCGGGAGATGTGGTATTTAACCAGCATAAATAGCAGAAAAGATATGGCGTTTAAGCAGCATGAATATATAGAAGAGATGCGTTGTTTAAGCAACATAAATAACAGAAGAGATATGGCGTTTAAGCAGCATGAATATATAGAAGAGATGCGTTGTTTAAGCAACATAAATAATAGAAGAGATATGGCGTTTAAGCAGCATAAATCATAGAAAAGGAGTCAATCATGTTAGAGATCGGAACAAAAGCACCGGCGTTTGAACTGCCGGATCAGAATGGAACAATGCACACATTGGAGGAATACAGGGGAAAGAAAGTGATCTTATATTTTTATCCAAAGGATAACACGCCGGGTTGTACGAAGCAGGCATGCGGTTTTGGTGAACTTTATCCACAGTTTACGGAAAAAGGGGCGGTTGTGCTCGGAGTGAGCAAGGACAGCGTGGCTTCCCATAAAAAATTTGAAGAAAAATACAGTCTTCCTTTCACACTTCTTTCCGATACGGAGCTTTCAGCGATACAGGCGTATGATGTGTGGAAAGAGAAAAATATGTATGGCAAAAAAACGATGGGCGTAGTGCGTACAACCTATCTGATCGATGAAGACGGAATGATTGCGAAAGCTTTCGGAAAAGTGAAAGCGGCGGACAATCCCGGACAGATGCTGGAGAGCCTGGAATGAGGATCATAATTTCAACGGCAAAGAAAATGAACGTGGATACGGATACGTTTTTACCGGAAGATACTCCGGCCTTTCCGGAGGAGACAGAGACGCTGATGCACTGGATCCAGGATCTTTCCTATGAGGAGGCGAAAAAACTCTGGAGCTGCAACGATAAGCTGGCGGAATTGAATTTTGGTCGTTTTCGGGAGATGGATCTTAAGAAAAACCTGACGCCCGCGCTGATCTCCTATGAGGGGATACAATATCAGTATATGGCGCCGATGGTATTTACGGAAAATGCCTGGAATTATGTGCGGAGACATCTGCGTATCCTCTCCGCGTTCTACGGCGTGTTGAAACCTCTGGATGGCGTGACGCCGTATCGTCTGGAAATGCAGGCGAAAGCGAAAGTATCCGGGACGAAGAACCTGTATGAATTCTGGGGAGATAAGCTGTACCGGGAGGTTATGGATAAGGACAGATGCGTGTTGAATCTGGCTTCCAAAGAATATTCCAAATGCATTGAAGCTTATCTGCAGCCGGAAGATCGCTTTTTGACATGTATCTTCGGTGAGCTGAAAGACGGAAAAGTAATTCAGAAGGGAACCCAGGCGAAGATGGCACGGGGCGAGATGGTCCGCTATATGGCGGAAAATGATGTGGAAGATTTGGAACAGTTAAAAACTTTTGACAGGTTAGGATATTGTTTTCGTCCGGGATTATCTTCGGAAAATGAGTATGTGTTTATAAAGGAGCAAAATGAAAAATGAGATTTATTTCATGCTTGCAGAAACACAATCTAGGCAAATTACTTCCAGGGAATAACTGTTCTACAGAGAGAAAAAAGGCAATACTGGAGGAATGATATGAATATTGAAGATATAATTAATAATTTTAATACTACGCCATTTTTGTTTCTCGGTTCTGGTATCACACGCAGGTACTATAATCTGCCAGATTGGAAAGGGCTTTTAGAATATTTTGCCAGACAGATTAAGGACGATGATTTTGCATATAGTTCCTATGAAAATAGGGCATCCAAATTAAAATGCCCGGTAGGTTTACTGCCTAAAGTTGCAGAGCTTATTCAGGAGGATTATGACTTAAAATGGTTTTCTGATTCTTCCATTCGAACTGTGAATGCGGAAAGCCTTGAAAAAATTAAAGAGGGCGTGTCGCCTTTTAAAGCAGAGGTGGCAAACTATATAAAAAGAAACTGTATTGTTGTTGAAGCATACAAAGCAGAGATAGAAATGTTATCAATTTTATCTGACAAGAATATTGCGGGTGTCATAACTACAAATTATGATTCCTTTATAGAAAGTTATTTCCAGGGTTATACAAAATATGTTGGACAGAAACAGTTGATATTTTCTGCAATTCAGGGGATTGCAGAGATTTTTAAGATTCATGGTTCTGTCGAAGATCCGGGAAGCCTTGTTATCAATGAGCAGGATTATCTGGAGTTTGATCATAATAGTACTTACCTGGCGGCAAAACTTATGACGATTTTTATGGAGTATCCAATCATTTTTATGGGATATTCCATCAGTGATAGTAACATACAGAAAATCATTAAAGCGATTGTGAATTGTCTTGATGCAGAGCAACTCAAACTATTGGAGGATAGGTTTGTTTTTGTGGAATATCAAAGGGGTAAAGTAAAAGCTGAGGTGTCATCATACACCATTATGGTGGATAATAAGCCGCTTACAATGAAAAAAATTACCGTAGATGATTTTAAACTGATTTATAAGGCTCTGGAAGGGAAAAAGGCAAAACTTCCTGTTCGGATTTTACGAAGATTTAAACAGGAATTATATGATTTCACGGTGACTAGCGTGCCTACTGCAAAACTGCGTGTGGCATCCATTGAGGATGCGAGAGTAGATGATGAAGAATTGGTAATGGCAATTGGAAAATACAGTGATTTGGGGCTTAAAGGTCTTCATGGATTGGAGGCAGATGAATGGTACAGGAATATTATTACAGAAGACATTGAGTTTTCAGCAGACGATCTCCTTAAATACGCTTTTGAAAAGCTGATCAAACAAAATTCTGGCAGGCTTCCGGTAAACAAATATTTGTCAGAAGCATCAGGAGATTATCCTAAATGTTTGGAAGCGGCAAGAAAACAGGATTTTAATTTTATCATTTCAAAAACAATAAAAAAGAACCGCCAGAGATTAGGGGATTACAACTCGGTGAAGCAAATATGGGACAATGAGAAAAAATCATTGGAAAAAGCGACCGGATTGATTGCCTATTTACCGGAGGACAAAATAGATGTGTCAGAATTGGAAATAGTCCTATTAGAAATTTTCAAGAATGATGTCAATGTGCTCCAAAATTCGAAAGCTGGTATAAGAACAAATATTAGGCGTTTGATTTTGATTTATGATTATATGAAATGGGGAAAATGAAAAGAACTTCCCAACTAAAGCACCTGCAAAGCAGACACCGTTGGAAAGCCCCTTTTAATCTGTTCAGCACCTATGAACTAAAGCACCTAAAAATAGACACCGCTTCATCAGCACTAAATATATTTTATTTAATACAAAATGAATTATACATCAGATTTTAATGTTTGTAAATTAAAAAATCGTGATGCCATGAAATTGTTAATCATCTGCAGCGCGGAATGAAAATGAAATAGACGATATACTTGAAACAAAATGATTTACTGGAATCTTGGAGGAGGTTTAAAACATGGCTGTGATAGGCATTGATCTGGGAACAACGAATTCCCTGGGGGCAGTTTTCCGAAACGGAGGGGTGGAATTGATCCCCAATCGTTTCGGATCATATCTGACGCCCAGTGTGGTGAGTGTCATGGAGGACGGCAGCGTAGTGGTGGGAGAGCTTGCAAGGGAACGGCTTGTGACGAACCCGGAAGCAACGGCGGCTTCCTTTAAGAAAGACATGGGGCTGGACCGGAAATGGAAAATGGGCGGACGGATGTTTCTTCCGGAGGAGCTTTCCGGATTTGTGGTGAGTTCCATTGTGGAGGATGCCAGGGAATATCTGGGAGAAGAAATCGAGGAAGCGGTCATTTCTGTTCCGGCTTATTTCCATGATAAGCAGAGAGCGGCCACAAAGAGGGCAGGTGCTTTGGCGGGAGTACATGTAAACCGGATCATCAACGAGCCGAGTGCGGCTGCCCTGGCTTCCTATTTTGATGCGAGCCGGGAGCAGTTGTTCCTTGTATTTGACTTTGGCGGCGGTACCCTGGATGTGTCGGTTGTGGACTGTTTTGATACGATGGTGGAGATTATTTCCGTGTCCGGCGATAACCGTCTCGGAGGCGATGATTTTCATGAGGCGATGGCACAGAGCTTCCTGAAAGAGCACAGGATCGAAAAGAGTCAGGTGAGCAGGAAAGAATACGCGATCTTGCTGCGCCAGGCGGAGCATTGCAAGCGGAAGCTTTCGGAAGATGAATCAGCAAAAATGACCGCAGTGGTTTGTGGAAAGACATATCAGAGTGTTTATACAAATGAACGGCTGATGGAGGACAGCGCATCGATCCTGAATCGGATCAAAAAAGTGCTCACCCGCGCCCTGCAGGACGGAGGATTGCGGGTGGATGAGATTGATGCCGTTGTGATGGCGGGGGGTTCCAGCAAAATGCCACTGATCCAGTCCTACATCCGGCATTTATTTGGCCAGACGCCGTTGGTGACAGGGAATTGTGACGAACTGATCGCCCGCGGATTAGGGCTGGTATGCGGGGTAAAGGCCCGTCAGGAGGAGGTAAAGGACTATGTGTTGACGGATATCTGCCCCTTTACTCTCGGTACGGAGATCTATAACGAAGCAAGTCCGGGACACCCTTATATGTGCCCTATCGTGGAGCGCAATACCGTACTGCCCTGTTCCAGAGTACAGCGTTTTTACACAGTAAATGACAATCAGAATCTGATCACGATCAAAATTCTTCAGGGGGAGCATCCCTATGCGGCGGACAATCTGCTGCTGGGGGAACTGGATGTAGCGGTTCCGGCGAGGAAGAAAGGCGAGGAATCAGCGGACGTCCGCTTTACATATGACCTGAATGGAATCCTGGTGGTGGATGTGACGGTCGTTTCCACAGGAAAAACGGTATCAAAGGTATTTTCTGAAAATATGAACGAATGGGAGATCAAATACAGAATGGCCCAGCTGGAAAAGCTGAAGGTGCATCCAAAGGATATATCTGAAAATAAACTGGTAATGGAAAAGCTGCAGGCCCTGTACGAGGAGACAGGTCCGGAATTGCGTGATCAGATCCAATACTATATTCGGCATTTTGATTATCTGTTGTCCAGACAGAATCAGCGTTCGATTCAGAAGTACCGGGAATTTCTGGAACAGATTATAGGACAGTTGGAAAATTATGATCCTTTTGCCCCTCCGTTTTCCTTTCAGGAATTTAAAGAGGATGAGTGGGAAGAGGATGAGGACATGGACGAGGATGGTTTTGACGGAAACTTGAACGGAGGAACGGGCGGATGGACCAGTTGACAGCTTATCGTATTCTGCGTCTTGAACCGGGATGCTCCCCGGAGGAGATCAGGGCAGCATATGCGGCGCTCTCAAAGGAGTTTCATCCGGAGGAGCAGCCGGAAGAATTTCAGAAAATTCACGAGGCATACCGGTTACTTGTAAGGATGAACAGAAGCCGGAGAAAGCCGGAGCCGGAGCGTGGCAGCCGGGCGCCTTTTGAGGCGGATGATCCCGCCAAACCGGGGGAGTCCCGAACGGAGAGAAAGGATTTTGATGAGATCCTGCGCCGGACAGAGGAGAGAATAAACGCGGAACAGAGAGTCCGGAATCTGGAAGATTATGAGAATCTGCAGCAGGCAAGGGAAGAAAGAGCAAGGCGGGAATTTGAAGAAACGCTGCAGGAAACAGAGGAAGAATTGCTGGAAAACGAAACAAGATACAATTTTGATGAGGTTTTGCAGCATACCGGGAGAGCAGATGATGAAATACCTGCTCCAAAAGACGGGGAGGATCACGGGCAATGTGACTTTGACAGAGTCATGCATCGGGAGGCGGAAGAAAGAGAGACGGATCGCGGGCAATACGACTTTGACAGAGTCATGCATCAGGAGGCGGAAAAAGAGGCGGATCGCGTGCATCAATTATGCCAGAAAGCATTGTTGGAGATGGAGCTTCTTATGAGTCCTCAATATCGGAATAATGTAAAAATATACCGTGAGTTTTTTAAAAAAGCCCCATACCAGGAAATTCTGCGAAATCGTGAGTTCCTTTCCGGATTCTGCAGAATGTTGGAAGCTTCCAATTTAAAAAAAGAGATCTATGCTTATATTGTCGATGTGTATCGGCTGCGGGGAGCCGATCCGGACAGCCTCAGACCGGAGATCGCCGGGTTGTACCGCGTATTGGCCGGTAAGGGAGGAATGAAAAAGAAGAAGAACGGCTGGGCCTGTGCTATTCCGGTGGCCTTTCTGGCCGCGATCCGGAGCGGCGTAAAATCGGGAGCCAGGGTGGCCAGACATGCGGATCAGAGCGGCGTTTTCATTGTGGGCTGTATTCTCGTGGCAGTTTTGTGCTTTTTTGTATGGATCTACAGAAAACTGACGCAGAAGCATTCTTCTGTCTTTGCTCAGTTTATCATTGCATTGTGCCTGACACTGTCTCAGTTTATCATGCTGGGAACGGAAGCCTATGCGCCTTTTATCGGTGTTGTGGGAAGTGATACACTTGGTTTTCTCTTATTCGCTCTGGGATTTATCTGGCTTGTCGTACTGCTCATTGTCTCAGTGGCACAGAAGATAAAGAAAAAATAATTTTTTTATTGGATATAATCAGGAAGTATCAAGTATTCTTAAAATCAGAAAGGAAAAATGTGCCATGAAAAAAGCGATGAAAAAAGAAGGAAAAACCGTTTTGGCGTACCGTTTGGGAGAGGGATCGCCTATGGAGCAGAAAATGATGGAAGAGGGAAAAATCCGTACAAAAGGCGACGGAACATATGAGTTGTTTTCGCAGGAGGCAAAAGGCGGAACAGGAGAAAAGGCGGATGCAGGCGATTATTTCAAAGTGGACAGTTCGGGGTCCCCGTATCCGAATAAAAAAGATTGGTTTGAGAAGAATCACAGGCATATAAGCGGAGACGAATATATGCAGTTTCCAAAGCCGGTGGATATTTGGGAAGCGGATATGCCTGTGTGCGAAGAGATAAAATATCTGTTGTCGACAGACAGGCTGACCATCCATGAGGAGGATCAACAGAACTATTTCAGCGCCTTTTTGTGGGGGGCGCCACTGACCGCGGCCAGGAACGCAGTCATTGTGTTTTACAGTGTAACGCGCAATGAGGCGGGAGAGATAGAAGATGTGGATTTCAATTTTGTTGCAAGGGATGAGTTTGAGAAAACCTATTCTGTTATGGAAGAATAAAGACGCCGCCCCGGACAGATCCCTGCGCATCCTCGCGGAGCGTATATCAGATGGGAGATTGAACTCCCACTGA
>CAZJSI010000007.1:0-34465 GCA_964548675.1 uncultured Eubacterium sp. | reverse complement strand
GAGAAGGTATTTTTTACTATGGGGGTAGCAAAAAACTATATAATGTATTGGGGGTATTTACAGGTATTATAATAACAAATCCTATCAAATAAGTGTGCATAAACTTGACAATTTTTCTCTTTATTTTTTGTACACTTTTCCCATTACTTTTAGGTAACCATCTCCGATTTTCACAGAAATCTACACAATTATCTGTCAATCTTCCACAAAGTCTCCCTCAGCAGACACATTATTTTTCTCTTCTGTATCGGAAAATAATGCTTCAAATTCAGCCCGGCTGATTTTTTCTTTTTCTAAAAGAAGTTCAGCGCACCGATGCAGCACATCTTTATTTTCGCTGATGATCTCACGGGCCTTTACATAACACTCATCCACGATCCGCTTAATTTCCGAATCGATACGGGACGCAACGCTCTCGCTGTATCCCCTCGTATGAGCCAGATCTCGTCCGATGAATACTTCATCGTCATCGTTATCATAATTGATCAAACCGATATTTTCGGACATACCATACTTTGTGACCATTGCTTTCGCCACGGCGGTCGCCTGTTTGATATCCTGGGACGCCCCGGTAGTAATATCGTCAAAGATCAATTCCTCAGCCACGCGGCCTCCCAGATCAACAATGATCTCCTGGAGCATTCTGCCCTTTGTATTGAACATTTCATCCTTTTCCGGCAGCGGCATCGTATAACCTGCCGCACCTACGCCTGTCGGGATAATGGAAACGGTATACACCGGCCCCACATCCGGAAGCACATGGAACAGGATCGCATGGCCTGCCTCATGGAATGCAGTAATACGTTTCTCTTTCTCTGTAATGATACGGCTCTTTTTCTCCGCACCGATCCCGACTTTGATGAACGCCTTGCGAATATCATCCTGGCAGATGTACATGCGTTTATCCTTGGCGGCAATAATCGCGGCCTCGTTCAGCAGATTCTCAAGATCCGCTCCGGTAAACCCGGCAGTTGTCTGAGCGATCTGTTTCAAGTCCACATCATCACCGAGCGGTTTATTTTTCGCATGGACATTCAGGATCTGCTCACGGCCTCCCACATCCGGACGGCCTACATACACTTTCCGGTCGAAACGTCCCGGACGCAGCAGCGCCGGATCAAGAATATCCACACGGTTGGTGGCAGCCACCACAATGATCCCCTCGTTTACGCCAAATCCATCCATCTCCACAAGAAGCTGGTTCAGCGTCTGCTCGCGCTCGTCATGGCCGCCGCCCATTCCTGTTCCACGCCGGCGTCCTACCGCGTCGATCTCGTCGATAAATACAATACAGGGAGCATGTTTCTTGGCGTCCTCAAACATATCTCTCACACGGGATGCGCCGACTCCGACAAACATTTCCACAAAATCGGAACCCGAAATGCTGAAAAACGGTACTCCCGCTTCGCCCGCAACAGCTTTCGCGATCAGCGTCTTTCCCGTACCGGGAGGTCCTACAAGCAGCACGCCCTTTGGTATTCTGGCGCCAAGCTTCGTATATTTTGCCGGATCTTTCAGGAAATCAACCATTCCCTCCAGCTCTTCTTTTTCTTCGTGCAGCCCCGCCACATCATCAAACTTTACTTTTACATTTTCTCCGGTAGTCATTTTTGCCCGGCTCTTTCCAAAATTCATCATCTTGGAGTTACTGCCGCCGCCCGACTGCCCGGACATCATCATAAACATAAAAATGACCACTACCACAATGAGTATCGTAGGCAGGATGGAAACCAGAATGTTTTCTCCCGGCACATCCTTCAACGTATAATTTCCAAAATCATTTTCGAGAAGCAGACGCTCCACTTCCTTGACGTCGGACACACTCAGCTGTTCTCTCTGTCCGTCCTTCATCGTAAGCGTCAGAACGCCGGTCGGCACTTCCTCATTCTGTTTGATCACGATCGAATCTATCTCATCCTGTACCAACGCTTCCTGAAATTCCGTATAAGTACAGGTGTTTGCCGAAAATCCCCTGGCGTCAAAGGAATACCAGACAAGCACGATGATCAGTAAAATAAATATATATACTCCAAGGCCTCTAAAATTCCGTCTCAATCTCAAGGTCCTCCTTTTTTCTAATTAAATTCAACAACTCCTATATATGGCAGATTCCGATATTTCTGCGCATAGTCAAGTCCATACCCAACGACAAATACGTCCGGTATCTCATAGCCGATATAATCAGCCGGAACTTCTACTACCCGGCGTGACGGCTTACTCAGCAGAGCACAGATGCGGACGCTCTTTGCCCCTCTGTTTTTAAAATGCTCCGCCAGGAAATTTAATGTGTTTCCGGAGTCGATAATATCCTCCACGATCAGCACATTTTCCCCTTCAACGGGACTGTCAAGATCTTTCACGATCTTCACCACGCCCGTTGATTCCGTTCCGTCTCCGTAACTGGACACGGACATAAAATCAATGGAAACCGGGACTGTAATACGCTTTGCCAGTTCACACGCAAAAAAACTGGCGCCCTTTAAAATGCAGATAACCTTCAACGGTTCCCCATCCATATCTTCACTGATTTTCGCGCCAAGTTCTCTGATTTTGCCGTCTACCTGCTCCTCGGTAAACATAACTCTGATCGATTCACTCATTTTCGTTTTTTCCTCCATCTACGCATATAGATAAAATGCGCTTTGTCTTTTGTGTTACTTTATAAGCTTCGCTGATGCGATAACCGACTGCCCACAAAATATGGCTGCCCTCCGCCAGAAGCACTATCCTGCTCCGCTTCTCCTGCGGGACTTTTGCATCAATCAAAAAGTTCTTCAGCTTCTTATGTCCGCCGGATCCATCTACCTGAAAATAATCTCCCGGCCGTCTTGTTCTCACCTGAACAGTATTTTTTATTTTATCATAATCAAACCATTTCGTATATGTTTTTTGCGGAATTTTTTTAAAATTTCCATCATACGGAAAGATTTCTGTCCGTATGTGCAGGCTGTCATCCCAAACAGTCTCACCGGGAATCTGTAATTCCTTTTCTTCATTCTCATTTTTGTCCAAACGCCCACTCATATTCTCCCGGCGCATAAACGCCACGGCATCGTATTCTCTTTTTGCCCAAATTCCATACGGAAGCGACTGAACCTTTCCCACGCCGTGTTCAAACAGGCTGCAGACCGAATCTATATGCGAAGCGGTGATATCCTTTCGGCTGCCTGCGATTTCTCCCAAAAGCCGATGGATCAGATTTTTCTGAAGAACCGGATGGAGCGCCGCAAAACCTTCCGCCAAAATGCGTATTTCCTGTATCTGTTCTCTCTCATAGGCGCAGATCACATACTCTTTACCGGCCTCCCACGCCGCAGTATCAAGGAAATCACACACCTCCTCCAGATATCCTGCCGTCCTGACCATATGCTGTACTGTCTGTGAATTGACGGCTTCAAGCTCCGGCAAAACTTTGTTTCTGATCCGGTTTCTTGTCAGCGACATGTCGCCGTTTGTACTGTCCATGCAGTACGTCTGTCCCCGCTTTTCCAGAAACTGCTCAATTTCCGTCCGAGTCACTCCGAGCAGAGGACGGATCACCGGATACGACGGTTCCCCGGCTTCCGGTGCAAAAAAATCCGCCGGGCCGTCCCGCACCGGAACAATACCGCAAAGCCCCCGTATTCCGGTTCCTCTGCTTAAATGAAACAATATCGTCTCCGCACAGTCATCTCCGTGATGCGCCACTGCGATCTTATTTCCCCCGCAGCGTTGACATGCCTGATAAAAACAGTTATAACGCAGTTCTCTTGCGGCTTCCTCCAACGTTTGACGGCCTTCCTCCGCCTTTTTGGGGGCGTCCACAGAAAACATCAGAAACGGAATCTGCTGCTCCTGACAGAATTTTTCTGCAAATGCGGCGTCCCGGAGGCTCTCCTCACCCCGGATTCCATGTTCTACATGGACAGCGGTCAGGTTAAAATCTATCGTCTCCTGCAGTTTCTTTAAGACCAACAGAAGGCAGACAGAATCCGCACCTCCGGAAATGCCCGCAATGATATGATCACCCTGTTCTATCATATGATACTTTTCCAAAAATATCTGTATTTTCTTTTGCATAGCGCCTCCACTTCTACTTTTCCCATATCCCCGCGGTTAAAACAGTCATATCATCCCGCACTCTCCCTCCGGTGTATAACAATACCTGTTCCAATATCTCCCTGGAAAACTGCGCGGGATTGTTCGTATCCACTGCCCGGATAATATCCATCACTGTCTCTTTCGGATCCTCCACATGCAGATGCTCCAGCACGCCGTCCGTCACCATCACAACAAAATCACCGTTACCCAGCTCCTCACAGCTTTTTGGCGCCTGCTGATTGGCAAATACGCCAACCGGCATACTGACACAATCCACACAAAGCACATCCTTCCCATGGCGGATAAAAGTCACCGACGCCCCGACCTTATAAAATTCACCGACGCCGCTGTCCAGATCCAGATACATCATGTCCACAGTAGAAAACAAATTGTTTTCTCCGTGCGTCACCATCGCGGAATTCATCATCCGAAGCGCCGTGTCCGGACGAAACCCGGCCTCCATGAATTTCTCTATTAAATCTATCACCATTTCGCTTTCTTTACAAGCCGCATAACCGCTTCCCATGCCATCCGAAACGCTCATGACACACTTTCCGTTGTCAAGCATCTGGAAGGAAAAATTGTCTCCCGATACCTGTTCATCCTCCCGCACCGCCCGCGCCACGCCGTAATACGCAGTCAAACGGCAGGTCTCCAGAAATATGAGCGATGCACTTTTTTCCCCAAGCAGGGCCTTGCTGTCCTTAGACGGGGCAAAGCTGCGCCCCGTCATACTGCTGATTATTTTTGCCATTTCTTTCACAGATATACATTTATTTCCTCTTGTTCTTCCCCTGAACAGAATTTTAAGCTTGCCTCCCGCGTTCTGTAAAATGCGCAGGCTTTCAATCATTACCCCTCTTTCTTTCCAAGCGTAACGAACCGTTGCAGTTATCTTTCCCTCTTTTGCCGTCACATCCTGCTCTTCCCGTGCACAGTCCTCCATGATATAGGCCATCGCATCCAATTGCTGTGCGATAACATCCCGGTTCTCCTGCAGGCGGTTATACCATGCCATATTCAGATGTGCCTTTTCAAAGACCAATAACACCTGCTCCACCAGCTCCTGCGTATAAGGGCAATACTGATTCAGCTCTTCCCTGCTGTCCTCCACATCTTTCCCCCGCTGCAGGGACTGCAGAAAGCGGTACAAGATCTGATACATGGGCGTCTCATCATTTTCCCAGCATACCGCGCACTGGCTGCAGGACACGCAGACTCTCCCTGTGACCTCGCTCTGCATCCTGCTCAGCTCCTCTGCCGTAAAATCGTCCTTGTAGCGATTCATTTGATGGAATGTCCTGGACAATTTTTCAAAGGATTCCGCATAATCACTCAGTTTTTGTCCTCCCTGAACATATACCGGCCCTGCCCCCTGCATATAGGGTTCCCAGTCCAGGAACAGATAGGAAAGCCGGGTACACACGTAAACAAATCCATAGATAAACACTCCTTCCAGAACTCCGATCAGCACGGTACTCGTATTGTGAATCTTCATCATCTCCCAGGAGAGAGTGATCCCTACGGTGACAATACCTGCCAACGCAGCCGCCACGAAGGTTCTGCATTTCTGAAAATACCATTCAAACAATTTCACAAGTACTGCGGAAAGGATCACGGCAAGCCCGTATTTGACGAGCGCCGTGACCGGCGCCAATACGATCAGACCGCCGATCGTACACAAAAACAGCAGGCTTCGATTGACGCCGGACAGAAATCCGGTCATAAAAATAGTCGGAACGAGCGGATGCACCCCCGCCACCTCAAACCGGGACGATAATACCGCCAAAATACAGATTACCAGTTGCTTCAGATCAAATCGTTTCATAATTTATTCCTCCTGACATTTTAGTCTGGGAGATATTCTAAAACGTCCGGTCAAAAATCTTTGTCAAACGATTGTCCGTTTTTTAAAAACTTTTCGGCAAAGTTCGTTTCCCTTTATCTTTTCGAATCGATTTTATGGTGCTCAAGTATTTTAAGAAGTTTTTCCGGATATTGCAGGGTAATTTCCTAAAAAAAGACCACCGTTTCACACGATGGTCTTACTGTTACTGCTCTTTAAATACGATTTCATCCTCATAAGCCATTCCCAATTTGGACTTGGCGGTATCTTCCACATATTGGTCCGAACCAACATAATCTTCCTGTTCCTGTAAATCCTTCGCCCTCTCCTGTTCCTCCTGAAGCTGTGCCTCCAGCTGTTTCTGCTGTTGTTTATATTCCTCATTTTTCCCATACAGCCGCACGATCTGAACAGACAGGATCAACGTCATCACCAACACTATGCAGGAAATGCATATTTTACCGGCACGATTTTGTTTCTTTTTCTTCTTTTTCATTTTCTGCATATGTAACGCCACCTTCATCAAAGTTTGCATAAACCCATTCTAACTGCTTTGCACAATTTTTTCAATCGTTTTTTCATATAGCGGCCATTTTTTTTACATAAATGTCCGGCCGACTTTGCTCCCAGCCCGATACGCCGCCCGACGAACCGGAATGGGGCGGACAGCCCCCTCACGGCTTTCGCCATTATTTTTACAATGAACTGCAGTATTGCCGTTCCGCCCCTTACAATGAAACGGCTGCATCCCAGGCTGTAGAGCAACATTCCTGCAAATACCCCGAGGATCACAAATCCTCTGATATTTCCGTCATTCTGCCTGTACATAAGCCGAAAGAGCCAAAAGGCACAGCCGACCCAGAAAAACATATCTTCAATGGCGATCCAGGTTGTTCCATGCTTTGCCACCCGCCGGAAAATTCTGAACAGGTCATACACGAACAACATTCCTATGCCGGTTGACGCCGCCATCAAAAACAGCCTTGCCTGCTGTGGAATATCCTGGTTGATCATCACTTGAACAGACGACTGAGGAGCGATTCTCCCTGTCTGCCTCCTTTCGCCATATCTGAGTACTGCAGGGAATCTATTTTTCCTGATATATCTACTTCCCCTTTTTCCAGCGTCAGGCGGTTCACATGCAGATCTGTTCCCCGTATCATGAGCATTCCCATATCTGTTTCAAGTAAAATCTCATTTACGTCAAAGGATAAAATATCCGAAATTCCATTTAATGCACAAGTTCCTCTGTTCGTGAGAATTATTTTGTGCTGTCTGGATGCCTGTCTCTCTTCCATACAAAAAACCTCCCTCGTTGTTTCTATTATATGGGAGGTTTCTTACAGATATTACAACAATTGAAAAACTTGTCTATGAAACAGTTACAGGTATCGAAACATTTCTTTTGCTTCTTCTTTTCTGGAAGTGTCCGCGATCTGAAGTACTTCCACTTTTACGGATTTATTTCCGAATGCAATCTCAATGATATCCCCGACTTTCACATTCAATGACGCCTTCGCCGGCTTGCCGTTCACCATGACACGACCTGCATCACAGGCCTCGTTTGCGACAGTACGGCGTTTGATCAGGCGGGATACCTTTAAAAATTTGTCTAATCTCATAATTCCTCCTTGCGCATCGTTTTCCCGTAGGGATTTTGTATCATAGGAATATTGCGGAGCAATTTCCTATGGTACAAACGAACGAGCCGCTTCCCTTGGGAAACGGCTCACAAACTGATTCTTTTATGCGTTTACAATATCTTTTAAAGCTTTTCCAGCTTTGAATTTCGGAGCTTTGGAAGCCGGAATTGTAATATTCTCTCCTGTCTGAGGATTTCTTCCTGTTCTCTCAGCCCGCTCGGATACTTCAAATGTACCAAAACCTACTAACTGGATTTTATCGCCGTTCTTTAAGCTTTCTGCCACTACATCTGTAAATGCTGCGAGAGCTTTCTCTGCGTCTTTTTTGGATAATTCAGCCTTCTCTGCAATAGCTGCAACTAATTCTGTCTTGTTCATTATTACGTCCTCCTATAGAACCTCACTGTTTCAGGTTTATTCTCTATTTTTTTGTTATAGAATATTTATACTGTTTTTCCCTATGTTTGTCAAGATATTTCTAATCATACCCCCACAAATCCTATGCATTGAGCATCGGTTCCACAATTGCGAGCACTGCTGCCCCCAGAGAAGCCGCTTTTTCCTCAGCGCCCTCCATTGTGTCTGCTTTTACACCATAGTAGAATTTCAGTTTCGGTTCTGTACCTGACGGACGGAAGCATACCCATGCATCATCCGGAAGCTCATAATACAGTACATTGGAAGCCGGAAGGCCTGTCGGCGTTACTTCTCCGGTAGCCATATTTGTAATGGTATCTTTCTTATAGTCCCTTGCATACAATACCTTTGCATCGCCGATCTCACTTGGGGTATTATCTCTCAACGTGGACATGATCGTCTGAATCTTCTCAAGGCCCTCGATACCTTTTAATGTGATGGATTTTACATCATCTTTGTAATATCCATATTTTCCATAGAGTTCAAGCATTGCATCCCACAGAGTCTTGCCCTGGTTCTTGTAATAAGCTGCTGCCTCGCAGAGCACCATGGACGCTACGACCGCATCTTTGTCGCGGCAGTATGTTCCCGGCAGACATCCGTAGCTCTCTTCCATACCAAACAAATACGTTCCGTTTCCTGTTGTCTCAAATTCCAGCATCTTGCGTCCGATAAACTTAAATCCGGTCAGAACTTCGTAAAGTTTTACGCCATAGTCTGCTGCGATCGCATCAGCCAAATTGGTGGAAACGATGGATTTTACAAATGCACCGTCATCCGGAAGTCCATATTTTTCTTTTCTCTGGCTGATCTCATAAGCTCCGATCAGGCAGCCGGACATATTTCCGGTCAGGGAATGATATTCCCCTGTCTCCTGATCCTTTACATACACGCCGAGACGGTCCGCATCCGGGTCTGTAGCCAGCACCAGATCCGCATCCAGATCTTTTGCCATTGCAAGACCGAGCGCAAACGCTTCCGCCGCCTCCGGGTTCGGATAACTTACTGTCGGGAATTCACCGTCCGGAAGTTCCTGCTCCGGCACTACATATACATGTTTAAAGCCCAGCTCCCTTAACACTCTGCGCACCGGGATATTTCCGGTTCCATGAAGCGGAGTATATACGATCTTCAGAGAATCCGCAGCCGCATCAATCGCATCCTGGTTTAAGATAAGCTTCTTAAGTTCTGCAATGTACGGATCATCAATATTTGCTCCGATCACTTCATACAGGCCCGCTGCAGCTGCAGCTTCCTCATCCATTGTCTTTGTTGTGGCGTAATCAGTTACATTTTTTACTTCATCCATAATGCCGCTGTCATGCGGTGGCGTGATCTGAGCGCCGTCCTCCCAGTACACTTTATATCCGTTATATTCAGGAGGATTATGGCTTGCAGTAATGTTGATTCCGGCTGTACAGCCAAGATAACGTACTGCGTAGGATAATTCCGGAGTCGGACGAAGGCTGTCAAATATGTAAGCTTTGATTCCGTTTGCTGCCAGACATAACGCCGCTTCTTTTGCAAACTCCGGCGACATTCTTCTGGAATCATATGCAATTGCCACGCCTTTTGCCTGTGCGCCAACTTTGATAATATAGTTTGCCAGTCCCTGCGTCGCCTTGCGCACCGTATAAACATTCATGCGGTTGGTTCCCGCTCCGATCACTCCGCGCAGGCCTGCCGTACCAAACTCCAGATCCATGTAAAAGCGATCTTCTATTTCTTTTTCATTATCTGCGATCTGTTTCAACTCATCTTTTGTCCCCTCATCAAAATAAGGATTGTTCAACCATGATTCATATACTTCTCTGTAACCCATAATTATTCCTCCTGAAAAAATCAATATTTTGAGTTAAGTATATCATATTTTACCCTAAAAATAAACCGGATTTGCAGGAAAAACCTGCATTTTCGTGATCTTTTCGCAATCGTTTTGCTGCGGGCAGCGTTTCAGATACTACAGCATTTCCTTCAATTTTTTCAGGAAACGGCTGCGTGACACGTTCTGCCGGATCTCTTTTGATAATTTTTCTCTGTTTTTCCCGGAATCCCATACTTTGCTGGAATTATAATAATGATTCGCGATCTTCCAGAATTTTTCCGGGTAAGACAACCGGTAATACAATCCCTGCAGATCAGTCTTCTGCAGTTCATGGACCCTGCAGTATTCCTGCAGGATATCCATTCCAAGACGTTCTTCCCAGTCATATTTTTCCAGTATTTTGCGCATAAAATTGCTCAGGTCTGAAATCTGCGCACCGGGACGGGCACGTTCCATATGTATCAGTGCAGGTCCTGCCGATGTAAACAGAATATTATGCTGATTTAAGTCCCCATGACAAATTCCGACTGTATAATCACCGTCGCTTTCCGGATTTTCTTTCAGGAAGCCGACAACCTCCTCAGACTGCCTGCAGAAATCCGGAAAACAGGATAAATACAGACGTTCAAAGTCACTCTTATCATGCCTCTTCGATATGAATTTTCTTATTTTTTTCAGTTCCCGGTCATGTCTGCGGTATTCCTCGTATAATGTCGGAATCCGGGTTTCCGCTTCCTGCGGTATCTGAGCTTTGTTCTGCCATTCCTGTCCGGCGCAGATGCGATGAAACTTCGCCAGAAAAGATACGGCCATCAAAATATCCATCCGGTTTTTGACATCACATTCCCGTCCCCGCACCCAGTGATGCAGGGTATAAGAAATTCCGTCAACGCCCTCGGTGATCAGATTCCCTCCCTTATTTTTCAGCATGCTGTCACAACGTATTCCCTGACTTTCCAGATAGGCACCCAAACGGTATAAAAATTCCGCTTTTTCTGCGGAGCCGAAATATTCCTTCAGTGCAAACAAGCCCTGCGCAGCCTCACAGATTAAGATGCCTCTTCCTTTATAAAAATTCTCTATTTCCGGTTCCTGTTTCTCCAGAACCTGTTCCACCTGATAATACAAAAAAACACCCCTTCATATGATTAATGTTATTTCGTCCGCAGCGCCCCTCGAAAAAACTCCGTTTTTCCCGTTGACAGGCATTCGCCTTATCAAAATCAATAAGAAAGCATATACTTACATGCAAACATGACACATATGCTTTCTTATTGATTTTGGCACTGCTCTTTTTAATCATATGTCGGGGTATTTCAAAGTATGCTCAGGGAATTTTAATTGTACTCCCCCTGCTCATACTTCTGAAGTAATATTTGTTTTTCATTCAGTCCGGGATTTTCCAACACATCCTGAAGCATCCGGTTCAACACCTGCCCAATTGCTTTTCCGGGCTTCATTCCCTCTGAGATCAGGTCGGAACCGGTAACTGCCAGGTCTTTCAAAGAAAGACACTGCTTTTTCTCACGGATCCGCAGGTAAATCCTTTCATATTGGTCTACATACATCAGCTTTTCCTGCCGCCGGAACATGCTCTGCGCCAGGATATCAGCACGCTTAACTGCAAACAGCGCCGGATATTGCTCAATGCCGTTCCGGTAAATTGCCCGGCGGATGTTTTTCCCGCTCAATGGCGGCCTGTCATCGTGGGCTTTCACTAACGCTGTTACCTGCCTGATCGTATCATTGTCGAATTTCAGCCTGCGCAGGATCTTCCCTGTCATCTCTGCACCTACTTCCGGATGTCCGTGAAAATGATGTATTCCATTTTCATCCTCCGTGCGGCAGACAGGCTTTGCCACATCGTGAAAAAGCATTGTCAAACGCAGGATGCGGTCTGCACGAATTCCTTTCATGGAACGGATCGTGTGCTCCCCGACCGTATAAATGTGATGCGGATTGCGCTGCTCAGTCTGCATCATGACTGAAAATTCCGGCAGGATCACATCTGCAATGCCGGTATCATAAACGGCCTGCATCTCTTCCGGATACGGGGATGTTATCAGTTTGACCAGTTCCACCTGAATCCGCTCTGCACTGATTTTTGAAAGGTCCGGCGCCAGCCGCACAATTGCAGCCTTTGTCTCCTCCTCGATCCCAAATCCGAGCTGCGCCGCAAAACGCACCGCCCGAAGCATCCGCAGCGCATCCTCACCGAAGCGTTCCTCCGCATTTCCCACACAGCGGATCACATGGCGCTTCAGATCGCCGATCCCGTCAAAGGCGTCTACCAGGCCCGCTTCCTCATTGTAAGCCATTGCATTGATCGTAAAATCTCTGCGTTTTAAATCTTCCAGAAGATCTGAGGTAAAGATAACATCCTTCGGATGGCGGGAATCCTCATATTCACCGTCGATCCGATAGGTCGTCACCTCAAATCCCTCTTTTTCCAGGAGCACCGTCACGGTTCCGTGCTGTATGCCGGTATCCACCGTCCGGTGAAAAATCTCCTTCACCTGTTCAGACTTTGCAGACGTTGTGATATCCCAGTCCTGAGGCTCCCTGCCCAGCACGCTGTCCCGGACACATCCTCCCACCGCATAAGCATCGAAACCATGTTGTTTCAGTTCCCGGATGATCGTATTCACTTTCTGGGGTAATTGAATCTTCATTTTCGAACCTCCTTTTGCGGCTTTGGCTGTCCGGGGAAATTAATTTTTACATTTCTATGCCGTCAGGCTGCATCCGCTTTCCCCGCACTGGCGGCAGTCTTAATATGCTTTTCCCCAGTAAACCAGCTTTTTCGCAGGTTTTCCGCAGCATGCGCACACATCTGATATATGCTCCTGATCATCAAATGGCATACATCTGGAAGTAGCGCTTGTCTCTTCTTTTATCTTATCCTCACACGCCTGATCTCCGCACCACATTGCACGGATAAATCCAGGCTTGTTTTCCACTGCATAGCAGAATTCTTCATAATTATGTGCATCGCTGATATGTGCATCGCGATGTGCTTTTGCACGCTCGAACATGTCTTTCTGAATGGTCTCCAGCAATTCTGCAACTGCGCTGTCCACCTCATCCAGGGACACGATCGTTTTCTCTCTTGTATCACGACGCACTACCACGCACTGGTTCTTCTCGATATCTTTTGGCCCAAGCTCCACGCGGATCGGAATTCCGCGCATCTCCTGCTCAGAGAACTTCCATCCCGGACTCTTATCGGAATCATCCAGTTTCGCACGGCATACTTTTCCGAGACGTTCTCTCACCTCATCTGCCTTGTCCAGAACGCCCTCTTTGCGCTGCTGAATTGGGATGACCATTACCTGGACAGGCGCGATTCTTGGAGGAAGCACCAGACCGGAATCGTCTCCATGCACCATGATGATAGCGCCGATCAGTCGGGTGGTCATACCCCATGAAGTCTGATGAACATACTGCAGTTTATTGTCTCTATCTGTATACTGAATACCAAATGCTTTTGCAAATCCATCGCCAAAGTTATGGCTCGTTCCGGACTGAAGCGCTTTTCCATCGTGCATCAGAGCCTCGATCGTGTAAGTAGACTCCGCACCGGCAAATTTCTCTTTTTCTGTCTTTTTACCGCGGATAACCGGCATCGCCAATACTTCCTCACAGAAATCTGCGTAGAGATTTAACATCTGTACTGTTCTCTCCTCCGCCTCCTGTGCTGTTGCATGGGCAGTATGTCCTTCCTGCCACAAGAACTCCCTGGAGCGCAGGAACGGCCTTGTCTCTTTTTCCCATCTTACCACAGAACACCACTGATTATACACCTTCGGCAGATCACGATAGGACTGAATATCATTTTTGTAAAAATCACAGAAAAGCGTCTCGGATGTAGGACGCACGCAAAGACGTTCCTGAAGCGGATTTAAACCGCCGTGCGTCACCCACGCCACTTCCGGAGCAAACCCTTCCACATGATCCTTTTCCACTTCAAGCAGGCTTTCCGGTATAAAGATCGGCATGTACACGTTTTCCACGCCGGTTTCCTTAAATCGGCGGTCAAGCTCTGCCTGAATATTTTCCCAGATCGCATATCCTGCCGGCTTGATGACCATGCAGCCTTTCACACTGGAATAATCAATCAATTCTGCTTTCTTCACCACATCCGTATACCACTGGGCAAAATCCACGTCCATGGATGTAATGGCTTCCACTAATTTCTTTTCCTTTGCCATAACTTTATTCTCCTTTTTTAAAATCCGGTATCATCACAAACGCCGGAATCCCAATCCCAATAGGGACCGGAGTTCCGGCGGTACCACCCTGATTAATATGCGCATATGCATATCCACTCAATACCGTTAACGCCGGTTCTACGCCATGCTCATCGCACGGGGCTCAAGGGCCGGTTCCAAATGTTCCGAACAAGGATGTCTCAGCCTTAGAGTGTGTGTGCCGCTCGCCGCTTCAATGCCATGCACGTTTGGATTTGGCAGCAGCCTGCCTGCAGTCGTCTTATATTCCGGCGAAAAATACACTCTAACATCCTCTCTCTGGGGATCTTCCCATCTGTACTATTCCTGTCGCAGCCGATTGTCTGTTTTGTTGTTTGGTTTAGAAGTTATTCTAAGTGAAGCATGGAAAAATGTCAAGGGGAATGTGTACTGCCGCTTCAGATCTGTGATTTGCAAAACGCAAAACAGATATTAGAATGACGCATCGCCAATCACTGGACAACAGAAACGCTCTTCACATTGCTCCATGCGGAATATCTGGTACTGCCGCCGGAGGTATAGTAACTGCGAACACGAACATAATAGAATTTGTTGCGCATAGGGAAAAGGACCTCACTGTTGGTGCTGGCACCGGTTTTTGTCACAGTTCCCATGGTCCCGGCAAAATTGCTTGTAGTGCAGAACTGTATTTCATATCCGCTAACCCCCGCAACTGCAGTCCATTTTACCGTGATCGACCGGCTGGAAGTGCTTGTTACACTATTAAGGGATACTTTGCCCAACGCCGGGCGTCCTCCTGAATAAGTTGTACTCCCGGTAAGCGTCATCATTTTTCCATCATTATAACTATAGTATGATGTTCCTTTGCTCAGTGTTCCCGTAAGCAGAGTTCGTGTTCCTTTTGATACTTTGTACATATTGCCGCTGCTGTCGACATAATAACCGGTGTACAGTTTTCCATCAACATACACTTTCTGTGACAGCGTTACATACTTCCCGTCATTGTAGCTGTAACATTTTTTCCCTGCCGATACTGTTCCGCTTTTCAGCTCACGCACTCCATCGGATACAATGTACAGATATCCGGCGCTGCACGTATAATAGCCGCTGTACAAGCTTCCGCTGACGTACACCAGATGTTCCGGCAGAGTCAGAGTCTTTCCGGCATTGTAACTATAATACGAAGTTCCTTTTGAAACCGTCCCGGTTTTCGCAGCACGGGTTCCTGAGGATACGTAATACATTTTTTCAGCGCTGCACGTATAGTAACCGGTATACGCCTTACCCGAAACATATACCGTCTGCCTCGGTATTTTCAGCGTTTTCCAATCATTGTAACTATAATATGGCGCCCCTGCCGACACGGTTCCGTTTTTCAATGTACGAATTCCATCGGTTACGTCATACAAATATCCGGCGCTGCACATATAATATCCGTTATACTTATCCCCATTGACATACACCGTATGTTCCGGCAGCGCCAGTTCTTTCCCCTCATTGTAGCTATAATACGAGGTTCCTTTTGAAACTGTTCCGGTTTTCGCAGCACGGGTTCCTGAAGATACGTAATACATTTTTTCAGCGCTGCATGTATAATAACCGGTATACGCGCTCCCCCTGACATAAACGATCTGACGCGACAGTGTCTTGGTCGTTCCGGATTTACTGCTATAATACGGCGTTCCTTTGTCAAGGGTTCCGCTTTTGATCTCCCGTATTCCTTCTGTCACTTTATACATCAGCCCGTCGTCATTGTCCAGATAATATCCGTTATAAGGTTTGTTGTCCACATAGATCAAATCTTTCGCGGAATACTCTTTCCAAAATGTATCCTTTGCCAGATTTCCCCGGCTGGCCGAGGCTGCGGCGGTATTCGCCGGTATCTCAAATTTGGAACAGAAAACATATGCCGCCTCATAAGCGCCTTCCGCCGTATTTGGAACAGATCTCAGTGTAGAAAGAACGCCGGGATAACTTTTTGTCAGTTCCGTCTCAAAATATTCCATCTGCATCGCAGCGTCCCCAATACTTGCCTCTTTTGATTGGGCATAAGCCAGAAGAGCCGCTTTGCGGTTGGAAGCAGTCCATTGAGCCAGTCCGTAACCGTAAGCATCATTGATAAAAGTCTTACCGTCGACACTGACATAAGTTCCATTATCCACTGCTGCGGTATACTCGTCATCCGTTATGTTTTCCTTAATATTGCCCCTGTTTTCCAGGTTATTAGCCTTAAAAGCAGATTCACTATAGATGTTCGCCATTATCCCGCAGGCTGCCGCAGTGTTCAATCCCATCTTATTTTTCAGATATTCGTAAACCAACTGTTCCGTAGAACTCTGTTGAGAAACCGAAAACGTGGAAATGCTCTCCTCCAACAGACGCACAAAAATGTAAGGTGCGTCGGTCAGCAGTTCTAGGTCTTCAGACAAAACATACTTCTCCTCATCCCATTGCGGGCTGAACTGGTAAAAGTAATAATCATCCTTTTCGTAATCTACTCCCACACAGAACCAGGATACCGGAATCTCCTCCGGAGTGTCACTCCCCTCTAAGTATACCTCCAGTGTCTCAGGAAAATATGTAAGCAGTTCCTCCAGGTCTGGTTTATCGCTATAGGCGATATCATACATACGATCCATAGCGTTCAGCTCCACAAAGCCGGTAATCGTCGCAGCCTCCTCTGATTCCTGCCCCTCTGAAGTCTCATCTACGGCGTCTTCCTGTACTTCTGCCTCATTCCCGGAAACTGCCGCATCCACTTTTCCAGGTTCCTCCAATACATTGTCACGCAAATCCGCCGTTCCCACATTTTCCTCAGCAAATGCAGGAATTTCCGCCAGAGCAAGCGCCAATACCATTGCCAAACAGAACGCAATAAACCGTCTTATGTAACTTTTCAATTTGTTTTCCTCCTTCATCTTGTCTCATCGTAGTCTGTCATATCTGCGGAGCAGTAAGTTTACACCACAGTATTCATTTTATTGCTGCTTTTCTTGTTTTATAAAAAGGCGCTCTCTACGCCGGAATATGTATTAATAAACATATACCTTTGTTCCTCTCGGAATATTATTATAAATCCATTTTGCGTTATCCAAACTCAATCGCACACAACCGTGTGAAAGATGCTGCCCCAATCTGCCGTCCTGCACATTGAAAGTTCCTTTATTATATACGATTGAATGGAACAGGTAGTCCCCATAAAATTGTGTGTAATAATAGCAGGTATAGGTGGGCGTTCCGAAACTGTATCCTCTGGCTGCTACCGTAAACTGCCCTTTTACTGTCGGAGTCGATGGTTTTCCCGGAGTACACAGCCACTCATAGACCGGCACCCAGTTCCCCTTCGAACCTGTAAAGACCATTGTTTTTGTATTAGAGGTATCTACCACCACAAGATATCTGGTGCTGCTGCTCATCGACCGGGTCTTACTCCACGCATTATACAATACATTGGACTTAAACTTCTGATTCCCCTTGGAGTCAAAGTAACACCATGTTCCGTTTATTTTAGCCCAGACATTCGTATGGTATCCGTTTATAAAAATAACAGAGGAGGACAAGGAAAGCGTCCTGCCGTCATTGTAGCTGTAATATTTGGTTCCCGAACCGAGCGTGCCATTCACAGCAGAGCGGGCGCCTTTCTTCACATTATACATCTTCCCGATGCTGTCCATATAATAGCCGGTATAAACAGTTCCGTTCACATACACCGTATCCTTCGATATCGTTACCGTCTTCCCTGTATTATATTGATAATATTTTGTTCCCGATGATACGGTACCGCTTTTCAGTGCGCGGTTTCCCTTTGTCACCCTATACAGGTACCCGGCGCTGCACATATAATAGCCGTCATATACTTTTCCTTTCACATACACCGTATTCTTTGAGATCTTTACCGTCTTCCCTGTATTATATTGATAATATTTTGTTCCCGACGATACGGTACCGCTTTTCAGTGCACGGCTTCCCTTTGTCACCCTATACAGGTATCCGGCGCTGCACATATAATAACCGTCATATGGCTGCCCTTTCACATACACCGTATCTTTATTCACCGGCAAATACTTTCCGGACTTAATGCTATAATACTTCGCCCCCGCTGACACGGTACCGCTTTTCAGCTCACGTGCACCCTGTTTCACGGTATACAAATTTCCGACGCTATCCTGATAATAACCGTTATGCGGCTTTCCGCTGACGTACACTGTCAGCTTCGCCAACGGTTTGTATTTCTGCTCATTATAACTATAATAATTCTCCTTATCCGATAAGATAGTGCCTGTCACTAACTTGCGGGTTCCGTCTGTCACCTTATACAGGTATCCGGCGCTGCACATATAATAACCGTTATGCGGTTTCCCGCTGACGTACACCGTCTGTTTTGGTATTTTCTGCATATCTCCACTTTCACAGACGTAATACGCTGTTTTTTCCGAAATGGTTCCGCATACCAGTGTGCCGTCAGCCACCTCATACAATTTGCCACCGTCCATATAGTATCTGACACTCTCAGCCTTACCGTTCACATACACCGCATTCTTCTGCAGTGTCTTCTCCGTCTGATTGTCGTAATACTTTGTTCCTGCCTGAATAACGCCGTTTGCCAATCTGCCTTTTTCTCCCGCGGATACTATGTATATAAGTCCGTCGCCGTCCAGGAAATAACCGTTATACAGTTCCCCATTTACACGGATCAGCCCATCCGGTTCCTCCTTTGTATCCTCGATATCTTCTATATCTGCATCAGATTCGCTGTCATTCAGGGACAAGCTTGACGGCATGATCTCAACGGATTCCCCGCCGTCGGTCACTTCATTCCCGGCCGCGTCCTCGCCGGGTGCAAGTTCCTCCGACTCATCCCCGTCGACGTCATCATACCCTGGCAAATTCTCCTCTGCCCCGACTGCTGTAACACCGTCATCCGCTGCAGGCTCCTCTGCCAACGCCTGACTCAATTCTGTTCCGCCCAGTTCCGCGGCATACGCCGTGAAAACAGCCCCGTTGATCAGAATCGCCGCCATAAAAAATACTGCCGCAGCTCTTATCGCTCTTTTCATCATCTACCTCCTATCTGCTACTTTTGAATTCAGCACATTACATAAAATATTATAACATTAAATTTTTTCTTCTGTAGGGAAAATATACCTGTCCTGATACTCCCGCATCGTATTATAAATACGTTCGCAGTTATTTCTGTCACGATAATAGAAGAAATCATCCGCCCGTTTTACATACTCTTCTTTCATCTGACAACCATTTGCCATATATTCACACAAAAGTTCTATCAGTTCATCATTATCATGGCAGATCTCACCGAACGCCATCGTATCATAGAAAAATGTTCCCTCTTCATAATGCTGGGGAATATCTTTATGATGGAGATACACCAGCGGTTTTCTCATGTAGGCAAAGTCAAACTGAATTCCGGAAAAGTCCGTGACCATCAGGCTGGACTCACAGAACATTTTCTCATAACTCATATCCCCCACGGCAGGTATCACATCCACATATTCATTTTTGTCGAAATCATCCACCTGCGCACTGACGATCGGATGCAGCACATATTTGATCTTATAACCATATTTCTTCGCCGCTTCGATCAATCTCGGATCATTGATCAGAGAGTTAAATACCTTATAATACGAACTTTCCTTAAATAACGGGTTATAGTCTCTCTGTTCACCCTCATTTGTCCGCACCGGAACCGCCGCCTGCATTCTCCAGGTAGGACTGATCATGATCTGTTTCTGATCGTTATTTACCAACCCGTCATAGCGCGGTACGCCCGTCAACTGCAATGCGTTATATCCGTCATAGTCATATATCGGCTTTAATAAATTCCTGATCTCATACTTTGAAGCGCAAAAATACAGCCTGATGTTATCCCGCAGCCGATTCTGGGCAACCGCAATTTTCTGTACTGACATACCATGCTGGACACAACAGACATGGAAATTCACCAGGTCACGGATGTAAGCGGAATTATCCATACCATAATTATTAAATGCAAATACCGTAGAATTTGAGATTACAACCATATCTGCCATCAAAAATACAAGACGATGTTTGATGCTTTTTCTCACTAAAGGTTTATAACCGTCCTTCTTTAACCTTGCATAATCTGCCGCATGTTTGTCCACCAGATAATAATGTTTTATATTATCATTCTGAGCGCTTGCGTACCGATATAAATATTCCGAGGAATCCCCGGCCTTATATATCTTGTCAATATATAACCAGATCGGTCTGCGCTTCATCAGGGGTTTCATCAAAAAATAAGCCTTCCGGACTGCAAGCTGTTTCCAGACCTTCATCTTTTTGCTGACGAGCATTTCTCTTGAGAGCTTTCGCTCTCTCTCCCTCTGCATCCTGCCATGAACGATCCGGAACTCTATTCCTCCATTAAAATTCACTGCCATATAGTGCACTTTATCGCCAAAACACCAATAACTGTTTCGAAAAGCATTGCTCAATCTGCTGAAATGCGACTGATAGGAAAACGGGATCCTGAGAATCTCGTTACCGATCTTTGCATAGCAAAACAGTACCTCTTCCCGGGTCTGGTCCATCGGTATGGTCACATGAAAAGAATGTCGTTTATACACACTCACGCCGAATATCTTTTCCAGGGCATAGCGTTCATTATACTGCAGCTCATACCTTTTTCCCGAAAGGCTGAAATAAATAGTGTCAGCCATGGAAAATAAAATCGGGTGAGTTGTCCCATCCACTTCCAGGTTCCCATCTACATAATTCATAAACAATATATTTGTTTTCAGACTGGCAATTTTATTAAATACCACATTTCCCGCAGCATAATATGTGCAGCCCGACAGATATTTCTTTTCAAACCGGAAATCTTTTCCATATTTCAAAATGCCATACAGCCATTTTATAGAATCTCCCACCCTGCTTTCCGGTAATCTGCGATAATCAAACATAATATCATCATTTATGAATTGCAGGACATCACCGATCAATTTCAGACATTCTTTCTCCTGTCCTTCTTCTATCACGTGCTTATTCTTATTATTCATATTACTGATAAGCCGGCTTTTTATGGTAAACATCAGGTGGTATTGGATAAATTCAGGGATACCGCCGGCGCTTTCCTTTAGTTTCCGCAAATACGGAATCCAAAAATCAGTAAATGACTGGATGTACCATTCTTTCTCATATATCCCCTCGAAAAATGTATCATCCCCCTCACATTCCTTTGTACTATAATACTGAAAATTATTTAAGAATAGTACAGACATTTCTTTTTGACATACATCCAACAGAAATGCCCTTTCCGCTTCCATACCCAGTTCCGGGACAAAATCAAACTTTTTCAGGTAATCCGACTTGACAAAAGTCCCGCCCATGTAGAACGGATAACATCTGAATTCCGTCATTAAATTCTGGATATCTGTTTCCTTATCAGAATTTGCGGGAGTGGAAAACGCTCCAACTGATCCGTCAGGCATAATTTTTTGAGTCATAATAATGCTGTTATCAACATATGAACGGACACTATGATCTACGGCATCAAGTGTTCCGGCAGACCATGTATCCCCTCCGTGCAGTACAGTTACATAATCGCCTGTTATTTTATTTTTTGCATCCTGATACGCTTCGCAGGCCGCAGGTCTCCCGTCTCCTTCTAAAATAACTTCTGCATTCCGACCGTCTGATACCGCTTTGAGATCAGCCTGATTGTTTCCACCGCCATATACCAGTATTTGTCCGGCGCCATCTCTGTTTAAAAGTTCTTTTTTCAAACAATCAATCGTTTTTTCATTTTCTCCCTGATGTTCAGACAGAAACAAAATAATCGATACGTTCATATTACGGACTCCTTTTATACTTCCTCTCTATCGTCTTTTAAAAAAGCGCTTTTACACCTCATACCGCATCTCTTCTCTTGCGAACTTTTTATAATGCTCATAATAGTAATGTGAACGAAGTGTATATAAATCCTCCGGCGTTGTCACTTTGATATTATCGCGCTCTCCC
This sequence comes from uncultured Eubacterium sp., assembly GCA_964548675.1. GTDB lineage: Bacteria > Bacillota > Clostridia > Lachnospirales > Lachnospiraceae > Eubacterium_I. The sequence continues at coordinate 12,445 of CAZJSI010000007.1, read as the reverse complement.
AGGAAAATGCGAATCTTCTCTCCTAATGCGATCATGAGATCTGCTGATGATGTCGGATTCACAATCCCTCTCTTGACCGCTTCGTCGTGTGCCCACAATATTTTTCGCATCGTATATCCCTGCGGGGCCTGTGTAATATACATCTTTTCCCTCGGCATATTCTGTTCGCAGGTGCATCCATCCTCGCTGACCAGAACCGAGTCAATACTTTTCACGACCGGAACAGCGGTCTCATATTTTTTAGTCAATTCGATACATTCCGAAATTAACTGCTCTGATATAACGGGCCTTACACCGTCACAGATCAAAATAACATCTGTGTCCTTTGCGTCCTTAGCCACCTCTACCACGCCATTATGGATAGATTCAAAACCACTTGCACCTCCCGGTACAATAGATTTTACCTTCTGAATATTGTATTGTTTGATCAACCCTTTCAGATGATCGATTCCCGAAGCAATACAGGAAATCACAATATCATCCACAAAAGGATGCTCTTCAAACTGTCTTAATGTTCTTACTATAATCGGTATTCCATCCACTTCTATAAACTGTTTCGGGATATTTCCTGATCTCATTCTTGTTCCGGTTCCACCGGCAAATAACATTGCATGTACCATAATTTCCTCCATCTCAACGGCGCTATTATCCTGCTTGTCCTACCATCCATATATTTTCATAAAGTGCACCTGCCGTTTATCCTCCGGCGGCAGTTCCATATAATCATCAAATAATGCGCGCAGGTATTCATCATAACATCCGGGCGCTATCGCTGTCATATCTTCAAACCGCATCTCTATCGGTTTCACATAATCCCGTCTCACCATTTTTTCCTGCGGGCCATAGCCATATACTATGCCTCCCACATGTTCCGATGATTCAAAGTCGTAGTTCTTCGCGATCTGATCTATATGCCGAAGCAATCCGTCTTTCGACCAGACCAGGCCCACAATCGGTTTCAGCAGCGGTTTTACAACAGCTTTTACCCGTGAAGAGCCTGTACCGGGCTTTGCTTTCAAAAATTTCAAAATTCTTCGCGCCCGCTTGACCTTTTTGTAGATTTTCTCAATCTCCTTATCATCTTCCGGCAGGCCGTCCATCGGGAAAATATCGATCCATAAATTCTGATCATACTCATCAAACGTAAAATCCTTATCTACCAGCGTGTGCAGATCTACCAGCTTCGTAAAATTTTCCCGCAGATTTCCCAGTGAATAAGAATGAAATTCATATCTTGGCATATATGGCTGGCTGACGACCAATTTCTGCAGTTTTTCATAATCCGGCCTTGGCATCAGCAGATCCACATCATCATCCCAGGGAATAAAACCCTGATGCCGGACAGCGCCAAGCAGCGTACCGCCGCACATATAATAACGCAGATGATGTTCCTGACAAAACTCATGGAATAATCTCATCATTACCAATTCTCTCTGATGCATCTCTTCTAATGTCAACAAATGTTTCATCTTTACTCTCTTGCAGCCAGCATACTGGCGATCATTCTATGATAAGATTCTTCTAATCCCACTTCCGGTTTCCATCCCAACGCCTGCAGTTTCCGGGAATTCAAATGCATCTTTACATCCGGTGCGTATCCATATTGCAACGCATCTTCCGGGATATCATATACCACCCGAATCTCATTATTCGCAATCCGCTCAGCCACAAGCGCCGCCATATTGCCGATCGTAATATGGGACTCCTCATTGGCAACAGTATATGCCTCCCCGTTTTCTCCCTTGACCAACAGCAAAAGAAGAGCTGCCACAACATCCCTGGTATAACAATAATTCCCCACTGACAACCCTTTCGTATGCAATACAATATCAGTTCTATTTATCGCGCACTTGGCAAACTGCGCAAATACACGATTCTCTTCATATGGTATCCCCGCGCCAAATGTTTGGGCCAGACGGGCAATTTTCACCGGCACGCCATATTCGGCCGCATAGCAGGAACATAATAACTCACATACACGCTTGCCTTCCGAATAGGAACTGCGCACATGATGGATATCAATATATCCCAAATCCTCTTCCTTTACCGTCTCCAGGGCGGGATCCGTAATGCCAAAAGCTTCCATGGATGACAGGTATACTACTCCTCTGCATCCTTTCCTTCTGGCCAATTCCAAAATATTCCGGGTTCCGTCAATTGCGATCCCCAGTGTTTCTACCGGATGTTCCACAAAAAACTTAGATGCGGTCGGGCTGGCTCCATGAACTATATAATCAATACTTTGTTCTATTTCCAAATCCCGCTGTAAATCTCCTGTTACATATACGAGTGCATCGTCTCTAAAGTCATCATATAACTTCTCTGCTTTCCCGCGGTCCCTCACGAAAGCGTACACTACAATATCAGCCTGATACATGCGATTCATCATCAGCAATGCTTTTACGATCTGGGATCCCACCAAACCTGTTGCTCCGGTGACCAATATGCTGCTTCCATACAATTCCCTGTGTTCCTTCATCCTGGCTGCTACATTTTTTAAATCTTCTTCCAAATACGGATCTTTCATTTACAATCTCCTTCCGGCAATGAAAATGCCAACAATGCATGTCTCTCCCTCTGTTCAACAGGAGGCAGCGTCATATAATCCCCATACATTTGTGTCAAATATTTTTCCACATGTGCCATTGTATAATATTTTCTATCTTCAAATTGAGTCAATCGCGGCGGAAACAGCCACTCTCTGGGATATGTTTCTCCCTTAAAATGCCGCCCGCCTGTCGGTATCGACACTTTTTTTGTATGATCATTTCCATTTCTCATTAAAATTTTTTCCGTCCACAGCAGCCATTTGCGAAAAGGTATCAGGCTGAACGGTAACGCTAACGCAGACTTTACACGAATCATACGTTTCGCTTCCACCAAACCGCCTGACATCGCTAAAAGCCGCTCCCGTTTCTTACGTATTCTTATGCAGGAACAGATAAACTGCATCCCGTCTGACATAAGCCATTGCAGGTTTCCTGCCAAAATACCATCGCTGACATTTTCCACGGGAAATATATCGATAAAGATCCCCGACTTTTCCGGTTCGGGATCAAGAAATTCACAAAAGACACTGTTTTTCAGCCTTACCTTCATAAAGTTCAGGTCATAATTCTCACAGCTTCGAATTTCCTGCACATAATATGTGTCCGGATACGCCTCCAGGAGATAATCCCGGAATCTGTCATAATCTTTTCTGGGCATACAAATATCAATGTCGTCATCCCAGGGAATAAAACCGCCATGACGAACCGTGCCAAGCGCACAGCCGCCGCTCAGGACATATGTTAGTCCATTCATCTCACAAACCCTGTGAATGTCGTCCATCATTCCCAGGAGTACTCTCTGTACAGCCTCCACATCCTCCTGTGAAAGCATATAGATGTCTTTATTTTCTATGATCATTTTTCTAAAAAGAGAATATGTTGATAGACTCCCTTTCATATTGACACCTACTTCATAAATTCTTTGTATTTTTTCAGGACTTCATCCGGATTGCCCAGCATTTTGATCTCACCCTCATGCATCCACATGACCTGTGTGCACAGTTCCTTTAAAGTCGTAATGCTGTGGGACACAATTACAACTGTCCTGTTTTTATCACTGATCAATGATTTCATCTTCGCCAGGCTCTTTTTCCGGAAATGCTCGTCACCCACACTAAGCACTTCATCAATCAGCATAATTTCCGTCTCCAGTATAGCCGTAACGGAAAAAGCCAATTTGGAATACATACCGCTGGAATATGTCCTCACCGGCTTGTCTATAAAATCCCCCAGCTCAGAGAATTCAATAATCTCATCCATTTTTTCTTTAATATAGTTCTTCGGAAATCCGAGCAGCATTCCCGACAGCAGAATATTTTCCCGGCCGGATATATTTTTCTTGAAGCCGACTCCGATGGACAGCAGCGACACACTGTGGCCGTGCAGGTCAATACTTCCCTCATTCGGGGCAAATATGCCGGCAATCGAGTTTAACATCGTAGATTTTCCGCTTCCGTTTTTCCCTATAATGCCTAGTATTTCCCCTTTTTCCAAAGAAAAACTCACATGTTTTACTGCCTGAAAATCTTCTTTCTGGCTTTTTTTCCCCTGGAGCAGCATCTTTTTAATGGAATAAGAACCCAATGTCCTGTAATTTATACACAAATCCTTTACTTCAATCGCTATTTCACCCATCAGATCACCTTCACATAACTGTTTTCATTTTTATAGATCAACCGGATTCCCAGCATGGAAACCAAAATACCTAATACAAACCATACTGCAGTGAATTTTATATCCGGCATTGTTCCGTTAAGCAGCGCAAGCCTCATATCCGTAATGAGGCTTGCCATCGGGTTCAGGTGTCCTATTAATATAGCCCATTTCTCCCCCAGGACGCTTCCCACTTTATCGCTCAAATTGTAAAATACACCGGTCAGGTAAAACATCATTCTCAGAAAGATCTTGACCACATTCGCCAGGTCGTCCACAAACACACCGAAGTGCAGCAAAATAGAACATATTGCAAAAGTGATGCAGAACAATGTCAATACAATCGGTATAAGCCACAAAATCTGCAGTGTAAAGGGAACCCTGGTAACGGCCATCATAATGAACATCAAAATAAATGCCACAAACATTTTAAATGCGTTTACATACATTTTAATGAAGATCAGCATATATTTTGGAATATATACCTTTGACACAATCGCTTTGTTGTTTCTGACCACCTGTACGCTGGAAGTCAACATCCGGTTGAAAAAATCCCACATCGTGATACCAATATATACAAAAATATTAAAATGTGCTTCCTTTGCCCCAAATAAAAAGCCAAACACAAATGAATAAATAAACATAAAGCAGATCGGCTCTATGATCCACCACAACCAGTTCAAATAAGAATTTGCCACCTCCGCTTTCAGTTCAGTCTGGCCGGCAAAGATCACATACTTAAAATATTTCTTTACATCTCTAAAAAATTTTTTCATTGTTTCCCCTGATTCCTCTACTTTTATATACCTCAACCTGTATTTTTCGGCTTGTCAGTTAATTCTTTGCGACTACATATTCTATCATAATCAAAAAAATATGTCTACTGTATTATCAAAAACATTGATCACATTGCCCCATCTCTATGCAATACCACTTTTATCGTTTTCAATAATATTTTAACATCCAGGCCAATGGACCATTGCTTAATATACCGGTTGTCCAGAGCCACAACTTCTTTAAAATCCGTTATGCTGTTCCGCCCGCTCACCTGCCACAAACCGGTGAGCCCCGGCTTAAAACTGAGCCTCATTTTATGATGGATATCATATTTTCTGAACTCGTCCACTGTGGGAGGACGTGTACCTACAAGGCTCATATCTCCTTTTAAAATATTGAGGAACTGAGGAAATTCATCGAGACTCCAATCACGCATCACATTCCCTATTCCCGGCAGGATCCGGGGATCGTTTTTCATTTTAAACATCAGGCCGTTCATTTCATTCTCTGCCATCAATTCCGCTTTACGCTTTTCCGCATCCAGATACATAGAACGGAATTTATATATTTTAAACTGACGCCCGTTTTTGCCTACCCGAATCTGTGAAAAAAAAATCGGTCCCGGATCGGCACGATAAATCTGTGGCGCCAGATATACAAACAGCACCCCCGTTATCGCCAGGCCGATCAGGCTTCCGACAATATCCATCAGTCTTTTCATAAACAACTGCCCGCCGGAGGCCATGCGGTTACTCGTAGTCAGCACCATATAACCGCCGATCTTTTCCACAAATTTGTTGGGCAGATCCTTCGTATTCGAAATCAAGCTTATATGAACGGTAATACCCGCTTCCAAAAAATATTCTATTAGCTGGTTCTGTTTTTTTCCATCACGTATACTGAGGAAAATCTCATCAACAACTTCTGACAGGACATACGACTTGATCTCGCCTGCATTGCAGACGACAGGACACCCTTCTATCGTCTGTCCCTTCATATCCTTATTAACCACAATGAGACCCGTTACAAAGAAATCATTATACCGGCGTTTATTTATCGCCCGGGCACATGCTGCCGCCGTATCATCATTCGCAACGATCAGCATGTGAGGCAGATTTTCATTATTAAGGAAGTGAAGCCTCAGAATCCGTTTCCAGACAATGCGCTCGCAGTATATGAAAACAGCGCTGATAATTCCTGTCACTAAATAGATCGTTCGTGAAAACAGATCGCCCTGTTTGGTAATATAAAGAAATATGGTAAAAACAGAAAATGTCAGAATTGCCTGAATCAAAACCGACCGCAATTCCGCCCATCTGTTTCTTCTCAAAATATTTTTATAGGCCAGGCCAAATAGAGCTGCGCAGAAATAGATCAATATCAGGACAATTCCCAATTGTATCAGCATCTGAACCTGAGCGGCAGGAATATGCATCCGAAAACGCAGCAAACAGGATATATAGTATGATAATCCTAATAACGCCAAATCCAAAATTGTAAAATCAAGATGTTTTACCCATGATTGATGTGCTTTTTTATACATTAGTAAACAGCCTCTGCAAAAATAAGTTCTTCAACAATACCTGCATTGCATTGTAACACAAAAAAAGTACGGAGCAAAGAAAATTCACAAAGATTTCAAATTTACCAACAGGTCCCGAAATTCCTGTTTTTATTTAACTTTACTTTTTCTCAATTCGGGTTTAAAGTAACAGGACGTCTCCATATAATGTCTGGTCTGTCCCTTCTCAAAGTCTTCTTCACACTGGCGAAAGATCTCGTCTGCCTTTTCCGTGCAGGCAGCCCACTCTTCTTCCACCGCCTCATCATGCTGAACGGGCAGATCATAATTTTGGGTCAGATATTCTCCAAAATATGTCGTAAATTTCCTCATTCCATAATAATTCATATGATCTTTATTATAAAAATCATGGTCTTTATCCAGTCCGAGGCTCTCATAATCCGTCACATTAAGGAAATCATAACCATAAGATTTTACGATTTCTTCTACTTTTGGAAAAACATCCTTATTTTCCACTTCCCTCAAATGCGGGAAACGTACAAACAGAACATTTTCCACTCCCTCTTCCTGACAGGTCCGGCACAGTTCTTCCAGATATTCCTTTCCCTGTTCCGTCAGCATAATCCCGCTGTCTACAGTCAGCTTGTCCTTACTGTTCCTATACTGCGAAAAAGTTGCCAGCCCTTTCAGATTGGAACGGCCATGCAGCCTGATCAGCACTTTAGTGACAACACTTTTTATCGCTCCCTTGGGATTCTTCCAATTATCATGATAAGTAGATAGCGGCGAAAAATAATATCCCTGTTCTTCTTCCGGAATAACTTCCCGTATCGTATCTATCCAGTTTTGGGATATCTTCATATTATCAATATATTTATGCAGGCTCCCGCTGTCCTTAAAATAGTTCTCATTATAAAGAAAACCATTTATTTCAAACACAACCACTTTCGGTTTCTGGCTCCTCATCACTTCTTTCAGCATGGATTTATACAAGTTGCCCGGCACACCGGCGCTGGCTAAATCGTAGGAAGTATAGCCGTGCTCTTTCCATGCTTCTGTCGGGGAATATCCCGCATATACTTCACTGGCTCCGACCAGAACCACATCCAGAGAATCCTCCGGCTCCGTATAAAATCCTTTTATACTGGATATACACGTACGGCTGATATCCTTGGACGCCTCTGACAATCCGAGAAAAATGACAAATGCAATTATCAAAAAAATCGTCAATTTCACTGCTTTCTTTTTCATTCTGCACTCTCCTTTCTCTTAGAATTGCATATAAACAAAGTCTGCCGGCGTCATATGCGGGCCATAATATCCGAAGATCAAAACCACGACCATTCCTATCAGGAACGCCGCCCACTGTACTTTTTGTTTTCTCTGCCAGAGCATTTCCCTGATACTCTGACCGCTCCGCTCCTGTATCACAGAAATGATAAAAATAATTATCCCCCCCAGAAGGATCATCATATAATCATATTTGTCAAGCCCCGCCGGTTTCAGGCACGCCACCTGACCGACATCTGAAATATGCAGGTCCGTCACAGAGCGCACAAGCATATTCACAGCATCTTTAAAATTCTGCGCGATATCAAAATAATATCCAACCAGGACTAAAATAAACGTCCATATAATGGCGGCAAGCTGATATAGCTTTCCTTCCCGATTGACATGCAGCGCATCCCCAACTTTTTCGTTAAAAGGACGACATATCTCAATCAGCATAATTACAACGCCATTCCACAGGCCAAACGCCACATACTTTCCGTTGGCCCCATGCCAGATGCCAATGATCAGGAAAGTGATCAGAGATGCCAGGCTGGTGGGAACGACTTTTGCCAGATGTTTTCCACAATGTTTCTGCATCCACTTGCCCATGTTCAAAAATTTCTTTGAAATAGACAGAGGGTAAAACACATAATTTCTCACCCAGTTACCCAGGGTCATATGCCAGCGATGCCAATATTCTGTCAGGGATTTTGAAAAATATGGCCGCCTGAAGTTTTCCGCCATCCGAATACCAAAGATTTCACCGATACCTCTTACAATATCAATACCGCCGGAAAAATCTGCATATAACTGGAGGGCGTACAGAAGGGCCGCAAACAATATAAAGGTTCCGGAAAATGCATTGGAATCAGCAGTAACAAGGTTTATCACTGCGACTGCCCGGTCTGCGATCACCATCTTCTTAAAAATCCCCCACAGGATCAGGGCGGCTCCGTTTTTCAGATTCCGAAACCGAAAATCATGAGGTTCGTACAACTGATGCGCCAGGTCGTCATACATAGCGATCGGTCCCTGTATGATCTGCGGGAAGAAAGAGACGAACAGTGCAAATCGTGCAATATTCTTCTCCGCCGCCACTTTCTCCTGGTATACATCAATGACATATCCCATCGTCTGGAACGTGTAGAATGAAATTCCCAGCGGGAGCAGAAAACCTAACTCGGGGAACTTCACGTGAGCGCCGAACAGGCCTGCTATCGAAGACGCCACATCTGATGCGAAACCGGAATATTTCAAAATCCCCAAAATGCCGAAGTTCAGCACTAAAACTACAAGCATCGTCCCCCGGCATTTTCCTGTCACTTTTTTCTTATACGCTTTTCTTTCTTCCCTGCTCCACTCCCCTTTATGGGCTTTCAGGACAGCAGACTGTTTCTGATATCCCGATTCAATGATCCGCGCTCCCAGATATGCGCTTACCGTCGTAACCATCATATAAATGATATATTTATTACATATGATCAGATAATATGCATAACTGGCCGCAAGAAGCACAACCCAACGATATTTCCTCGGGAACAAATAATATACTACAACCGCCGCCAACACAAATATGGCGAACTGCAAAGAAATCAAACTCATATTCTGTCACCTGTCATATTCAGCGAAGCTGACTCGATAAAATCTCGTTCCAGCAAGTATCCTTTTTCTCTTTTGTATAAATAAATCTGCGGCATCGTTCTGGAGAGGAACAACGCCGTTCCCTCAGTCACGGAATATGCCCCGCAGCGTCCAAAAAGCAGATGATCACCAATTTCAACCGGTGGGAGTTCTGCCTCGCGCACCAGTACATCTGCAACCGTACAAAGGCTCCCGCAGATCATATACGGGATATGGGTATCGCTCTGTACGGGTATTTCCGATTCTCTCCCATATTCTTTATACACTTTGATCGGCGGTACCTGCATGGCCATAGTCTGGCCATGGTATTTCAAATGATGAATACCTCCGTCACATATGAGATAATTGGTATCGCTATTCTCCTTGCTGTCCTTGATCTGAGTCAGGTAGCTTCCGCAGGGAGCAGCCAAAAAGCGCCCCATCTCAATGCCCAGTGGATATTTGTCTGCAAATTCCATAATTACCGGCATAACTTCCCGGAGCATCTGCATATCCGTCTCCTCATAAGGCGGTTCAAAATAGTCTACGCCGAGTCCCGGCCCATACTCTACCAGCTGAGCTTCAAATCCAAATTCCTCTTTCAGTTCCTGCAGCAATGTCTCAAGCCGCTGCATATCCTTTTTGATCTGGCGCATCTTTTTCTGAGTTCCGGAATAATAATGAATTCCATAAAATTCCAGCCCTTCATACCGGTCTCTGTCCGCAATGACCGTTTTGATATCACTCGCAGACATACCGAACTGGTTGCCGCTGGTGAGCCGCAAAATGACCCGTTTTTTCTCTTTTCCGGATTTTCTGACAGCCTGGTTCTCCAATTCGACATGCAACAGGCTTTCTGCCGTCAGGATACCTACATCATAGGCAACTGCCTGCTCTACATCCCGCATTTCCTTGGTAACGCCTGAATATATGATAGATTCCGGCGAAACCTTCAGCGCCATGCATATGCTCAATTCACCCGGGCTGCATACCTCCACATGGGCAATCTCCTCCGGGATACACTTCAGCAGAAAGGGATTTGCCTTTATGGAATAAGTAAAAGGGATATCTCCCACCGCCGATTTCACACGCCTGCAGCGATCGGCAAATACATCCACATCAAATATATAAGCGGGTGTACACGGTTTCGTCATTTCACTGTTCCACATTTTCTACTCCTCTGTCAACACTTCTACCAATGAGCAAATCGCATCCAATGAATTAAAATTTTCCGGGGTCAGATCTTTCGGACGGATCGTAATATCAAATTCATCCGACAATTCAGCTACCAGTGACACAATGTCAAAAGATTCTAAAATCCCGTTTTTGATCAACGCCGTCTCATTTTCAAAATCCACATCCGGTCTTAATTCTGTTAAAATATCTAAAATTGTTTCTCTCATTTTCTTGTCTCCTCTTCTATCTTATTCATATCAATTTTTCCATTGGGCAGCTTCGGAAGTTTGTCCATCTGCTGCACTTTTCTTGGGACCATAAATCCCGGCAATATTTCCCTCAGTTTCAGGAGCAGTTCCCGCTTGGCAATGTCTCCCTGATAAAACAAATATAATTTCTCTTTGTCCTTCCTGTAAACACAGCAGCTCTCCTTCACCTCCGGGAGCTGATTTGCCGCATATTCTATTTCATCCAGTTCCACGCGATGCCCCATATGCTTGATCTGACGGTCCTTGCGCCCATGAAATTCCAGGATACCGTCTGCTCTGCGCAGTCCAATATCTCCGGTACGGTATATCAATTCCCTGTAGCGGTCATTGCCCGGATGCTGCATGAATGCAGCCCCTGTCCGCTCTGCATCATGGTAATACCCCAGTGCAAGGCATGGACCGCTGACACATATCTCCCCCAGCTCTCCGTCTTCGGCCTCCTCATTCTGCCCATTCAAAATGAAAACCCGATAATTCTCATACGCCTTTCCAATCGGAAGCACCTCATCCTCTGACACCAGATGCTCTACCACATAATAAGTACAGGAAGCCGTCGCCTCTGTCGGGCCATACTGATTCACAAATCTGGCGTCCGGCAGATTCTCCTGCCATACCCTAAGGCACTTCGCCGGCATCACAGAACCGGAAAAGCAGATTTTTCTTAATGATGTCAGCCCCGTTTCTTCAAAGGCCCCGAGAGATAAAGCGATCGTAAAAGCAGACACGCTCCAGCCAACGGACGTCACCTGATAATCATTCATGCATCCAAACAGCATATTCGGTTCCATAAAATATTCTTTCGGAATGATCAATGTGGAACATCCGTGTCTCAAAGGCAGGTACATATCGCGGATCGCCGCAATGTAATCCAGTGGAGACTGATTTCCCAGCCGGTCCTCCTCTTCAATTTTCATTACTTTTGAATATGCGTCGATATAACACATCAGAGCATGATGAGATGTTATAACTCCTTTTGGATTTCCTGTAGAACCCGATGTATAGATAATATATAAAGGATCAGTTTCCACCATCTCCGAGCGGATTTTATCCAGCAGAACCGAATCTGCTTTTGTCCGGCACAGTTCTTCTACAACTAAAATCGGTGTATCCCCTGCAAATTCCCGTACCGTTTCATAACTTGCCTCATCCGCCAGAATAACAGAAGGCTCCAATTGGGAAAGGATTTTCCGTATTCTTGCCCCGGGCAGTTTTGAATCAATCGGCACATAGGCCTGTCCGCTGTACACTACTCCCCAGAATGCAGAAGGAGTAAAGACATTTCGGCCGGAAAATACCGGAATCGGCGCCCGGTTCCATTTTCCCTCCGCAAGCGCCATGCCAATTGACTTCGCTCTTTGCATAATTTCCCGAAAAGTAATTTTATTTTCCAAATCCAGAAATGCGTACTTGTCCGGCAGGCGTTCTGCAGTCCTCTCCAGCCATTCCAATACATTTCTCATTATTCCACTCCTTCCTGTTTACCACCTGTATAACCGAAAGCAAAAGCGTGCCCTGCGGGCTCTTTCACTCCAGAATATTCCATTTTTGTCCATTATAACATCAAAATAATTCTCTGCATTATATTCCAGAAATTCTTAAGGAAATTT
>CAZJSI010000006.1:19198-36693 GCA_964548675.1 uncultured Eubacterium sp. | reverse complement strand
ATACCATGTTCTTGATCAGGTTTGTGTCATCAAAATACTGATGCTGGAAACGCTGCGTCGGCAATTCGGAATAGGTTTCCCAGCCGTTCGGGTCGGATTCGATCATCCAGTTGTCGCCGATGTGGGTAAAGATAATAATTTCATTCTTGAAATCAAGAGAAAGAATTCTTACCAGCTGGCTGATGGCACGGTGTGACATACCGCTGTGGTGCATCGGGCCGTCGTTTGTTTTCCATGTTACCTGAAGGATGCCGTCCTCACGGTACAGATCAGCGAAATCCTTGAACCAGGTGCTGTACTCTTCCAGTTCCGGGAGTTTGGCATAAGGCGCCATAGGTTTGTTGTTTTCTGACATAATAAATACCTCCTGCTTTATTGTTTTTATTCGTTTTAAATCGACTGCTGCACAGGTGGTACAACAGTCGATTAAATCTTAAAAGTAGTAATTATTTATTTTTCTACTGGTTTTGGACGATAAGGTTTTACTTCTTTCAGAGTGTACGGATTTTCAATTTCGCCGGCTTCCACTTTCTTGAACCAGTCAGCGGCGCGTTTCGGCATGCCTGTCCACAGTTCGGCGTTCATAGGCTGCTGCATGTCAGTGGTAGCATAGCGGTAATCGTTTACACGGCTGATGTATTTCTCATCCTGCTGAGCGGAGTTCTCGTCGCCGAGATCGCCTGCTGCAACACGCAGTAAGGAACCATACTGCTCACTTACAGTGTGAAGTTTCAGATCCTCAACAAGCAGTTTCTTCAGAGGACGTTTTGCGAGGTTGGACATGATCGTGCGGTTCTCGTAAGACATGGTCTTCCACATACGTGCAATTTCCCATGCACGGTCAAGAACAGTACCTTTCGGAACAACCTCTGAGCACATGCCCCAGTCAAGCATCTGCTGAGCTGTAAACTGACGGGTTGTCATCATATAGTAATTGCCTCTCTTGGTTCCGAAATAGTGCTGGCACATAAGACCCATAGCGTCGCCGGGAACAAGACCGCCCTGTGCGTGCGGAACTTCCATAACAGTGTCTTCGGAAACGATAGTAACATCGCTTAAGAAAGCGGAATCCCAGTGGAAACCAGGTCCCGGAACAGCGCCGATCGTAGGAACATCAAGGTCGAATACCATGTTCTTGATCAGGTTTGTGTCATCAAAATACTGATGCTGGAAACGCTGCGTCGGCAATTCGGAATAGGTTTCCCAGCCGTTCGGGTCGGATTCGATCATCCAGTTGTCGCCGATGTGGGTAAAGATAATAATTTCATTCTTGAAATCAAGAGAAAGAATTCTTACCAGCTGGCTGATGGCACGGTGTGACATACCGCTGTGGTGCATCGGGCCGTCGTTTGTTTTCCATGTTACCTGAAGGATGCCGTCCTCACGGTACAGATCAGCGAAATCCTTGAACCAGGTGCTGTACTCTTCCAGTTCCGGGAGTTTGGCATAAGGCGCCATAGGTTTGTTGTTTTCTGACATAATAAATACCTCCTGTTTTGTGTTTATAAAAGAAACGTGATTGAATATCCATATCCGTTTCGCTTTTGTTAAGTTCATTATAAATTGGGAAATTTAAAAAGTGAAATATTCAGAATTCATGATTTGGTCCGCTTTTTATTCAAATTAAATATAGAGTTTGCTTATGCTGATTTTTGTGGCGGTTATGCAAAAACAAATCCGGTAAGGCGGCAGTATCCGGATATAATTATGCTGCATAACCAGTTCAAAAACCGGAATAAGCAATTGCCGCGATTGGTTTGAATCGGGTTTTTGTTTATGCTATCATGAATTTTGTTCAGGAAATCAATGGAGACAAAAATTATGGATAAAGAAAGACAACAGGCATTTCTGATGGCACAACTGAATAAAAAGCGAGAACTGAAGCAGAAGTATCTGTATCAGTCCGAGGGAGAAGCGGCGCAGGGCAGGCCGGATGACGTTTGCCGCAGTTCTCTGGGCGGGCAGGTAATGGCAAATATCATGCTGTTGGCGATAAAAGAGAGAAAAGACGTTTTCGGCGCGATAAACCGGCTTCGCAGTGAAGCGCATGCATCGTCTTTCGGCGGAACTCTGTTTGATGCTGTTCTGGGTTGGTGCGGCGAGCTGGCGGAAACGCTGGATTGCGGCGTTTACGAGTTTTTTATTGATGATAAATCCAAACAGAAGAGAATTGTGAGCGCTCTGCTGGAAAATATAAAGCGGGACGCCCGTATCCAATGGGAAGATATCCATATTGATGACAACGGCAGCGCATCATTCACATTGCCTCATTTTGACTGTTATTATCAAATGACAGAGCAGCCTGTGGCCGATGTTTCACTTGTATTTCAAAAGGAAGCTTGGCCGGACGGTAAAAGCTGCTATCGGCTGATGATCGGCGATATGTCTCAGAAACGACCGGATGACCTGTTACCGGATTTTGCCGTCCTGTGGGATGAGGCCGGTGGAGAACTGAAAAAGTTTGTAGATGCCCAGATTGCCGACCTGAAGAGCGGATGGATGCTTTTTCGGGAAGATTTTGAGCAGCGCAGCAGACTTCTTGGAAGTGAAGCGGTAAAACTCAGAGATTTGTGTGCGGTACTGGAAGAACAGCCGGAAGGGCTGAATGTTCAGGCATTATTACAAAAAGAAAAGCAGCTTCTCGAAAAGCTTTGCGAAGAGGAACATGCGGTGTACGGCCGTATGCCGGCAGCGATGAAGGCGGGACCCAGAGGGGAAAACGCCAAAAACCGCCTGCTTTTGCTCGGCGGCGCGGTGAAAAGTCTGGAGAGGGCGATTCTTTCGGAATCAGGTTCGGAGCAGATAGAGATCCTTTCCGAAACGGTATTTTTGCTGGAAAGTGCAGGGAGCGCGATGCTGTAAAGAAAACGGCGTTTTTGCCGGAAAGTGCAGGAAGCGCGATGCTGTAAGGAAAACAGTGTTCTGACTGCGAATTTCAGGTTTAAATACAATAACTCAGTGACTCACTCTCTAATGCCAATTAGTGAGTTTTAATAACAATTTAATTTATTTAAGGAGGTATTTTTAATGGCAAAAGATTACAGTAAGCAGATGGTACCTTATGTTGAACTGCCAAAGTTTGAGGAGTATAAGGAGTGGTTCAAAAACTATGCAGAGCTGACCCGTGAAGATGGTATCCTGCAGGTGGCAATCCGCACCGGCAACCACAAAGCGTATTGGTCCGGCGGTATGCATCGTGCAATGTCTCAGCTCTCCCGTGTGATCTCCATGGATCACGAAAACGAGATCGTAATCTGGACTTCCGCTACCGAAAACTGGATTCAGGATCAGGATCCGAACGGATGGGACAGATATGCAGATGAACGTTTTGAGCATCAGTACTATGACGATATGAACCTGATCAAGAACATGGTATTCGATCTGGATGTTCCTACGATCGGCGCGATGACAGGCCCTGGTTTCCACTGGGACGCTCCGCTGCTCTGCGATATCACGATCGTTTCTGATGATGTTTATTTTGATGATCCGCACCTGTCCTCAGGTATGGTTTCCGGTGACGGTATGGGTCTGCTGCTTCAGCAGCTGGTTGGCTTAAAGCATGCTAATTACCTGATCCTGACAGCCGGCCAGATCGATGCGAAAACCGCATATGACTGGGGCATGGTTTCTGAAGTTACTTCAAAGGACAAGGTTCTTGAGAGAGCATGGGAGTGCGCACGTATCATCAAATCTGCACCGTATCATGCCCGCTGTGTTGCTTCTTCACTGTGCAAACGTCCGATGCAGAGAGCCCTTATGGATGATCTGCGCGTGAACACTCTGTCCGAGGCATATTCCACCCAGATTTCCCTGAACTACGGAAATTACGGCGGAACAGATGATGACCAGGTTGATGAGAGATTCTCCGGTATCTGGTGGAGATGGAGATGCTCTAAGGATTCCGATGAGGAATTACTGAATCCGCGTACATATGCAGGCAAGAAACACGACCGTGTTACCGCTGTTGAGTGGTTCAAATCTACATATCCGGAAGAGTATGCCGAGCTGGCAAAAGACCTTGACGGTGATCATGATTATAAATAGGTCCCGGTCTGTCAGAAAAATTTAAAACAAGGGGGGATTCAGAATATCGTGATGTTTCTGAATTTCAGCGCCTTGATTTAACCGAAAGTATACCTCTGTGGGAATCAGGATGTATAAAACATCGCCGGATTCCTGCAGGGGTTTTTTGGTACAAAAATCAGTGCGGATAAAGAAAAAGATGGATATGAATAAAAACGCGCAACTTCCGGGAGTTTTATGGTATACTTTATATTAAATATGTATAGCAGTATAACAGGAGAGGGAGGAACCATTTGTGGAATTACGGCAGTTACGGTACTTTGTGGCGGTTGCAGATACGCTGAATTTCAGCAGGGCGTCAGAGAGCCTGTATGTGTCCCAGTCGGCGCTTAGTAAACAGATTGCGGATCTGGAACAGGAGCTGGGGGTAGTTTTGTTTCAGCGGGACAAGAGGACTGTGGAATTATCTCCGGCAGGAAAAATTCTTCTGGGGGAAGCAAAGTCCATTCTTTTGAGAAGTGAAAAAATCGCACCGATGCTCCGGCAGAAAGATCTGCAGGCACAGCAGGAGCAGATTGTGCATATAGGAATAGAGCAGAGAATAAATGAATCGCCTTTAATTCATAGTGTTCTGGTAGAAGCGGTGTATCAGCAGAGAAAGAAACGTCCGGGCCTGCGGGCTCTCTTCCGGAATCAGGAATATCTGGAAATGAAGAAGTCTCTGATTGACGGAGAACTGGATCTGGGGATTTTTCTTCACACGGAAAAAACGGTGGATCACAATCTGGAATCCTGCGTACTTTTTGAGGATGAGATGGTATTGGCTTTTCGCAGCGATGAGGAGTATGAAGATAACGAGGCGGAAGTACTGCGCGCCCTGGAAGAACGGGGAGTACAGCTGATCGAAAAAGAGTTCAGGGGAATGTCCCAGATCGTAAGGATTCTGGACGTGATCGGCAGCGCCCCGAGAATCCGTTTCACAGAGAGCAGTACGGATATGGTATTAAGCATGGAGAGCGGAGAGAGCAGCGCTATCCTGCCGAATATGATGGCGAAAAGACTTTATAACTCAAAGCTGAAAATACTGCATTTTCGCAAGCCGGAGGCGAAAGTATATCTGCTTGCGGTGTGGAAAAAAGGAAAACAAAACAGGTTTGCTGAGGAGATTGCGGCAGATACTTTATATAATATACAAAATTTATATCAGGTGTGAGACGGCTCTCACCGCTGCAGGCGGTGAGCGGCAAATTTGTATCATCTGTTTTGCATATAAAACGTTTCGTAGAAAAAGGAGAGAGTTTCCTACTCTCTCCTTTTTGTGTTCTGTCTGGCAAAAATGCGGTTAAATAATTCCTGTGGAAGGGCAAATCCGATCAGGATGCCAAATCCGATCGCGGCAGCGACTTCAAAGGTTTCCAGGCCTTTGGCGGCAAAGAGAGCCTTATCGCTGCCCACCATGTAGTAAGCCGTGTAGTATATCCCCGCGCCGGGAACCAGAGGAAATATCCCGGTTACGAGGTAGACCGTGACGGGACTGTGGCGGATGATGGCAAAGCACCGGGCAAAAAGGGTCAGGATCAATGTGGCGATCACACAGGAAAAAATACTGTTTAATCCGAATTGAGTCAGGATATAATATACGATCCATCCCAGGGCGCCTGTAAAGCCGCAGAATATGACTTCCTTTTTTGGGGCGGAAAAAAGCACGGCAAATGCTATCGTTGCTATCATGGCAACGAGAAATTGTATGATCATCATATCAATGAGACACCTCCTCCAAAATGACGGCAGACCAGGATGGAAATAAACACGCCGACAGCAATACAAAATGCAGTCAGCAGCGCGTCAATAAGATGAATCGTTCCGGACAGGTAATCCCGGTTATAATAGTCACGAATGGAGGTCGTGAAAGCAATCCCCGGAACCAGGAGCATAATGCCGCCGATGACGATCTTGTCCTGCAAAACGGGTAATCCTGTCAGCGTAACGATAAAGCTGAGCAGGGTGACAAACGCACTGGCAAATACATTGGACAGTACATTGGACAGCCTATGCCTGGAAAATCCGAAGAGCAGGCATTGTTCCAAAACACCGATCAAAAATGCGAACAGGCAGTCCAGGACCTGTCCTCCGAAGAGAAAACAGAATCCGGCCGTGCCGATGCCTGCAAACAGGATAATGGTGCGCCTGGAGTAGGGAATAATTTCCCTGCACTCGTCCAGCCTTGTCCACGAGTCAATTAAGGAACACCGGTGGGTGCAGATATCCCTGGCCAATTGGTTCAGGGCGCTGATCTTCGCCAGATTGACCGTGCCCAGCGGTACGTGCCGGATCATACTGCAGGCATCCTCCCTGTCCTCATTTGCACTGGCAAAAATGCCGTTGGATATGACATATACGTCAAATTCTTCAATTTCATAAGCTTTTAATATGAGGGTGATCGTATCCTGAACCCGGTAGATTTCCGCCCCATTTCTCAACATGCTGTCTCCGATTTCAACAGCAAGTGTCAGGATTTCTTTTGTGTAAGCCATAACTGTTTCCCCGCATTTCTTAATCTTATTTCAATGTATTGGAAAATCTTCCGTCTGTCAATTGTTTTTAGAAATTCATTCTTTGTATGCGGGGTATTTGGTTTTGTTTGTAATTTACCTATAAATCTGTTATAGTAAAGTAAAAGTCCGATGAGGAGAAGAATATCCCGGATGGAGGTTATTATGGCAAGGAATGTAGCGATTGGGATACAGGACTTCGGCGACCTGATACGGAAGAAATATTTTTATATCGATAAAACCGCTTTTATCAAAGAATGGTGGGATAGCGGTGACAGTGTGACTCTGATCACCCGGCCGCGCCGGTTTGGAAAAACACTGAATATGAGCATGGTAGAGTACTTTTTCTCCAATGAATATGAGGGGCAGGGAGAACTGTTTGAGGGACTTGACATATGGAAAGAGGGAAATTACCGAGAGATACAGGGAATGTATCCGGTGATTAGCCTGTCCTTTGCAAATATTAAAGAAAAGAATTATCAGGATGCCCGCAAAAAAATCTGCCAGTTAATTGTAAATTTATATACAAAAAATTCTTTTTTATTGGATAGCGGCGTGCTTTATGATGCGGATATCAGATATTTTAACCGTATGTCTGAGGATATGGATGATGCGGACGCCACCTTGGCTCTTTATCAGCTGTCCAGCTTTTTACATCGATACTATGGGAAAAAAGTGATCATCTTATTGGATGAGTATGATACCCCCATGCAGGAAGCATATGTGGACGGATACTGGGACGAACTCACTGCTTTCACCAGAAGCCTGTTTAATTCTACTTTTAAGACAAACCCATGGCTGGAACGTGCTATTATGACGGGGATTACCCGGGTGAGTAAGGAATCTATCTTTTCT
Source organism: uncultured Eubacterium sp. (assembly GCA_964548675.1). Classification (GTDB taxonomy): domain Bacteria; phylum Bacillota; class Clostridia; order Lachnospirales; family Lachnospiraceae; genus Eubacterium_I. Next base: position 29,263 of record CAZJSI010000006.1, on the reverse strand, counting down.
GATCTGAATAATTTAAAAGTAGTAACTACTACATCAGATGAATATGCGGTTTCTTTTGGCTTTACAGAGGAAGAAGTTTTCGCTGCTTTGGACGAATGCGGGCTTGGGCGCGAAAAAGATAAAGTAAAGAATTGGTATGATGGATTTGTGTTTGGAGAATATAAAGATATCTATAATCCGTGGTCTATTTTAAATTTTCTCGATACGGGAAAATATGGCGTTTACTGGGCTAATACAAGTTCAAACAGCCTGGCGGGAAAGCTGATTCGTGAAAGTGGCCGTCAGATAAAAACAGAGTTTGGCGCTTTGTTGCATGGAGAACATATAAAGTGCCCGATTGATGAGCAGATCGTATATAACCAACTGGATAATAATGAATATGCGGTCTGGAGCCTTCTGCTTGCCGGCGGATATCTGAAAGTCCTGGCTTATGAAAGGATCGATCTGGTTGGATTTGACAGGGAAGTACAATATGAGCTTGCACTTACAAATTATGAGGTGCAGCTCATGTTCCAGAGTATGGTTCGGGGATGGTTCCAATTTGCAAGGACAGATTATAACGATTTTGTCAAAGCGTTATTGCAGGGAGATGTGGATGCGATGAATGTCTATATGAATCGGGTGGCATTGCAGACATTCAGTTATTTTGACACCGGGAAAATGGCTTATGGGGAGGATCCGGAGCGCTTTTATCATGGATTTGTCCTGGGAATGATCGTTGACTTGCAGGACAGATATATAATAACTTCAAACCGGGAGAGCGGTTTCGGCAGATACGATGTGGTGTTGGAGCCAAAGAAGCCGGATGACGATGCAATTATTTTGGAATTTAAAGTATACAATCCCAGAAAAGAAAAATCACTGGAGGATACGGTTCAGAATGCATTGAAACAGATTGAGGAAAAGAGATATGATGCGTTTTTGATAGATAAAGGAATTAGCAGAGAGTGCATTAAAAAATACGGTTTTGCATTTCAGGGGAAAACGGTTTTGATTGATGGGCAGTAAGTGGGAGAACCCGCCAAAATAATAGAAATGACATGGGAGGTATTTATTATTATGGAACAGCAGATTTTTACAAACGAAATTATTTTATCATGGCTTCAGTATTTTGCAAAAAATACTCCGATCGATCTGGAAAAGGTAAAGATGCTTGATATTACACGGAAAAATAAAAATGTGATCCCGACAGTGGAGTCTCACAAGGCGGTTCTGGTTTTTACAGAGGCAGGCGCGCCGGATATTTTTTACCGGATGTGGAACGCCGGGCTGGGCGAATGTGAAGTGTGGTACAATGAGGGCTCAGAGCCGACGGGTGAGATCAAGCATGATAAGGTCAGCGACATGATCAACCGTGGTATCAATGCCTCGGCAGGTATGCTGATCGTAAATGAAAACGCCCGCAATACATATAAGATCGGTATGGACAACCACAACTTCCGCCGGGGTTCGATCCGCTATGTGGGAAGTGAGATCCGTTCCGTGATCCTCAATAAAATGCATGTGGGCAGACAGGATGATATCTGCGTGATCAGCGGCGAGAGTATTGCCATTGAGGCTGCGATCATTGCTATCGAGGGCACTGTTGTGGCGGTGGAGTATAACAAAGATGACCGGGCGACGATGGAGGAAAATATCGATCATTTCGGGCTGCACAACATTCAGGTCATCGATCATATAGATGAGGACACGATGAAAGGATGTCCGGTTCCGTCTCTGGTATTTCTTGTTGCATCCGCCAGCATGGAACAGGAATTGGAATGTCTGATGAAGCTGAATCCAAAGATCGGCGTGGTAGTTTACACATTGGATTTCGGCGTTGCGGCTAATATCTCAAAATTATTTGAGAAATACGGGATCAAAGATACGGAGGTCATTCAGGTATCCGTGTCAAAATTGAACAGTAAGAATTCTTTTGAACAGCAGCCCGCTCCGTGGATCATATCAGGAAAGGCTGATTGCTGAAGAGAGAGAAGATCTTTTCTCTGATAAGTATTTGGGGAATGATAAATAATTTTATAAATAGGGAGTAAAAATGGGAATGGAAAGAAGCTGTATCGACTGCGGAGCAGGGAGCTGCAATAAAGAGAACGCAAGGTTTCCCGAATTCTGTACGACTGTGCATATGTCCGAGGAAGTATTGCAAGATGCAATGGCGCAATATGAAAAGGAAGAAAACAGGAGAATCGCCATTGCGGCCGCAGAAGTGGAGGCGGACAATTACTGTAAGATGACCCGGATAGAGGAGACGGTTGAATTTGCAAAAAAGATCGGAGCAAAGAAGATCGGCATTGCCACCTGCCTCGGACTTTTGACGGAGGCAGGTATTGCGGCCCGGATTCTTCGCAGCCACGGTTTTGAGGTGTATGGGGCGGCCTGTAAGGCGGGAACGCAGAAAAAAGTGGACATCGGTATACCTCAGCGCTGTGAGGCTGTCGGAGCCAATATGTGCAACCCGATCCTGCAGGCAAAGCTTTTGAATGAAGCGAAAACAGATCTGAATATCCTGATAGGGTTATGCGTCGGCCATGACAGTTTGTTTTACAAACATTCGGACGCACTGGTGACAACTCTGGTGGCAAAGGACCGGGTACTGGCGCATAATACGGTGGCGGCGCTCTATCAGGCGGACAAATATTATACAAGACTCTATCACAGTGAGGAGAAGTAAAGTTATGGCAAAAGTGTTGTTATTTCAATGTAAGGATGAGCTGGCTGTGCGCCAGATCCTGACGCCGATGAAGATAAAGGTGATCGCTGTCCCAAAGGAAAAAATGCATATGTCCCTTGGGGCGTTGGAAATGGGAATCTGGGACGAGGGAACTTTTGGGGGCGAGTATCCGAAAGAGAGTATGCTTGTCATGTGTGATTTCACGGAAAAGCAGATGAACAAGCTGTTGATGGAGCTTAGAAGAAAAAAGGTTTCGATCGATTACAAGGCCATGCTGACGCCCACGAACCGGGAATGGGATGTGCTTCATATGTATTTTGAGATGGCGCGGGAGAAAGCCATGTATGCACAGATGGAACATGACAGGCAGCTGAAAAGAAAGCAGCAATAATCAGATGGGGAATGGAGAAAGGTAAATGTTTATTATTTTATTCGGTATCTGGCTGATTCTGAACGGCAGGATCACGCCGGAAATCGTGATCATTGGACTATGTATATGTGCGGCTTTGATGGGGTTTATGGTTAAGTTTCTGAATTATTCTTTGAAAAAGGAGATCAGGGTGTACACAAAGTTCGGTTGGCTGTTTGCCTATGCCTGCACACTTCTGATTGAAATTATCAAATCTAATCTGGCGGTGGCAAAAATCATGATGGATCTGTATCGTGATGCCGAGCCAATGTATGTCACTGTAAAATCTCCATTGAAAACAAACCTTGCTAATATGATTTTGGGAACTTCAATTACTTTGACACCGGGAACAATTACGGTGAAATTTGAAGATGAGATGTTTGAAATTCACTGCCTGGATAAGATGTTTGCAGAAAGTGCAATTAACGACAGGCTTGTATGGCTGTTGCAAAAACTGGAGGAATGACATGGAACAATGGTATGAGGTTTTGTTGATCGCGGCAATGATATTGATCACAGTGCTGATCATATTCAGCCTTGTCAGGGCGGTAAAGACAAAGGAGGTAACGGGTCGGATCGTTTCTGTTAATCTGATCGGTACATTGACGGTAGTGATGATTATTCTATTAACTATTTTTATGAATAATGATCAGTTGATGGATATTAACCTTATTTATGCGCTGATCAGTTTCATGGCGGTCGTTGTTTTATCAAAGATATATGCCGGTTCCTGACGGATTTGGATTGGAGGAGCAGATGGACATACTGAAGTTTATTATATTTGCGGTAATATTGCTGACAGGGCTTTTTTTCCTGTGTCTCGCCGTCTTTGGGACATTCAAATATGAAAAAACGTCGGAAAGGATGCACAGTGCGGCCCTGGGAGATTCGCTTGGAGTATTTTTGATCATACTGGCTTATATTGTGTGGAAGGGATTTCATGTGGCGAGCCTAAAAGCGGTCATACTGCTGGGAATCATGTGGCTGGCGGGCTCCGTATCCTGCCATCTGGTTGCAGAACTTTACCGTAAGCTGAGAAAATAAATGTATATGGTATTTAGGAAAATAAGGCTGCGCCTCTGCAGGCTGCGGCTTTGAAGTTTTTGGGAGGGAAAAAGTATGCAGGTCATTCGAATTATTTTGATACTGGGGTTGATCGTATGTGCCATATCGGTTTCAGCGGTGCGCAACCTGTTGGCGTCGGTGGTTATATTTATGACATACAGCCTTGTAATGGCGATCATATGGATCTTGCTGCAGTCAACGGATCTCGCTGTGACGGAGGCAGCCGTTGGCGCCGGGATCACGACGCTGCTTTTTTTTGTGACGCTGAAGGAATTGGAAAAAATAAACAGTAAGAAAAATGATGGGGATTCATGAACCGGATCAGAACACCTGCGGCTTCATCCATAGTGATGAAGGAAAAAGAAAAAAGGGGAAATCATGAAGACAAAGAAAAATCTGGAAAATACACTGCCAATGCAGTTTAAACGTTGGATCGAAGGGGAATTCCGGCAGGCAGAAGCCCTGAATCAAACAAGCGGCCATCACAAAAAAGAATATAAAGAAAATTTCCTCAGAAAAGAACTGGGGGAGGAGGCCGCTGCAAAAATGAATGTCCAGAGACAGCTGGATGCACAAAATTTATTGTACCGCTGCGTTTCTTTTGCAATGACCTTTGCCATTATCGGTACGCTGCTTTTTAATATTCATTATCTTCCGACCTTTGCCGAGGCGGAACAGCCGATGAATAACGAGGTTTCGGAGAGATATATTGAAAAAGGCATGGAGGAGACCGGAGCTGTCAATGCGGTCACGGCAATGATACTGGATTACAGGGCGTTCGATACATTTGGGGAATCCTGTGTGCTGTATATCGCTGCAGTCGTCGTCATGGCGGCGTTAAAACAGAAAGAGATCAAATTACGAAAATATAAAAAGAGAGATATGATCCTTTCACAGGTATCCGTGTACTTTGTTCCGGTCATATTTTTGTTCGGTATTTATATTGTACTGAATGGGCATTTGTCGCCGGGAGGAGGTTTTGCCGGAGGCGCGATCATCAGTGCGGGAATGATCCTTTATGCCAATGCATTTGGGACAAGGGCGGCCGCAAAAGTCTTTAATGATAAGACGTATGTGGTATGTATCGTAGGTGCATTGGGATTTTACTGCTGTGCAAAAGCATATTCCTTTTTCACAGGAGCGAATCATATTGAAAACGGCATATCCACGGGAACGCCGGGCAGCATAATAAGCGGCGGCCTGATCCTCCCGTTGAACATTTGTGTCGGTATTACGGTAGCTGCAACTATGTATTCATTCTATTCCCTGTTCAGAAACGGAGGATATAAATAATGATCTGGAAATTAATCAATAATGCATTGCAGAATGATGTATATTACGGCGCGGTAATTTTATTCGGCATCGGCCTTGCAACATTGCTCTTTCATAGAAATATGATCAAAAAGATCATCGGGCTGAATATTATGGACACGGCGATCTATCTGTTCCTGACAGCACAGGGATACATTCAGGACAGGCTGTCGCCCATCATACAAAACGGAGATACTTCTTCGGAGAAATATATCAATCCCGTCCCCAGTGGACTTGTATTGACGGGGATCGTCGTCAGTGTCAGTGTGACTGCGCTGATGCTTGCGCTGACGATCGTGCTGTACCGGCGATACCATACGTTGGATCTGGACGAAATGGTGATGTGGATGAGAAAGGAGGAAGATGATTGAGTTTTGTATGTAATTTTCCTCTTTTCTGTATCATTCTGACGATGGGCAGCGGCATTGTTACGCTGGCGCTGAAGAGGCGGGCAGCGGAGATACTTACGTGTATTACACTGTTTTTATCTCTCATGATGTCGGTCATCCTGACCTTTTATGTGTTGGATACGGGAGAAAGTTTTCACTATATGATGGGGCATTTTCCGGCGCCCTGGGGAAATGAGCTGCGGATCGGGAGCCTGGAGGCTTTTCTGGTGTCTTTCTTTTTACTTGTCTTGCTGTTGGTCACAGCAGCGGGCAGAAGTTTTGTTGAGGAAGAAATGGAAGATGACAAGATCCGGCTGTTTTATATTTTTGTAGATTTTACGGCAGGGGCCCTGACCGCCATCTGTTATACAAATGACCTTTTTACGGGGTATGTATTTATTGAGATCCTGACGATCGTATCCTGCGGACTGATGATGATACGGGGACAGGGAAGATCCTATGTGGCGGCGGTGAGATACATGGTCATGAGTATTGTGGGCTCAGGTTTTTTCCTCATTGCACTGTCACTTTTATACAGTATTACAGGACATTTGCTGATCGAGGATACGGCGAAAGTGTTAAATGTACATATAGCAGCGGGGGCGTATGACAGGCCGATGATCATGATCATGGTTTTTATCACCATCGGCATTGCTTTGAAATCAGGCCTGTTTCCTTTTCATTACTGGATGCCGGACAGCTATGGAACGGCGCTTCCGCCCTCCGCAGCGATCCTTTCCGGTATCATATCCAAGGTTTACATTGTCCTGCTGATCAAAATATATGTGCGCTGTTTTGAGGAGAATTATGTCTACCAGAATCATATGGCGGATGTGCTGTTTATATTGTCGCTCTGCGCAATTATTTTCGGCTCTGTCGGCGCGATTAGGCAGAAGGATATCCAGTATATGAATGCTTGGTCATCGGCGGCCCAGATGGGATATATCTATCTTGGCATTTCACTTGGAACATGGGCAGGGTATGCGGCGGCGTTTCTGCAGATCATCGTTCACAGTGCGGTAAAATCAGGACTTTTTATCAGCAGCGGATATTTGATCAGAGAATGCGGCCTGGACAAAAGGATTAAGGGGATTGGATTTCAGGATGTCTGGGCAGGCCTTTTGTTCAGCGCGGGCGCCTTTTCCATGGTCGGAATACCTGTGTTTGCAGGATTCGGCGTGAAATATGAATTGTATATGGAATCGTTTCAATTGATGGACGGCAGGCTGATGTACTGCCTTGTCCCGATCGTACTGGCTGTCAGCACGATCTTAAACGCAGCGTATTATCTGAGAACAGTGATCGTGATCTGGATACCGGGCGGCAGGAAAGCAGGAAACGGATCTAAATTGCAAAAAAAGGATTCGGCCTTAAAAATAATTTTATGTGCGGCGTTTATTGTGTTGAATCTGGCGATGGGACTTAATTTTTCCGGATTGACCGAATTCATCAGAAATGGCATAGATATGTTCATTTGACGGGAGGTAGAGACATGAATATGGGGGTTAACCTGACAGGAATTCCCATCTGTTTTGACATTGACGGGCTATCAGTCCTGTTTCTGTCCATGGCGGTTATTTTGTGGATTCTGGTTTTGGCAGCTACATGGGGATATATGTCCCATGATAACAGAAGAATATCTTTTTATGTATATTATGCCATTGTGCTGGGGTGCCTGGCCGGTATTTTCTGCTCAGGGAATCTGGTGACCATGTATCTGTTTTATGAGGCCATGACTCTGACGGCGCTGCCATTGATCATTCATTACCGGAAAAAGGCGGACGTGGCTGCGGGAATGAAGTATCTGTACTATTCCTGTGCCGGTGCGGTACTGGGATTGTTTGGGATTATATTTCTCTATGCACAGTATGGATACGGAGGAATATCCTGGCAGAGCGGAGGCGGCATTGACCTGGCGGCAGGCGATCCGCTTGCCTATGTGGTCGTCATGCTGATGATCTGCGGATTTTGTGTAAAAGCAGGTATGTTTCCGATGCACGCATGGCTGCCGGCGGCTCATCCAAAGGCGCCTGCCCCGGCCAGTGCGGTATTGTCCGGCGTGATCACAAAAGCGGGTATTTTCTGTGTAATACGGATTGTTTATTATGTGATCGGGGTACAGAATATAAAAGGAACCTGGGTGCAGTATACCTGGATCGTACTTGCATTGATCTCTGTTTTTATGGGATCGGTGATGGCCTATAAGGCACGGGAACTGAAAATGAGGCTGGCGTATTCTTCTGTCAGCCAGCTTTCCTATATTTTGTTTGGGCTTGCGCTCTGTCAACCGGCTGCGTTCGCGGGAGCTTTGATGCATGTTCTGGCTCACGGTTTTATCAAAAATCAGCTCTTCTGTACGGCAGGGTTGATGATTCATGAGACAGGATGTGCGGATGTGAACAGTTTTTCCGGGATCGGGCGGAAGATGCCCCTGACGATGACGGGTTTTGTTATCGCTTCCCTGGCGTTGGTGGGAGTACCGCCGCTCAGCGGATTTTCCAGTAAATGGTATCTGCTGAAAGGATGCATGGACAGCGGGATATCGGTTGTATGGTGGCTCGGAGCAGTCATTTTGCTGATCAGCGCGCTTCTGACGGCATGGTATCTGTTCCCGATCGGGATTCAGGCGTTTCTGCCGGGCGGGGATTGCGATATGCAGCGTATCAAAGATGCACGGGAAGAAAAATTAAGTGTTGCCGCGCTGTTGACCATGAGTGCGGTTACGATCCTGATCGGTGTGTTTTCGTCAAATATCTTTGACAGTCTGTCTGTCATTGCAGAGACAGTTTTTTAGGAGGTGCGTATGTCTGTATTTGTGATGTTTCCAATCATATTTCCGCTGATCTGCGGTGCAGTCATGCTGCACTGTGCAAAAAATGATTCGGACAGGGAGACCTGGGATCATGCAAAGACCCTGGGGCGAAGTAAAAAATGGACCATAGAACTGCTTGTCATATGTAACAGCATAGCAGTGATAGCGGCGGTGGCCCGCTGTTATGGAACCATATATTCTGCTCCGGGTATTTTAGACGGATTGTTTGTGATCAAAATCGACGGTCTTGGTGCAGTGTTTGCGGTGATGATCAGCCTTTTATGGCCGCTTGCAACACTTTATGGATTTTCTTATATGTCGCACGAGGAAAGGCAGTACAGTTTTTTTGCATGGTATCTTGCAACTTTTGGAATTACCGCAGGCGTAGCTTTTGCGGGAAATCTGCTGACCATGTATCTGTTTTACGAGTTTTTGACATTGATCACGCTGCCGCTGGTTATGCATACGATGACGGCGGAAGCGAAAAGGGCGGGTCTGGTTTATATTTTATATTCGCTGACGGGTGCGGCACTCGCCTTTATCAGTACGGCGGCACTTTTATATTTTGGAGATAAGGGATGCTTTGTCTATGGGGGAATTCTCCGGGAACTTTATTTGAATCAGGAGCTGCTTTTTGAAATTTTGTATCTGCTTGGATTTCTCGGATTCGGTGTTAAAGCAGCGCTGTTTCCGTTTTCCGAATGGCTTCCGATCGCAGGCGTGGCTCCGGTGCCCGTGACGGCCCTGCTTCACGCGGTTGCGGTGGTGAAATCCGGCGTCTTTGCGGTGATACGCCTGACTTATTACGGATATGGAGCGGATTATCTGAGGGGAAGCCATGTGCAGTCGATCGTTATGATACTGGCGGGAATTACCATTATTTACGGTTCCACAAAAGCAGTGCGGGAGATGCATTTGAAACGACGGCTTGCATATTCCACAGTCAGCAATCTGTCCTACATTCTGCTGGGAGCGGCGTGTATGTCCCCGGCGGGACTTATGGCGGCTCTGTGCCATATGCTGTTTCATGCGATCGCAAAGATCGGCGCCTTTTTCTCCTGCGGTTCCATCATGCATTTTGGAAAAAAGACCTATGTGGATGAGATGGAAGGACTGGGTTTCCGGATGCCGGTCACCTTTCTCACGATGTTTGTATTTGGACTATCTCTCGCGGGAATACCGGGATTTGCCGGATTTATCAGCAAATGGCGGCTTGGAGTGGCGGCGTTTGATGTATTGAGCTGGAAAAGCCTGTGGATGGTGGGAGTACTCGCTTATTCCGCGGTGATGACGGTCATTTATCTGTTGAGTGTATGTGTCAGAGGTTTTGTGCGCCATGAGAAAAATGAGCGGAAAGAACGATGTGAGGCGGATTGGCAGATGTTGGTTCCGATCAGTATTTTTGCAG
>CAZJSI010000006.1:2843-19098 GCA_964548675.1 uncultured Eubacterium sp. | reverse complement strand
GGAGGAACAAATGGGGGCATTTTTGAAATCCATTTCGACGCTGCAGTTGATGTACTGCTGTATTGCGTTGTGGATGTGGGCGCTGACAACGCTGATGTCCAAACGATATTTTAAGGGTTATTACAATTTAAGGAGGTATTACTTTTTCTCGGCGCTGACACTGATTGGGACGTTGGGAGTATTTCTGGCAAAAGACCTCGCCATGCTGTTTATGTTTTTCGAGTGGATGTCTTTGGCGTCCTATCTGCTTGTGGCGCATGATGAGAAAAAGGAGACAATGCGGGCGGCACAGACGTATTTGTTTGTAGCTGTGGCGGGCGGACTCGTGCTTTTGATGGGAATTATGCTGTTTTATCATGTTACGGGAACGCTTGTGCTGGCGGATATGAAGGAAGCTGTCGATCATGCAGCGCCGGAACAACAGGGAAAGATTCTGGCTGCGGGAGTTTGTATGCTTATCGGGTTTGGCGCAAAGGCGGGACTGTTCCCGCTGCATATATGGCTGCCGAAAGCACATCCGGTTGCACCTGCGCCCGCCTCGGCAATTTTGTCCGGTATGCTGACAAAAACGGGTATTTATGGCATATTGCTCGTGAGCACCCGTCTGTTTTACCATGATGGGCAGTGGGGCGTGATGCTGGTCATTCTTGGAATTGTGACTATGCTGCTGGGAGCCGTACTTGCATTGTTTTCAAATAATATAAAGAAAACACTGGCCTGTTCTTCCGTTTCCCAGATTGGTTTTATTTCCGTTGGCATGGGAATGATCAATCTTCTTGGACATGAAAATACTCTGGCGGTAAAGGGAACGGTCATGCATATGGTGAATCATTCTATGCTGAAGCTGGTTCTGTTTATGTCTGCGGGAGTGATATTTATGAATTTACATAAACTGGATATCAACGATATCCGGGGATTTGGCAGGAAGAAACCGCTGTTGAAGCTGGCATTTTTTACGGGCGCGGCCGGACTTGGCGGGATTCCGCTGTGGAATGGCTACGCCAGCAAGACCCTGCTCCATGAGAGTATTGTGGAATATATGCATCATGGACATGTATTGATCTTAGGGGAACGGTTCTGGCATGTGAGCGAATGGCTGTTTTTGCTTGCGGGCGGACTGACCGTTGCCTATATGACAAAGTTTTTTGTTGCGGTTTTTGTGGAAAAACATCCGGCGCGTCAGGCTGAATTTGATGAAAAGTATAAAAATTATGGGGATATCAGGACGAAAATCGCATTGAGCCTGGCAGCAGCCTGTGTTCTTGTGTTCGGTTTTCTGCCGGGATTTACTCTGGACCGGCTTGGCGCGGCGGCAGGCGTTTTTGCGGAGCCGGAATTTGCGGATCACATTGTTCAGTATTTTTCCTGGACGAATATTAAGGGGGCTTTGATATCCATAGCGATTGGGGCGGCAGTTTATCTCATCGCTGTGAGACTGCTTTTGATCAAAAAGATGGAGGATGGGACAACCGTTTACAGAAATGTATGGCCGGGATGGATGGATCTTGAGGACAGTATTTATCGTCCGCTGATCTGGTTTTTGTATCATGCGGCTGCATTTGTCATGGGTGCATTTGACAAAGTTACGGATCTGGTGTTTTTTATCTTTTATAAAACAACGCACCGGCCTTATTATTATTGTGGATATGAGGAAAAGAAAAAGAAGAGAGGCGTGCTGCGGCAGTATCTGAAGATTACGGAGATCAGCCATTCCAGTCTGGCATTCGGGATGATGATGCTGTGTCTTTGCATACTGGTGATCATCGTGTCTCTGTACTATAGAATACTTTATTTTGGATAAGAGAACAAAAGTGTTCCTTATATTCCGGGCTTGCTTATGAGTCCCGGCGCAGGGATGGGGATAAATTTAGCTGATATAAAAAGGGCTGTCGCACTAAGCATTGGATATACAAGATATGGTTTTAAAGTATAGATACTTGCCACTATATCTAGTATATACTTTTCTTAATGCGACAGCCCCAAGATTTCATTTAGCTTAATGCAGCAGTGATGATAGCCATGGAGTAAACCTCCAGAGCATTGCATCCTCTGGACAGATCGTTGATCGGTGCGTTCAGGCCGAGAAGGATCGGGCCGTATGCATCAAAACCGCCGAGACGCTGAGCAATCTTGTAACCGATGTTACCAGCGTTGATATCCGGGAAGATGAATGTATTGGCATGTCCGGCAACGTTAGAGCCAGGGCATTTAGTTTCAGCAACTCTTGGAGAAACGGCTGCGTCAAACTGAAGTTCCCCGTCGATAGCCAGATCCGGGGCAGCAATTTTTGCTTTTGCGCAGGCATTGCGCATTTTATCTACATCTTCGCCTTTTCCGGAACCTAATGTGGAGTAGCTTAAGAATGCGATCTTCGGATCGATACCGAAGATTTTTGCACACTGTGCTGTTTCCAATGCGATTTCTACCAGATCATCTTCAGAAGGTTTGATGTTGATCGCACAGTCGCCCATAGCTAAAACTTCGTTATCACCGGTTGCTCTTGAACGAACAAGGATAAAGCAGGAAGATACGATCTTATTGCCGGGCTTTGTCTTAACTAACTGAAGAGCCGGACGAACAGTATCTGCTGTAGAATATGTAGCGCCGCCCAGTAAGCAGTCTGCAACGCCCATCTGTACTAACATGGTACCAAAATAATTGCCGTGGGATAATGCTTCGCGGCACTGCTCTTCGGTCATTTTTCCCTTACGCAGTTCCACCATTCTTGCGACCATCTCATCCATTTTGTCATAATTTTTCGGATCAAGAATTTCTGCTCCGTTGATGTTGTATCCGACATCTTCTGCCGCAGCTCTTACCGCATCCGGATTACCAACCAGAATTGGTTTTAAGAATGTACCTGCCAACAGGCGGGAAGCTGCTTCCAGAATACGTGGATCTGTACCCTCGGTGAAGACGATTGTGCGAGGGTTGTCTTTTAATTTCTGTATTAATGTTTTGAACATTGGTATCATACCTCCATAGAATTATAAAATATACTCGTCATTTCTATTGTAAACTTTTTTGTGTAAAATTCAAGGTATTTTAAGTTTATTGCTGTCATTTTTTTGCAAACTTCACAGTATAAGCTGACCCGAATCCTGCGCCAGGATGTGCGAGCGGGTCTTGAACAAGTGTTGACGCGGCCTTGTCATATATCAAAATACATGGAAGAAATCTTTTCGCCAGGTTGAAGAACAATAAAATTTTTATCCCAGTTACCGGTAAGAAGATGATAAAGTATCTGATTGGAGCCGGGACAGGTCTTTACCTGAAAATCGAGCAGTTTCGCAGCTTTATCGGCGTAGTCCAGCACCGGTGCAGTGTCATAGCATCCGGTGTCAATGACTGTGACAGTGTGGTAGTGGCCATACATTGTCTCGAAAATAATATCGCACATTTCCTCATCATATTGTTCTTTAATGATTTCATATTGCTGCAGGATAGCTTCTTTGTCCAATGTCCATCCACGGGTGAGATAAAGGGAGTCAGTTTGGGTCAGTGCCCGGGATGTCCGCTGTCCGGTACAGAGCAGCAGATTGATACAATCATCAAATCTGGGAAGGATGAGTTTCGTATTTTGGCTGTAAATTCCTTCGGTTCCATTGCCGCAGAGCCCGAAAGCAAGCAGAATTTCATCCTGATCCTGGAGTTGGTCTATCTGGTTCTGCAGTTTCAGGTTCAGTTTTTCCGGTGTGTTGTGAAATCCCCGGTCCATCCAGACAATGGGGATGGTAATATTCGACTGTTTTAGTACGCTGTTTATTTCATCTTCCATCATGGAACAGGCGATGAGGGTTCTTTTTGGTGTGTTCATGGGCGGTCTCCTGAAAAAGAAAAATATTTTTAATAGTATAACACGATAGGGTGAAGAATGATATCACGAGGGTGCAAAAAAAAGAGATATCCTTTCGGATATCTCTCAGATGCGCCTTCAGGGGTTCACGAGGTCCGGCGGACCTCGGAATGAACGGACCGGAGCGGAGCGAAGAACGAACCCATGCTTCCCTGAGGGAAGCGGGATCGAGTCACGAAGGCGCAAAAAAAAGAGACATCCTTTCGGATATCTCTCAGATGCGCCTTCAGGGACTCGAACCCTGGACAAATAGATTAAGAGTCTACTGCTCTACCAACTGAGCTAAAGGCGCACATTTCCGTAACGCAAGTGCTATTATAGCGCACTATGAAATAAATTGCAAGTATAATTTGAAAAAAAATTAAAAAATCTTAAATGTGTAAATTTCCAAAGTAAATGCAACCCATACATATTTACACCATTGCATTTACTTTGGAAAAAATATAGGTTGCATTTAGTCAGACAAATATTAAAATCTGTAAATTAAAAGACTTAAATACCTGTAAATTAAAATTGAATAAATTCATAATTAATGTTAGAATATGTTATCTTTTCACAGATACTTAAACGGCAGCTATTTTAAAAAGTATCTATAGTAAAATTTGTAAAAATTATATAAGGGGATAAGGATATGAAAGCAATAGTCATTGACAAGTTTGGCGGACCGGAGGAACTTCGTTACACTGATATCGAAAAACCTGTTCCGGGTCCGGATGAAGTATTAGTTAAAAATGTTTACATCGGTGTGGGCAAACCGGATTATATTATGAGAAGCGGTATCTGCCCGTTTTTAGAAAAACAGCCGCCGAATCTGGTAGTCGGAAATGAGTGCGCAGGCATTGTGGAAGCTGTCGGCACAGATGTTACAGGGATTGAACCGGGCATGCAGGTGTGCGTGAACAGCGGACTGGGATATGGCGCTTATGCCGAGTATATTGCTGTCCCACAGAAGTTTGTAACTGTATTTCCGAAGGAATTTCCACTAAAGTATGCACCGGGATTTTTAAATTATATGGTTGCTTACGCGTTGCTGAATGAAATTGGCAGAGGCACTGATGGAAAATCAATCTATATCTATGGAGCTGCCGGCGGCGTAGGCACTGCTGTCATTCAAACCGCTCTTTTGCAGGGAATTGAAGTAGTCGCATCCGCAGCCAGTCAGGAAAAATGTGATTACATCCGCTCGCTTGGCGCGCAATGTGTTTTTAATCATGAAGAAAAAGATCCAAAAGACGTTATTCTGAACTATACAAATGGAAGAGGGGTGGATCTGATCTTTGACCAGCTGGTTGGAAAACGTTTCGGCAGCCAGTTTGAATATCTGGCTGATTTTGGAATGATTGTTATTTATAATTGGCTGGATGGAGATCCGGAACTGGATCAGTTGGATACCATTATCAAGAGGTCCAGCCATGCCTCAGCGGTCCGTTCCTTCTCATTTCATATTTATGACGACAAACCTGAAAGACTGGCAAACATACGGCAGATTTGTATGGACCGCATCATTTCAGGGGAAATCAAACCACGCTTTTATGCAGACATGCCTTTGTCAGAAGCACGTAAAGCTCATGAATTAATGGATGATCTCAAAATTATGGGCAAACTGGTTTTGCATGTTTAGCAATATTATGTCTAATCATAGATATTCGAGGAGACCGGTAAAAGCTGCGGCTCACCGGCTAACGCTTTTACCCATCGCACAAAAAAAACAGGCAGGGCTTAATATCCAGGTCAACCGGGGCGGCATTTACTTTGAAATTCAACAAAAATTAAAATTTTATTCTGCTGTAAATTCCTAAAGTAAATGCAGCCCTTTTATTTGCCATCATCTCCCCAGTCCGTCGCCAGTTTATCTGTATCCAGTTTTTTACTCTGTTTATAATATTGCATCGGGCTTACCCCGGTTATCTGTTTGAATACTCTTGAAAAATAGTAGGGGTCCTGAAAACCGCAATTTCTTGCGATCTCGTTTACCGTCATGATCGTTTTGTGCTGTAAAAGATCCTGTTTGGCCTTTTGTATTTTTAATTGGTTGTAAAAATGTATGGGAGTGCATCCGGTCTGCTCGCGAAATAATTTTCGAAAATGGTTCGGCGAATACCCTGTACTTTCCAGGGCTGCATTGCAGTCAAAATGAAAATCCCCTACATGGTCAAGCATAAGTTTCTGGATCCTTGCAACTTCCGGATGGAGAGATTTTACATCTTTCCAGTGACTCAGAAGGTTTTGCATGGCGTCGACCAGGGAGCGCAGATACCGTTCCGCGTAGGTATCTGTTGCGGGGTCATGCTGAAATTCAAACATCAGCCGGTATATGGTCTCAAAAGATTTTTTTTCATCGTCCTGAAAGACAAATACATTTTCCTGTGTTTCCTGAAAGCAGAAATCCCTCAGAAGTACTCCTCCGTCGATAAACCCCTCTTTGGAATGTTTGCGGTGCGTAATGCCCGGCCGAATGCAGAAAATAGTACCCGGCCGAAAGGGATAAGGCTTTTGGTCGATGTATGCTGTGCCCGTTCCTGATAAATTCAATAATATTTCCCAATATCCGTGATCATGATCCGGATAATCATAGAAAAGTTGATTTCTTCCGGTAATCATAAAATCCAATTTTATCACATCCTTTATTTTAAATTGCTGTAATTGTTCCGTCCGGAACCAAGCCTGAATCGGAACGACGGTCATATTTTTATGATAATGCAAAATCGTAATTTTGTCCATTTTTATATTTATATACTGTATGGAACCGCAAACCGGTATTTCGTATAATAAAAATCAGAAAAGAAAATGGAGGTGCAGACATGAGTATTGAAAAAGGACGTCCGCAGAGGGGGATTTCTGTGTACAGTTATCAGAACCTCTTGGGGAAAACAATGACGCTGGAAGACGCATTTTTGGAAATGTATGACACGGGAGCGACCTGTTTTGAGCTTTTGACAAGCTATATTGAGGGGTATCCCAATCCAACCACGGAATGGATCGACAAATATTGGAGATTATGTGATAAATATAATCTTCAACCGGCAGAACTGGGACATTGGGCGGAAAATCATCTTCGCCGGGGACCGGGAATGAGTGATGATGAGATTGTGGAAGAACTGAAACAGGATTTCCGTCTGGCTAATCTTCTCGGTTTCAAAACATTACGCACAAAAATCACCTGTGTGAATGAACTCTGTGACCCGGAACCGGGCTGGCAGTCTTATATAGAGAAAGCTTTACCATATGCAGAGAAATATGATGTTCGTATGCAGAATGAGGTTCATCTGCCAACGACACTTCACACGCCCCATATTCGTGATGAGTATCTGGATTTTATCCATCGCACCAAAACAGAGCATTTTGGTTTTAACATCGATTTTGGCACATTCCAGACACGGGCGGCGAAAGGCATGGAGCACATGGAATGGCTTAATTTTTCCGATGTCACAAAACCGGAAGAGATTGTCGATTTTCTTCCGTACAGTTGGAGCTGTCACACAAAATTTACTTACATGTCGGAGGACTTTGAGGAGACGACCATTCCTTACCGTGAAGTGATCAAGCTGATGGTTGACAATGGATGGAGCGGATACCTGCTGTCCGAATATGAAGGAGCTATCCGGTTTGAGGCAGAGCAGAGCCCGGAGAAGTTCGCTCAGGCCATGGTTGAGATCCCGGATCAGGTTCGCCGGCATCAGATCATGATGCGCAATATTTTGGGATATTAGTAGGAAGGAGGAATTTGAGAATGGTAGAATTTCAGTCAATTCAACAGCGTGGATTTCACAATACATACGATGAAAATGGAAATATTGATGGTTTTGAGTTTCGTTTTGTTCCGATTTACTATAAAGGCTTATGGTTTACACAGTGCCGTTTTGGAAATGTTACCGTAGACGGTGAAGTGTTTGACCGGGATGATCTGATCTATGAATATAACTGCCTGGAATATACACGTCAGGAAATGTTTGATCTGAATATTTACTGGCAGTTCAGAACGCCGCTCATCGTAAAAGTAAAAAAGCCGGGAGGACTTTCCATTGGATATCACAATGTCCAGATGCAGTTCGGCTGGGTTTTAAACTACAATGGTGCATTGGAGAAAGAGCCGGATGGCAGCGGCCTGGGAAATATGGCCCATATGTTTGGTGTTGACAATGAGAGGACTATGCTGCTGTGCAGATAAGCAGATTCCGGGATTAAATGTGATGAACATTTATTAATACTTACTTAATTCCATATATTACCTGTATTCTATTTTAAAAGAACATGTTATATTTTTATAGGGAGATACCTGCGATTTCGATATTACAACCCATGGATTTTACTTTATGAGAAATCTTGCAGGCGTCTCCTCTTGTTATGCGAAAAAATATGCCGCAGGTATTTCTTTTTTTATGTTTGGAATTTTGAAAATGATAGTATAATTTCCGAAGGTGACAAAAAACGGTTGCATTTACCATGTATACATGTTATTTGTATAAATACTATTAATGTAAAATAAGAGATCGGGCAGGTGGTTAAGCATGACAAAGTTTTTAATTCATCTTTTCATAAAAGACAGAGATAACGTGACGAACGCATCTGTAAGAACATCCTACGGGAATCTGGCGGGAATCGTGGGGATCATATGTAATGTACTGTTATTTGCCGGAAAATATCTGGTCGGAACGCTGTTCGGTTCCATTGCGATCACTGCGGATGCGATCAACAATCTGAGCGACGCGTCCAGCAATATTGTCAGCCTGCTCGGATTTAAGCTTAGTTCCAGGAAGCCGGATGCAGAGCACCCGTATGGGCATGGCAGATTTGAATACCTGGCAGGATTGGTGGTGTGTGTGATCATTTTGGCAATCGGTATTTCTTTGGCCAAAGAGAGTGTCGGAAAGATCATTCATCCCACAGCGGTAGATTTCAGTTGGCTTTCGATCATCGTACTTGCTGTTTCGATTGGCGTAAAACTCTGGATGTATCTGTTTAACCGTTCGATTGGAAAAATTATAAGATCAGATACGTTGATCGCAGCGGCGGCGGACAGCCGCAATGATGTGATTTCAACGGCAGTGGTCATTGTATCCGCATTTCTCTGTAAGTTTACAGGACTTTATGTGATAGATGGCGTTATGGGTCTTGCGGTTGCCATATTTATTTTGTACAGTGGCGTCGGATTGATCGGCGACGCTTTAAGCCCTCTGTTGGGAAAGGTGCCGGATGCGGAGATGGTGAAGCACATAGAGGAAAAAGTGCTTGAGTTTCCTCATGTGATGGGCATGCACGATCTTATGGTACATGATTACGGACCGGGGAGTATGTTTGCGACACTCCATGTGGAGTTCCCGGCGGAACTGGATGTGATCGAGGCTCATGATATTATGGATAATATCGAACAGTGTTTTCTGCTGGAAGAAAATCTGATGATGACGATTCATTATGATCCGATCGTGAGAGAAAATGAAGAGACAACTCATATTCGTCAATTTCTGGAAAAGAGCGTGAAAGAATTAGATGAGAAATTATCCGTTCATGAGATTCGGCTTGTGCCGGGGAAAACACACATGAATGTGGTATTTGATTGTGTAAAGCCTGCGGGATTTGGGAAGAGCGATGAGGAGATAAGGTCTTATCTGGAGAACAGAGTAAAAGCTTTAAATCCAAAGTATCTTTGTGTGATCAAAATAGAACAGAGCTATATATCAGATGCGAGATGACTCCCATTCCTATAAGTGGTGAGTAACAAGTTTGTATCAGTGAGAGTTCAATCTTACATTTGATATACATTCCGCGAGGATGCGCGCGGATGCATAAGGTTAATTAATTGCTGCGCAATATGCATCCGGCGCCTAAAACAGGGCTGTCGCACTAAGCACTGGATATAGTTCGAGAGTATAGATACTTGCTGCTATATCTGGTATATGCTTCTCTTAGTGCGACAGCCCTATTTTTTTCCTAAACGCATTTATTTTTGATCAATCGTTCCGTAATATTTTTATATCAGTTTCCAGCCGATGGCCTGTGCCCTCTGCTTCCAGAAACGCTGATATATTCCTTCCTGGCGGATCAACTGAGCATGCGTGCCTCTCTGTGAGATTTTTCCCTCGTCAATGACCAGAATCTGATCCGCATCCCGGACAGTTGTCAGGCGGTGTGCAATGGAGATCAGTGTTTTTCCCTTTGTCAGTTCCCTGATGGCGGCCAGCAGTTCATGTTCATTTTCGGGATCAACACTGGAAGTCGCCTCATCGAGAATTATGATGGGAGCATCTTTTAAGATGGCCCGGGCAATGGATATGCGCTGCTTTTCACCGCCGGAGAGGGTGGAGCCGGATTCCCCCACTACGGTATCATATCCCTTAGGAAGAGCGGTAATAAAGTTGTGGCATTGGGCGCGCATGGCAGCCTCTATCACCTGTTCGTGGGTTGCATCCGGATTGCCGAAACGAATATTGTTTTCAATGGTGTCGTTGAAAAGATATACATTTTGAAAGACCATGCTGATATAACCCATCAGACTGTCCGCCGTATAATTCTTTACATCAAGCCCGCCGATCAGTACCTGACCCTCCCGGACATCCCAAAAGCGGGCAATGAGATTGCAGAGCGTAGTTTTTCCGGAACCGGACGGTCCTACAATAGCGCAGGTTGAACCCTCGGGAACCTTCAGGGAAATGTGGTCTATGACCTGGCGGCTGTCATATCCGAAGCATACATTTTTCAGCTCGATATCAAAGGTATCCGGTCTCAATTTCTCGCTGCTGGTATCCATTTTTGGCATATTGGTCACAGCTTCCAGCCTGTTCAGCTCGGTCGTGATCTTTTTTGCGAGGAACGCTCCGTCTCCCATCTGTTCCATTTCCGAATAGACGATGAAAGAACAGATGATGAACATAAAGCAATAAGCCATGGAGATCCTGCCGGCGATAAAAAGAGCAGCAGATGTGAACATCATGAAGCATCCGGTTATCTTGTATACTGCCTGATAAATTTTTAAAAGCGGGATAGAAGCATATTCCTGATTTAAGTCCGCCTGTCTCTTTTGGTCAAAGGAAGTGTATACGGGGTTTTCACTTCCTTTGCACTGGGAAAAAGCGCGCAGGACCGGAATGCCCCGGATATATTCCAACGCCTGTGTTGTCATATTTTCCTGAGCAGCCAGAACCTCCGGGGTATGCTTTGACGCTATTTTCTGGATTATGTGAAGTATTATCATGCCAACACACAGGCCGCCCAGGGTAATAAGGGCAAAAACGGGCTCAAAAAACAGGAAGAATATTGTCATTACGATTGTCATGAGAACGCCGCCGGTCAGGTCTGTGACCGCCAGCATGGAATATTGTTCCAGTTCTGTCGCCGTGGAGGTCAGCACAGTCTGAATGCTTCCGAGACGCTGCTCGGAAAAATATCCCATGGGGGCTTTGCGCATTCGTTCGCCGATGGTAAGACGGTAGTCACGAAACATATCAAAACCCCGGGCGCTCATGGAGATGTCCATTAACCACTGAAAGAGGAACCGTCCGATTATGCTTGCAGTCAAAATGGCAACAGCGGTTCCTATGACTTTTGCGGAAAGGGAATCCAGATTTCGAACAACGACGAAGATTGCAAAGAGCATCATTCCCATAGATACGGTTTTTAAAAAGTTAAAGAGGATTCCGAGCAAAATTTTCGGTTTATGTGTTCCGGATAGCTTTAAAATCCTTTTGATCATATTCAGCATAGAGTATCGCTCCTTTCAGCAGTATGGTCGGCAGCTCCGATATGCTGTTCCCACATAGTCCGGTATAAGGAACAGTTTTTTATAAGCTCTTCCTGGGTTCCGCGGGCAATGATCCGTCCTCGGTCTACTACGATGATCTGTTGGGCATTCTGTATCGTTGTCAGACGGTGTGCCACAACAATAAGTGTTTTTCCCTGCACCAGATGTCCGACGGCCTCCTGGATCAGAGCCTCGCTTTCGGGATCTGCATACGCTGTTGCCTCGTCGAGGATCGTGACGGGCGCATTTTTTAAGATGGCCCGGGCAATTGTGATTCTCTGCCGTTCACCGCCGGAAAGACGTTGGCCGGCATCTCCAGCGGGAGTGTCGTATCCATCGGGCAGATTCTGGATAAAATCGTGGCAGTTAGCGGCTTTTGCGGCGGCGATCACCTGCTCATCCGAGGCATTTGGATCGCCCATCCGGATATTTTCGAGAATAGAAATATTGAACAGATAATTGTCCTGGGCCACATAGCTGATCTTTTCCATCATCTGGTCAAAGGGGATTTCCCGGATATCTCTGCCGCCATAGCGGACCACTCCGCTGTCCGCATCCCAGAATCCTGCCATCAGCTTGGCGATCGTGGATTTGCCGGAGCCGGATGGTCCTACGATCGCGGTCATGGTGCCCGGAATTATTTCCAGAGAAATATCATGGAGTACTTCCTTTGATTCATCGTAAGAAAAAGATACATGCTCAAAGGAATAAGCGCTGTCATCCAGAGCAACATTTTTTTCCGGACGTTTTTGTTCGGGAATGGCCAGGAACTTTTGTATCGGTTTTAAATTGGCGGCAATCGTTGTGAGCTGTTCGCTTCCGAAAGCGAGCTTCATCAGCGGGGCGATAAAACCAATCGGAATGACCAGGCATGCAATAAAAATCGGCAGGCTGATCTTTCCGTTCATCAGAAGCCAGGTACCGACGGGCAGACTGCCCAGAAATGTGGACGGGATGATCGCTTTTACCGCAGCCATCCAGAACCAGCATTGCCGCCACCAGTCCATGGTACTGTCATGGAAAAAATTGACTGCTTCGGAAAATTTACCGAAAGAGGCGCCGGTACGTCCGAAAGCCTTGATAACCTGTATCCCATTTACATATTCCACCAGGGCTGCGTTCATCTCATTGCCCGAGCGCAGATAGGTTTCCATTTTTTCGCTGTATCCACGCATCATGCCAAAGATAAACGGAACAGAGATCGGGATCGTGATTAGTGAGGCAAGTCCCATACGCCAGTCCAACACAAAGATTAGGACCATGCAGGCCAGAGGCGCTGCAATTTGCGAGGGGGCCTCCGGCACAACGTGGGAAATGGAATCCTCCAGTTTTCCTACATTGTCAATAATGAGTGTCTTATGTACGCCGGATGGCGTTTCAAGCATGACTCCCATAGGAACCCGCTGCATTTTATCGGCGATCGATCTTCGGATATTTCTCAAAATGGTAAATGCAACCTTGTGGCTTCGGGATGAGGAAATACTGCAAAAAAGCGTGCGCAGTACAATCCCCAGTGCGGCGCCTCCCGCCCACAGAAGGGAACGGTCTATGGCTGCGATACCGGCGTACACGTCGTTTGCGAGCATTGCGGCTGCCAGAAAAGGCAGCATGCCGAACAGTTCTCCTATAACAGCCAGAAAGACGGACAGCGGCATTTTGCCCTTTTCCTCTCCGGCAAAACGGAATAGAACTTTGACGGGATTTTCTTTTTGTGTGTTCATGAAATCCTCCTTTAAAAAGTTAGTTTAAACAAACCGATGTGGGAAAGAAAAGTGTGCTTTCGCGGGAAAACGATGCCCAGCCGCGTGCGGAACACTGCGAAGTGTCCCGTGGAAAAGCCGTGCTGCGACGTTTTCAATCGCGCGAGTATGTGAAGCACACTTTTGTTTAACAGCCGGACGGAAATTACAATTTCCTGTCAGGTATGAGTGGCATAAGATCAGAATCCAAGGATAGCTCTCCAACCCGGCACGAAAAATGCGTGGAATGTCTCAAGATAGTGACGGGCGTCTTCCAGTGGAAAATCATGTACGACCACTTCGAACAGGGCTGTTATGTATGCGCTCATGAGCAAATGTATCTCCTCGGGGCGGACATTTTTTACCGCGACGCCCCGTTCCCGGGCCGCGTCTATAAACGCGAGCGTTTCTTCCTGCTCCAATATCACGAGATCGTGAAGAAAAGTGGAGTACCGCGTGCCTTCCGAGCAGCAGATGAGCAGTTTAAAAGTCTCAAAATCAGGATAAACGATATCAAGGATCAACCTGAGATCAGCTTCGCTTTCCCACATACTCTCCAGATCATTTTGAGCTAAAAATGCATAATCCTTTGCCTTGTGAGTCTGATAGAATTCATTGCAGGCGGTGACTGCCGGTTCCACCAGGGCGGCAAATAAGTCCTCCTTGTCAGCAAAATGGCGGTACAGACCGGCGGCGCTCATTCCGATTTTCGCGGCAATATTGCGCATGGAGGCCTGTTCAAACCCCTTTTCGAGAAATTCTTCTTTTGCTGCGGGCAGGATTTTCTTCAATGTTGCTGTCTTATCTTTGGGCATGATCATTCTCCTTTAAAGTAAACAATGTTAGCTAACACTGTTTACAATATAAAGGAAAAACAGAAAGCTGTCAAGAAAAAGTTTATTGACAGAAAAAATTTGTTGACTTATATAGATTGCCGATATAAAATCAATATAGATAATCTATATAAGGGGAAGAAAAAATGGCAATAGATAAAAGTCTGACCTCCGGAAGCACAGCAATGCTCATTTTACGGCTTTTGGAAGACAAGGATATGTACGGATACGAGATGATTGAAACTCTTCAGGAAAAATCTCAGAATGTGTTTCAGTTGAAGGCAGGAACGCTTTACCCGTTACTTCATTCCCTGGAGGATAAGGGATATCTGTCTGTTTATGAAGATTTCGTAAACGGCAAGGTGCGCAAATATTACAGCCTGACAAAGAGCGGAAAGAAATTTTTGAAAGAAAAGAAAGAGGAATGGCAGGAATACTCCACTGCCGTGGCAAATGTTCTGTACCTGGGGGTGTAGGTCATGAGGAAAAAACAATATATGGAGATTCTTCTGGGGCAGATTCGCAGTAAAAAAGCAAGAGAGATGGTGTCTGAGGAGATAGAAGCGCATATTGATGATCAGGCGGAGGTTTATCGGCGGAAAGGTATGAAGGACAGGGATGCGGAATACAGGGCAGTCTGTGAGATGGGGGATCCGGTGGAAACGGGAGCGGCGCTGGACCGTATCCACAGACCGCAGGCTGCCAGGAGTATGATCATCCTGGTCGGCATTATGAATGCCGTCGGCCTGCTGATATTGTCACGTCTCTCATTGGATCCGGATTTATTCCGGCATCAGATCTGTTACGCTGCCGTGGGATTTGCAGTCATGATACTCATATGTATGCTGGATTATACCTGGATCGGAAAGTGGTGCGGGACATTGTCAATATGTTTTCTGGGAGTTTTTAATATTACAGTTTTTTCAGGAGGGGTACCGGGTAATGCTTCCTATTGTTTCAGAATTTTGGGTGGGGTATCTATATCCATAAAAATGTTCGTGTATCTTTCGCTCCCGCTGTTTGCGGCTTTGTTGTATAAATACCGGAAACAAAAGTGGTATCATATGTTAGTTCCGGCGGCTTTTATGGCAGCGGTTATCTTCATTTTCGGCAGCTATATGCACAGTGTTATGATCATGTTGAATCTGATTCTGTTAAGCGCTGTTTTACTCACCTTTGCAGTTGCTAAGGGCTGGTATCCTGTGAAGAAAAAGATTTTTCTGGGGAGCTTCTGGGGATGTCTGGTCGGTCTGCCCTGTTTCATCATTTTATGTAGAATGTATTCAGGAGCAGCCACACCTTATCAGATGTTACGGATGAAAGATTTTTTAGCCGGAAATCATGTGATATGGAGTGACAGACAGCTTTTGGCGCAGATTTTGTTTTCCGGCAGCCGGTGGATGGGGCAGACACTGGGAGAGGCGGCTCTTCCGGGAGATTCCCTGAGCCTGGCGTGTGACTATATGATATTGCATGTGATATCCTGTTACGGGATACTGGCGCTGCTTGCGATAATCGGATTGTTTGCCTTCTTGTGCTCCAAAATGTTCCGCATGTCTCTGCGCCAGAAAAATCAATTTGGTATGATCATGGGATTGAGCTGCAGCATTGTGTTTACCCTTGAGATTCTGGAATATCTGATGATGAATCTGGGGTTACTGCTTCCCACAACAGTATTTTTACCGCTGTTCTCCTATGGGGGGAGCGGAACGATCATATCCTATATTTTCCTGGGGATTTTGATAAGCGTTTACCGGTATCAGAATCTGGTAAAGGAGAAGCCGTCCAGAAAATCGAAATATCGAATCCGGATTGAACGGATACGGGAATAAAAAGAAAGAACGAAGTACAGAACACTGGGGTTCGGACATGTATAGGTGTCAGCTAGGCTGACCCGAATCCCGCGTCAGGACTCACGAGCGAGACTTGAGTTTTAAGATCAGACAAGTTTTCGGAATACCCGCATAGGGGATCCGGGAACCTGTCTGATTTTTGTATCTCAGGAGATTTCTTGTTTTCTGTGAAACTAAATGGAGTTTTTCTGACACTTATTTGATATAAGAATCACCCGGCAAAGGCGTGTGGGGAGAAT
>CAZJSI010000006.1:0-2743 GCA_964548675.1 uncultured Eubacterium sp. | reverse complement strand
AAATTGTGGGGAATTGTTGCGGTGGTTTTTGTTTCTGCTCTTATTGGCGGATGCGGAGACGAAGCAGAGTTCAAAGGATTCTGTGATGCGTCTGTATGTGCCGGACCTGAGTACGGGGAAAGCGGACAGTGATAAAAGGCGACCGGCTTTTTATTTGTTGTGAAAAACACACTTTTGTTGAAACTATTCCGAATCTGAGGGATACTTATATAGTGAAAGGTGGGATAGAGAGTTGGCCAGCAGTATAGAAAACCTTTTTAATGAAATTTATGACCGGACACAGCACAGGATACTGGTCTATATTACCGGCAAATGTCACAGGGTTGAAGATATATCCGACATTTTTCAGGATACATATATGGAGTTGTTTTTAGTATTGCAGAAAAAGGACTGGGCGGAGATCCGAAACGAGGAGGCATTTCTCATAAAGCTTGCGAAGAGCAAGATTTATAAGCATTATACCCTGTTGGAGAGAATTAAAAATTTTTTCTCCAGAGAATGGGATGCCGGAACGGATACGGATGTGGAGGAAGCAGACCTATCGCTGTCGCCTGAGGAAATGGCGGTTCAGCAAAGTATGATAGAACAGACGCATAAGTATCTGCAGAGTAAGGATGAACTGACAAAAAAGATATTTTATCTGTATTATTATGAGGAAGTCACGATACCCCGGATAGCCCGGACTCTTTCTGTCAAGGAGTCCACTGTGAAAAACCGGCTGTACCGGACTTTGAAAGAACTACGGTTTTATCTGGAAAGGAGCGGAGATGTATGACGGAGAAGGAATTTTTGAGGAAGATCATAGAAAAAGATATGCCGGATATGGAACAGGTCAGGCAAAACTGCCTGGAACAGGGAATAAAGCAGAAAAGGAGCAGGAAAGCGGCGTTGAGATACAGTCTGGCCATGGCGGCTGTGTGTGTGATCGCCGTGATATCCGTTGGAACAGGCGTATGCTATGCCGCAACCGGGGAGAGTCCAATCCGGTTATTCAGTGAATTGTTTCAGGCCAGTGATGAGGATGCCGTTGCACAGCTCAGCGAGTCTTTTGCAGAACAAAATGCCGTAATTGAGTTTGACAATAAAGAGTTTACGCTGGATAAATATTTCTTTGATAAAGAGCAGGGGATTATCTTTGCGGAAATGACACTGCGCACTACAGATGGCGCTCCGGTAATCAGTTGGGATGATGAATATTTTAAAGAAATGTATTACAGTTTTCCAAATGAGGTTCGCACGGAGGAAGAGAAAGAGGCATTCTTACAGGAGGATGAGGAAACGTACAGAGCGTACAAAGAGGCTTGTGAAATCGCGATTGGCTCTTGGTACCTGGGCCTATATTGGCCATTGGACGGTGCCGACACAAATATCTCTGTGGATATGGAAGATGAAGAGACATATCATTTGTATGGAATCTTTGTGGAAAAAGATCTTCAAAAATATGAAGAATCGGAAAGTGATGCGGAGATCATATATAATGAGTTGGATCAAAAACTTCGGGATACAAAAAAGGATTCCGTTTTGAGGGTTATGTATGACGGTGAAATTGTCGGCGAAATTTCTATGGAAAATACTGGCACCATAAAATATTGTAATATTGATGCGGAAAAAATCAGGAATTGTACGGAAGTCAGCCTGACAGGGGCATATATGCAGATTTATTATGAAAATGAAGAAGAAATTCTGTCAGATTCAGAGGAATTTCTCGTTGACCGGATCGATGTTACCATGAGTGACGGACATATCTACCGGTGGAACGCGGCGGCGTGGGATTTTGACAGCGGAGTGACGTCGGGAACGGGACGGATCTTGACACAGGAAGAGGCGCAATTACTGGAAGATGAGCCCGGCATTACCAAAATACATGTTTGCAGCTCTCTCAGAATGGGAAATGGAAAAGGTGTTTTTGACTGTTATTTTCCGGAATTTCTGAACGTGGATGACATTGTTTCCGTAGAGGTGGACGGCGTTGAGTGCCTGGTGAAGTAATCTTTGTACGCATAAGCAGTCTTTCCTATTTGGATAGCAAATTTTTAAATGAACTTGTGAAGTTACATTTCACCGGTAATATCAGTTAGTTAAGTTGCTGAATTAGATCCTGAATAGGGGATTAACTCAGCAACTTAACCAACTGACATTGCCCATGAAAAGTAACCGACGGAGTAAATTTAAAGAGTAAAAAGTGTATTAGGCATTGAAAACTTCCGCTATTTGGTGGTAAACTGTTCTGGTAGATGTCTGCCTTTTGGAATGGGCAGAGTACCATCCTGAAACCGGAGGGAAAGAAGATGTACGAACAATTAGATTTTTCGCAATATATTTATGGGATTCCAATGGACCAGGTATCCTTTCTGATGAATGATTCCAACGAGGTTCAGTACAATGACACCTGCCTCGAGTGCAGGAAAGACTGCAAGCAGAGTTTTCGCTGTGAAATCATCCAATGCCCCAAATATGCGTTTAAACGGGGAAAAAGAAAATAGACGGATCAAAAAATGCCGGATGAGGCTGTTGAAAAACAGATTTTCCGGCATTTTTTTTAATCCTTTTTCGGTTTTTTCCGGTTGTATTTAATGTGATCACAATAAAATGATATCAGATGTGAGATGACTCCCATCTCCACAGGAAGTTTTCGGAAATTAAGGAGATAAGCAGTGACTGATCAGGAGCTTGTGAAAAAAGTTCATAGCGGGGATAAAGATGCGTTGGGCGCTGTTATTGACAGGTATTACAGCGATATATA
>CAZJSI010000005.1:23732-37844 GCA_964548675.1 uncultured Eubacterium sp. | reverse complement strand
TATCGGCAGAGCCGATGCATGCCTCGCAGCAAGAATGCTGGAGCATTCTTGAACTCATGCCAAGACTCGCGAGCGAGTCTTGAATAATATATAGATTTTCGATACAAAGTGTGATATTATATAGATAATCTATATAAGGAGGGTTGAAATTGAGAATTTCAGATATTTTTCAAATGGGACGGGAATATGCGTTACTGGGCATATTGGCAGTAATAGCCGTCGCAGTAATATATTGCATTGGGTATTTTCTGATTTATCGAAAGTTGATGAAAGGGACGAAAAAGCCGAAACCGGTAAAGCTTGTTTTTGGAGCGGTTTTTTTGATCTATATGGTAGTTGTTCTTGGAGCGACAATGCTGAATCGGGGCGGATATATGGGAAAATCGGTCAATACGCTGTTTTCATCTTACCGCCTGGCGTGGTTTGCATTTAATGAGACAGAGTGGCGAAATCTGTTTTTGAATATCTGTATGTTTATTCCTTTCGGGTTTTTGCTGCCTTTGTTATGTGAAAAGTTTCGGTCATTCTGGAAAGTCTATCTGACGGGTTTTATCGTTACCATGCTGATTGAAGGATTGCAGCTTTTTCTGGCTAGAGGGATTTTCGAGGCGGATGATGTTCTGAATAATCTGATCGGAACAATGATTGGCTATGGATTGGTTTATCTGGCGCTTCGGAGGCTGAAAAAAGTGAAAGGAAGGAAGATCGCTGCAATTACCCTGCAGATTCCTTTGATCGCGACGGCTCTTGGTTTCGTCCTGGTATTTGCTGTTTACGGACAAAAAGAATATGGTAATATGCTGAGCGATTACAGTATGCATCTGAAAAATGTGGATGTGGCCTGTGATCTGGAGTTCTCCGAAGATAAACAGACGGCAAATATTTATGAATTAAAAGAATATAATGAAGAGGAGACGCTTGATTTTGCCAATGCGTTTTTCAGCCATATGGATACTGCGGTGAATGAATCGAGAAATGACGCATATCAGGATACGATTGTTTACTGGAGCCTGGATGGAAATCATAATCTGTGGGTAGATTACAGAGGGCTTTCTTTCTGGTATAATAATTATACTCAGTTTGATGCGCTGCCTGCAGCCGGGGCTTCAAGAGAAGAGATTATATCTGCTCTGAAAAAACTGGATATTTCAGTGCCGGAGCAGGCGGATTTTTCGGAACAGGAAAATGGGTATTATCAGTTTTCTGTGAGCGGATATGAGGACGGAGAAAATTGGGTGGAGGGCACATTGAGCTGTCAGTATATGGGAGACGGCGAATTGGGCTCTGTTTCACAGCATATTTGCACTTATGATCTGTATAAGACATGCAGGCTAATTTCTGAGAAAGAAGCTTTTGAAAAAGCGAAGAACGGTGATTTTTACAGTTATTTTGAGCGCGGCGGAAGCCAGATTCAGATAGAATCGGTAAATTTGAAATACGAACTTGACAGTAAAGGATTTTACCGTCCCGTTTACTATTTTTCGGCAAACATAAATGGAGAGGAAGGGGAATTGGCAGTTTCGGCTATGGAATAAATGATTTTTTATATACAATACGTTTTAGGAGTTTGAAGTTGTTGTTTCAACAAATCCAGAACTTTCAGTGTGGGATATCGCGTTTTTGATCGGAGCGATATCCCTTTTTATTTTTTGTATGGACAAAAAAATGAAAAAAAGGGTCAGATAATAAAAAAAGTGCAGTTAATATTTCTGATAATATCAAAAAAATGAAAAAAATTGACAAGAAATACGGTGGAATAATGCATTAAAAAATGAAAAAATGAAATTGTCTTAAAGGCAATTATAAATGAAAAGCAGGAGGGAAGAGATGATTAAAATTGGAAATTGCCCTGATTCCTGGGGCGTGTGGTTTGACAGCAATGACAGACAGCCAGATTGGCATGTATATCTGGATGAGGTTGCTGAAGCAGGATATGTATACACTGAAACGGGACCATATGGTTATATGACGCCCGATCCTGTTGAGTTAAAGGCGGAACTTGACAAAAGAGGTCTTAAGGCTATTGCTTCCACAGTTATGCTTGATTTGGCAGATTCAAAAAAAGTTGATGAAGTAATTATTTCCAGCAAACTTACGTGTGACAGATTAAAAGCAATTGGTGGATTTTATTATATTATCATGGATAATATGTATACGGATCTGTTAACAGATGAATGGGTTGCACCAATGAATTTGGAAGATGAAGATTTCGAAAGACTTTGCAGTAATTACCGTCGGCTTGCCGATGCGGTAAGAAGTTATGGGATTATTCCGGTATTCCATCCACATGGCGGTACACATGTTCAGACAGAAGAGCAGATAGATAAGATGATATCGCTTATCCCCAAGGAAGAACTCAGATTCTGTTTTGATACAGGGCATCACATTTATGTGCAGGGGAATGACGTATATTCATACACAGAGAAGATAGGGGATCAGATAGAACTGCTTCATTACAAGGATCTTGTTCCGGAAATAAAAGAAAGATGCTGGAGAGATGATATCCAGTATGCTCAGGCCACAAAGCTTAATGTTTTTGCGGAAATTGGAAAAGGGCAGATTGACTGGAAGCGTTATGGGGAAATCCTTAAAAAAATCGGGTTTGACGGATACGCGATCATTGAACATGACTGTTATCCGCCGGTGCCCGGAGAAAGTTTAACAATCCAGAGGAGAACAGGAAAATATCTGGAAAGCGTCGGCTGTGGATCACTTACATAAAATAAAGGAGAATAGTAATGAAAGAATTAAATGTTGCAATAATCGGCTGCGGTTGGATTGGGACAAGCCATGCGTTAGCTTATAAAAATATTCAGGCACATTATGGAACAGAAGTTGTCCCGGTACTTGATATGGTAGTGGATACAGTAGAAGAATCTGCCAGAAAAGTGTGTGAACAGTATGGATTTAAGCGTTATAGTACGAATCCGGACGATGCAGTCAATGCTCCTGACATTGATATTGTAATGATTACGACGCCAAACCGGTTTCATGTAGAGCTGGTTGAAAAGGCTGCGGCTGCGGGAAAAGCTGTTTTTTGTGAGAAACCGCTTGGAATGAACGGGGCAGATGCAAAGAAAGCGCTTGATGCGGTCAGAAAATACAATACAATTTCCATGGTAGGATTTGTTTACATAAATAATCCTGCGGTTGTTGAAGCAAAAAGAATTATTGAATCGGGCGAGATTGGTGATGTTGTAGCATTTCAGGGAAGATATGATATGGAATACAGCGCAGATCCGGATATGCCTCATCGATGGAGAGATTTTGATGAGATTTCAGGAGCGCTTGGCGATATAGGAGCCCATATGATGGCCATATCTGATTTTGTAACGGGCGCTAAAATGACAGAAGTAGTAAGCCAGAGCAGGATTGTCTACGATAAACGGCCGGATCCGCAGAATCCGGAACAGTTTTTGCCTGTACAGAATGATGATCTTTTTAACGTGTTATACAAGCTTGATAACGGTGCGATTGGCACATTAGTAACGTCAAGAGTAGCGCCGGGTGAAAAAGTTGGAATAAGATTTGAGGTACAGTGTCAAAAAGGGACAATACGATTTGATCAGGAGAGAATGAATGAGCTTGATGTTTATTTCCAGTCCGACGGGGCAGATGCAGGGTTCAGAAATATCAAAATGGGGCCGCAGCATGGTGATTTTGGAATATATGCTTCCCAACAGGGTCTGGGAATCAGTTGGATCGATCTTATGACAATTCAGGCGCATAAATTTCTTCAGGCGGTGGCAAAAGGAGAAAAAGTGAAGCCGGATATTGAAAGCGCATATGATGTAAATATTTTGATCGATGCAATGATCAAATCAGATAAAGAACACAGATGGGTTTCCGTTTCGGAATGTGAGCTCAAATAATAAAAGATAGAAAGAAGGAAAAAAGTATGGGAAAGACAAGAAAAATAATATCCGCAGCGCTTGTTTCTGTAATGGCCGTATCATTGGCAGCATGTGGAAATTCCGGAAAATCAGATTCAGGTACATCAGCTCAAAATGAAAACCAGGGAACAACAGCTTCGTCTGGTGATAAATATACTTTTTATATGGCAGATCCGTATGTAGGATATTTCTACTGCGATCAGGTTTATGAAGGGGCTTTGGACGCCGCAGAGGAACTTGGAGATGTAGAAATAGTACGTGTTGGCCCTACGGAAATTAATACAGATGAACAAATCAAATATTTTGATACAGCGGTCGCGTCCAAAGCAGATGGAATTTTTGTTTCGACGCTGGAGCCGGATTCCTGGTTAGATCCTTTAAATGACGCTATGGAAAAAGGCATCCCGGTAGTAACTTATGATTGTGACACTCCTGATTCGGATCGTATTGCATATTATGGCACATCCAATTACAATGCAGGATTTGCTGCGGGACAGGCTATGATAGAGGCAACAGGAGGCGAAGCAACAGTAGCTATTATTACAGGATCGATCACGGCGCAGAATAACATTGAACGTATAGCCGGATTTACCGATGCGCTTGCTGAAGAAGAAGGTATGGATATTATTGTTACCGAAGCATCCGATAACGATCTTACAAAGGCAACAGAAAAGGCTCAGACAATTCTTACTACTTATCCGGAAGTAAATGCTATTTTCGGAACAACAGGATCTGATGGACAGGGCGCTGCTATTGTGGCTAAGGAAAGAAATATGACAGCCGATGATATCACGATTATCGGGTTTGATGATGATGAAGATTTACTGAATCTCATCCGTGATGGATATGTGTATGGTACGGTGGTTCAGAATACGCATGCTATGGGCTATAATTCTGTGATGCATTTATATGAAGTGACAACTGGAAAGGCAGCAGCAGAAAAACCAACGGATGGTTCGGATGTTAATGATACAGGCGTTGTAGTCGTTACATCTGATAATGTTGAAACTTATAAAGACGAAATGAAATAGATCAGGAAACCCGATTATAATTTTGTTAGTGCGCAGTTCTTAATGCGGCTGCGCACTGCATTTATGAAAAAGAAAAGCAGGGGGGAAAATAGTGAGTAATTCCGATACCAGAAAACAATTTGCGATAAGCAGAATATTTAAAATAAAAGAGGTCAGTATTCTTATTCCATTCATCGCCATATGCGTAATAACTACAATTGGCAATAATTCATTTTTATATCCGGAGAACCTTGTATCTTTGTTAAGATCAATTTCCTTAACGACCATAGGATCACTTGGAATGTCTTTTGTCCTTGCGACAGGAGCCTTTGATCTTTCGGTTGGCTCTACGTATGCTTTTGGAGCGATTATTGCAGGAACATGTATGGTAGAGGCAGGAATGCCATGGCCGATAGCGTTTATTATTGGACTGGCAGTAGGAGGGGGAGTAGGATTAGCGAATGGAATAATAATAACGAAGTTTTCTATTCCGCCTCTTATTACGACTTTGGGCATGCAGTATGTAATTCGAGGAATAATTAATGTGATGACGCACGGAAGCGCTGTCACTGGATTCCCTGAAGGATTCAAAATTCCCGGAGGAGGGAAAATTGCCGGGATTCCCATATCTGTATTTATAGCTCTTGGAATTGTAATTTTATGTTTTTATGTTTTTAAATATACGGTTTACGGACGGCAGATACTTGCAGTCGGAGGCAATAAGGAAACTGCAAGAGTATCGGGGATTAATGTTCAGAGAATTGAAATAAGTACCTATGTTGTCGCGGGAGTTGCCGCTGCATTAGCGGGGCTGCTTACAGCTTCACGTCTTGCAACCGCCCAGTCAAATGCTGGCGATGGTTGGGAGATGACTCTTATAGCATCTGCAGTTATCGGCGGAACGTCTCTGTTTGGTGGAAATTTTACGGCAATCGGAACAGTGATAGGCGTAGGAATTATGGAAGTGCTTACTGTAGCGACAACATTGCTTAAGGTTGACACATATTATCAGAAAATAATTGTTGGCGTTATTATAATTTTAGCGGTAGGGATAGACATGGTACAGAGAAAACGCCGTGAAAGGGGGTAAAAGAGTATGTCTTGTAAAAAAATACTTGAAATGAACTCCATTACCAAAACCTTTCCGGGCGTGAAAGCGCTTGATAATGTAAGTTTTGAAGTTTATGAAAATGAAATACTTTCATTAGTCGGGGAGAATGGCGCCGGTAAATCTACATTGATGAAGGTTTTGAGCGGGGCGTATCCGGCCGGAACTTATTCAGGTGAAATACGGGTAAATGGCGAAAAAATGGTATTTAGAAACCCGGCGCAATCAGAAGCCGCCGGAATAGCGATGATTTACCAGGAAATCAGTATGCATCTTCAGATGAGCGTTGCAGAAAATATTTTCCTCGGCCGCTGGCTCGGAAAAGATACAAAAATAAATTGGGAAGAGATGAATGAACAGACCAGGGAATATTTAAAGCTTGTAAATCTGGATATTTCTCCTACGGAAAAACTTGGAAATCTTGGAGCAAGCCAACAACAACTTGTTTCCATTGCAAGAGCGCTTAGCAAAAATCCTCGGATATTAGTTTTGGATGAACCGACGTCACCGCTCACATTGTCCGAATCAGATAATCTTTTTTCTATATTACATGAATTAAAGAATAAGGGAACTTCAAGTATACTTATTTCACATAAATTGGAGGAGGTATTTGAAAATTCGGATAGGATAACCGTGCTTCGTGATGGCAGGACAATATCAACATATAATATTGCCGATATAGATCAACATCAGGTTATTACGGATATGGTAGGCCGGGAAATAAATGATATGTACCCAAAAGAAAAGGTTATGATAGGGGATGCTGTTTTTGAAATAAAAAATTTTACAGTGCCGCATCCGTATATCGAAAAAAAGAATATCGTAGAGGAAATTTCTTTCTATCTGAGAAAAGGGGAAATTCTTGGAATAGCAGGCCTTGTCGGAGCCGGTCGAAGCGAGACTGTAAACGCAGCTTTTGGAAAAATACAGAAAAAGACGGGCAATGTATTTGTGGAGGGCAAGGAAATTGATATCAGATCGCCAATAGATGCAATAGATGCAGGTATAGCGCTTGTTACAGAAGAAAGAAAAACAGATGGAATTATTGGTATCCATTCGATAGAAAACAATTCTATATTGGTTTCGCTGAAAAACCTTTTCCCTTCGGGAATTATTAACCTGAAAAAAGCTTCTAATGCTGCAATGACATATTTTAATAAAATGAACATTAAAGCGCCAAATCTTAATACATTGGTTCAGCAGTTATCGGGAGGAAACCAGCAAAAAGTTGTTCTTGCCAAATGGCTGATGAAAAATCCAAAAGTTTTAATACTTGATGAACCTACCAGGGGAATCGATATAGGCGCTAAAACAGAAATATATAAGATCATGATAGACATTGTAAAACAGGGCGGAGCAATCATTATGATTTCTTCGGAACTTCCGGAGCTGCTTTCGATGTCAGACAGAATAGTGGTTTTTGCAAATGGACGTGTGAGTGGGGAAGTGATTGTTGACGGGACTGTGACCCAGGAAGATATTATGAAATTGGCAGTAGGAGGGGCATGATATGAAACAGGTTAATATTGGAGTGGTTGGCCTGGGGGCTTTGGGCGAACTTCATGTAAAACATCTCAAATATAAAGTTGCCGGCGCAAATCTTCTTGCAGTATGCGATATGATAGAATCAAGGGTGAGCGAGATCAGAGTAAGATATGACGTAAAATATGGATATACCGATTTTTATGAAATGATCAAAAATCCTGAAATTGATGCGGTAATGATCGTTACAAATGTGGCGGTTCATAAAGAACAATGTATTGCCGCAGCAAAGGCGGGTAAGCATATCTTTTGTGAGAAACCTTTGGCAAAAACCGTTGAGGAATGTCACGAGATAGAAAGAGCTGTAGAAGAAAATCAGGGAAAAATTTTTACAATAGGTTATATGAGACGTTCAGATCCTTCGTATGCGGATGCTATGAAAAAAATAGAGGCAGGGCTTATAGGACCCCCCATATTATTTAAGAGCGTATCTTTAGATCCCATATCAGTATTGGAACAGCATATTGCAGGCGTAAAAAGCGGAAAATATGCTCCTTTTTTTCTGGAAATGGGCATTCACGACCTTGATTTGATGCTATGGTATATGCGAAGTGAAATAGACTCCGTTTATGCAGTGGGAAATGCATATCTGGAACCGGCGTTTGCTGAATATAATGATTATGATAATGCGTGTGCTCTTGCAAAGCTTAAGAATGGCGGATGCGCTTATATACAGGTCGGCAGGACGCACAATTCAACACATGTTCATACAGAAATCGTGGGAACGAAAGGAGTTTTAAGGATTAACGATATGCCCCGGAAAAACCGTGTGGAAATATTTCGGGACGAAGGCGTTTTGACAGAATGTGAATCTACATTTTTAGACAGATGGACAGATGCATATATAGCTGAAACGGAGAATTTTATAGACTGTATAAAAAATGAAAAAGATCCGGTTGTGAGCGTATATGATGGCGCAAAAACGTTACGGATGTATAATATGCTTCAAACATCATATGTGGAAAAACGCCTGGTAACAAGTGATGAATTTGAAGAATAGGGAATAATAACAGAGTATCACATGAATCAGGAAGGACAGATAATAATGTAGTACTCTGTTTTTATTTCAGAGAAAGAGCGTGGGAAAGAAGCAAGAGGTGATCGTTATGAAAAAAGGAAAGAATAATATACGGGTGCAAATGCTGAAAAGATTCAGTATTCTGTTTGTTGTTATATTGTCATCAGTGACCTTTTTTGTATCAACGAATAGCTATAAAGTTATGCTTCTGCACACTGTAAACAGCAAAAAGGATGAATTGACGCTTATTAACCAGAGACTTGCTTCCGTATTATCTTTTGCAAACGCGTTGGATAATATTGTCTATTATGATAATGGACTTTATAAAATAGTAGAGAAGGAAACGATATCGTCGGATGAAAATGATATAATGACATATCAGCTGAAGTTGTTAAAGGGAAAATATAAAGCGCTGTTAGGTGAATTTGGGATTGGTTATGACTTTATTTTAATATCGGAGAATGGTTTGCAGTGTTATAGCGGAACAGGTTATAACGGTATAGATTATAAAAACCTGTATAATGAAAGTTGGCTTCAGGATAGTATAAAGGAAAAGAATATAACCGGATATGTAGTAGATAAAAAAATACATTCGGACAGTGAAGATAGCAGTTATTTTATACACTATAGAAATATTTTTTCGGTAATAGGGGATGAATATCTGGGGACATTTTTTATTATAATTCCGTATTCGTATTTTAAAAACAGTTATTCTAAACTGAAATATGACCTGGGAGATGTTTTTATTTTTGACAGCAATAACGATCTGTTTTCCGATATATCTGGCGTGCAGTTAAAAGAAAATCAGAACAGAGCAAAAGACATGGTTTTGCAGGAGGATGTGGATTATAAAATAGACGAAGGATATCTGATCACAAAAAAAGAGTCTGATGAAACGGGCTGGACAGTGGTTGAGGTTCTTTCGCTTGAAAATTTGAATGATCAGTTACTGCAGTTGGTAGTATTTACTATTATAATCTGCGTTATAGCATTTGTGATTGGTATGATGCTTATCTGGATCCTTTCCAATAAACTGACAAAGCCTTTGAGAGAATTTTGTGAGGTTTTGGAAAATGAAGAGATTGGCAAGAAGAATACCATATATAAGAAAAAACATAATATGAAGGAAATAGAACAACTATACGCCAGTTTTGACAAAATGAATAAAAAGAATACGGATCTTATGGAAAAACTAATGAAAAACGAAGAGGAAAAAAGAAAGACAGAGGTCAATTATCTCAGGGCTCAGATTAATCCGCATTTTATATATAATACACTTTTTTCTATAAAATGTACGATTGATATGAAAAAGAATGAAGAAGCCGTTAAAATGATAGATCTGTTAAATTCAATGCTCAGGCAGACACTGCAATTTAAAGAAGAAATAGCAACTGTAGGGGAAGAAATTATATATATACACAATTATATCAAAATCATGCAGTACAGTTATGAAAAAAGCATTAAGTTTGTTACGGACGTCGAGCCTGAAGCGCAGAATTTGAAGATATTAAGATTTATTGTACAGCCTTTAGTTGAAAACGCCATATTTCATGGGATACAACCCAAAAATGAAGATGGCATTATCATGATCTCTGCAAAAAGAAATCATGACCTGCTTGAACTGGTTGTTTATGATAATGGGATGGGAATACCTGCAGAAAAAATACGGAAAATATTTTCCACAGGATACGAAAAAATGGAAATTGTCGGTCATATAGGAATTCAGAATATCAACAACCGGATTCGGCAATTTTATGGCGAAGGGTATGGATTGACGATTGATTCTGATCCTGGCGAAGGGACAATGGTTTATCTGATATTTCCAATCGAGGAATGAGGTGCGCATTGATGAATATATTAATTGCAGATGATGATTTTCCTATAAGAGACTGGTTGGCAAATTGCTGCAAAGCTATCCTGGGGGATGAATGCACAGAAATCCGTACAGTAGGAAATGGGTATGTAGCTTTAAATGAAGTTAAATTAAAAAAGGCAGATGTGTTGTTTGCGGATATTAAAATGCCGGTCATGGATGGCCTTGAACTGATAAAACAGGTTCGAAGACTTGATATGGATATATATATTGTGATCCTATCAAGCTACGATGATTTTAATTATGCAAGAACCGCATTTCAAAATAAAGTAAATGAATATGTTCTGAAAACAGAAATAACAATGGAGTATATGAAAAATATACTGAATCGTGCAAGATTGTATTTGTCAAACGGGAACAAGTCGAAATCTGCATTAGAGTTATTTTCTTTGGAGCAGATTATGAAAGGATGGAATAATAATTTTTCCAAACAGGAAAAATGTGAATTTTTGGCTCAGTATAACATTAAAATGCCTGTCGACCCGTTTTTCTGTGTAGCCAATTTAAACAGGAATAAGAAATATGCAAGCCTGCGTATGATACAGTGTGAAAATATCTATAAGGTATTCAGTATCCGCGCAGAAGAGGCAGAGGTCACCTGTTTTGCTATTTCGGGAGAGAAAAGCCTGCTTTATCAGTTCCAGAAAGTAAATATGTTTGTAAAACAGCTTGCAGGGATGAATGAGGAGCATATTTTATGTTATGGCGCCATTGGCAATGACGCTGAAAATATATTGAATTATGTTATAAACGTATACAGGGGACTGAATTATAGATATTACGATAATATACAAGTGATCTGTGAGGAAACAATAAAAGATTATATTAGAAAATATGACAATATAGATCCTGAAATATACGCCGGTTTTATGGAAATTATAGACTTAAATGACAAAAATATGGATAAGGCCAGAGAAAAACTGGTCAATTGGTTTCAAATGCTGGATGACCGAAAAGTTTTGAATATATCATGGATAAAATACATGTGTTATCAGTTAAACGGCTTAAAAAATACCGGGAAAAACGGAATTGATATCAGAAATAAACCGGAAAAACGGATTTCAGAGTCCACCTCGCTTGACCAATTGAAAGAATCAGTACTGGAAGGGTATACGGATAAAACAATAGAAATAAAAACAAAATCTAAAGTTATAAAAAATGCATTGAAATATATTTACAGTAATTATTCGACTATTACTGGTTTGTCGGAAGTCGCTGATCATGTGGGATTGAGCAGTGAATATTTGTCCAGGCTTTTTAAGAAAGAAACCGGCGTTAATTTTTCTGTATTCCTTAATGAATATAAACTGGATCAGGCAAAAGAGCTGCTTTTGAGTACGGATATGAAATTGTACGAGATAGTACAGGAAACCGGATTCTCAAGCCTGAGCTATTTTTCCAGAAAATTTAAAGAAAAATTTGATAAAACACCGTTTGAGTATCGTAAATAGAACATGGATAATTATACTCTGGCTACTTTTCGGCAAACATAAATGGAGAGGAAGGGGAATTGGCAGTTTCGGCTATGGAATAGTGATGTGAAAAAGGTGTAAAGTTTAATAGCTCAATAGACTTTACACCCATGTTTACAGGTTACATATTTTTTTGTTAATCTTCTAATGTTTGTTGCAGATTGTCAGCGACTTTTTGGAGTTTTTCCTTTTCTTTGCCATCAGCCAGCATTTCAATGACTTCTTCTATATCATCTAATATAAAACGGATGAAACCATTGAATTGTTTATCGGTCATGCCCATATTGGTATCACTCACTTTCATCACTTCCTTTTCATTATAATGATTATATTATACTGAAAAGGCTGGAGGGTGTAAAGTCTATTCAACTGTCAAGGTGCATTAAAAGATTCTGAGGGAGGGGTGCGGCTGCTATTTTAAGATGCGGGAATGTACAGAGATTTCGGATATATACTTGATAATGCCTGTAAATTTTGTATAATTATTAGTGATGGCATTATAAAATGCCGGGAATATGGAAGAACTCTGCTTTTCAGAACCGAATTTCCAACCGGGACTTGCGCGGGAGGTTTGAATGGCAGGGAAG
Source organism: uncultured Eubacterium sp. (assembly GCA_964548675.1). Classification (GTDB taxonomy): domain Bacteria; phylum Bacillota; class Clostridia; order Lachnospirales; family Lachnospiraceae; genus Eubacterium_I. The sequence goes on along the minus strand of CAZJSI010000005.1, from coordinate 25,341 downwards.
AAAGAGGAGGAGTCAACATATGGAAACATTAAAAGCAATTAACAACCGAAAATCTGTCAGAAGCTATACGGGAGCTTTATCAGAGGAAGCATTGCAGACTATTTTAAAAGCAGGAGAAGAAGCTCCGATCGGAAGAGCGCAGTATGATACCATGCATATGACAGTGATCCAAAACAAAGAATTACTTGCGGAACTGGATAAAAACGGAGCAGAGTTTTTCGGCGATCCGAGTATTCATCCGCTTTATGGCGCACCCTGCCTGATTCTGGTTTCCACGATTCTCCCGAATCCGGCAGAGGGAAATGTACAGTATTCCAACGCTGCCATGATGGTGGAGAATATGATACTTGCAGCGACTGATATTGGAATCGGAAATTGTGCAATCTGGGGAGCTGTCAGGGGATTAAATGCGAAGCCGGAACTGGTTGCAAAATTGAACCTTCCGGAAGGACATACCGCCTGCTGCGGAGTTGTGATCGGCGAGACAGAAGAAAAATTTGAGGACAGAGATATTCCGACAGACAGAATCTCTGTATCCTATATCAGATAAGAATATGAATTTGTATTTTGCGCCCCTTGAGGGCATAGGGGGTTACATTTACCGCAATGCTCAGGCGGATTTTTTCCCGAAAGCGGATAAATATTTTTCGCCCTTTATTGCCCCGAACCAAAACCGGAGTTTCAATCCGAAAGAGAGAAAGGATATTGCTCCGGAGCATAACGAAAATATTGTGCTGGTGCCGCAGATCCTGACAAATAATGCGGATATTTTTATCCGGACGGCAAAGGATTTACATGCTCTGGGATATGGGGAAGTGAATTTGAACCTGGGATGTCCGTCGCGCACCGTGGTGACAAAATACCGGGGTGCAGGATTTCTTGCAAAACCGCAGGAACTGGATCATTTTCTGGAGGAGATTTTTTCAAAAGCGGATGTGGAAATTTCATTAAAGACAAGACTTGGTGTGGAGCATGAGGAAGAGTTTGAGGAATTGCTTGCGATTTATAATAAGTATCCGGTCAAAGAACTGATCATTCACCCGAGGGTCCAGACAGATTACTACAAGAATAAACCCCGCATGGAGGCCTTTTCCGGTGCGCTTGAGCGTTCCACGAATCGGATCGTCTACAATGGAGACATTTTTAATCCGGCTCAGGCGGAAAAATTTCGGACCGGTCATCCCCGGGTGGATACGGTCATGCTGGGGCGGGGAGTATTGTCCGACCCGTGTCTGTTTGGAGAAGTGCGTGGGACTGAGCGGTTGACAAAAGACCGGCTCAGAGATTTTCATGCCCGGCTTCTTGGGGATTATCAGAGAGAAATGTCCGGCGATAAAAATGTCCTGTTCAAGATGAAAGAATTGTGGTATTATATGGCACATGTATTTACAGATTTTGAAAAATATGCGAAGAAGATCCGGAAAGCTCAGAGGCTTTGTGATTATAAGGAAATTGTGCGCAGTCTGTTTGCGGAACAGGAGATACGGCCGAGCGATTTTTCCGGTTAGGAGATTGTCATGAGGAAAAATTACCAGAGAACACTTTACGCCTGTTTTGTCGGTTACATTGTGCAGGCAATTGTAAATAATTTTGTGCCGTTGTTATTTCT
>CAZJSI010000005.1:1525-23632 GCA_964548675.1 uncultured Eubacterium sp. | reverse complement strand
GATGGGAACGTCCAGAGCGGTTTATGGCAAAGTCAGTGAACGTATCAATCTGGAGAAGTTTATGGTCTTGAGCGGTGCTCTCTGCCTGACCAGTTATCTGCTTGCCTCTCTGGCGGAATCTCCGGTCATTGGCTTGATCGGGTGTGGATTGTGCGGCCTTTCCGTAGGTATTCTCTGGCCGGGGACATTCAGCATGGCTTCGGCCGATATACGGCGTGGAGGAACCGCAATGTTTGCGCTTCTGGCGCTGGCCGGGGATGTGGGATGCTCCGGAGGCCCTACATTTGTGGGGCTGGCGGCCGGAAGATTTGGCGATGATCTCAAGATGGGAATATTATTTGCCGTGCTGTTCCCGATTTTGCTTTTGGTGGGATTATTTTGGCGGCATAGAAATGCAAAATATGTACAGGAATAACAAAAAGAGGGATGCCGGCCGATCAATGGACAGGCATCCCTTTAGTATATATAGTGCAAAACGTCCCGTTTATGGAGAAGGAAATGTTCTTAACATATGAACAGTTCCAGAACAAATACGACTACGCAGGAGAGCACAGCTACCTGAAACAGGCTTCCGCCGAACCATGCGAGCAGAATAGCGGCAATCAATGCCGCCAGTCCCGACCAGACACTGTTTGTTGCATCCAGGATTGCCGGAAAGGTCATGACAGCCAGTGTGACATAGGGGACATAATATAAAAACGAGCGGATCGTTTTGTTTCGGATCTCTTTTCGGATCAATGTCAGTGGGAGTACACGAATCAGGTAGGTTACTCCTGCCATGACGAGAATATATATGTATACATTATGATTCATGAGCATCTTCCTCCTTTACCGGGAATAATACTGCGGCGATGCCTGCGATCGCTACTGTCAGAATAATTGTTTTTATGCCGGATGAGATAGAGGCAAATACAGGCAGTTTGGAAAACAGGAAGCTTGCTGCCATGGAAATTGTGATCAGAGCGGTGAGTATCCGGTTTTTTCGGGCAGGCGGTATGATGATCGCTATAAACATTCCGTAAAGCCCAACGCTTAAAGCACTCACTACCCCGGCGGGCAGAATATTTCCCATCACTACTCCGAAAAAGGTGCCCAGGGACCAGCCGGGGATAGCTACGGCCATCATTCCATAATTGTAAAAAGGATTTAGTTTCCCTTCCACGGAGACCGCGACGCCGAAAATTTCATCCGTGACATCAAAACCGACAAGCATCCGGTGAAACAGGCCGGTTTTCGGATCAAATTTCTGGCTTAGGGAGCAGGACATCAATAGATATCTGGCGTTTGCCACTAATTCCATAATAGCCATTTCCAGATAACTTCCGCCGGCGGCTATGACGGTAAAGCCGGCATATTGCCCGGCAGATGCGTTTACTGTCAGGCTGGTGAGCATTGCCTGCCATGCCGTCATACCTGCATTTTTTGCGGTAATGCCGAGCGTAAAAGATACGGCGAGATATCCAAGACAGATGGGCATTCCATTTTTGACGCCTTTTATAAAAAAGTATTTATTTTCCTTCTTCTTCATGCTAACCTCCAAAGATGCTTATACCTATGGAACAGTTTAACATTACACTTGCATTTCGTCTAATAAATCTTTATACTTTTATTGATTATTTTAAAAAATACAGGTGAAAAAAATGGCAAAGACAAAGACATTGACACAGGGAACTCCCTGGAAGCTGATTCTTACTTTTTCCATACCGATTTTCTGTGGGAATGTGTTTCAACTTTTATATAGTTTAATAGATACAAAAATCGTGGGAAGTACGCTGGGGGAACTGGCACTGGCATCAGTGGGCTCCGTCGCAACGCTGCATACGCTTTTGACGGGTTTTATTAATGGATTAACTTTAGGATTTTCTATTATTTCTGCCATGAACTTTGGCGGCGGGGAAACAAAAAAATTGAGAAAATCTTTTGCCACGGCAATTTCCCTTGGTATTATAACGATAGCGGTGATCGTCATTTTGCTGCTTGCTTTTCTAAAACCGGTGCTGGGTATTTTAAATGTGCCGGAAGCAGAATTTGGGATGGCGTATTCCTATATAAGTATATTGATCGCAGGATTGTTCGTGACAGTGTTGTATAATCTTTGCGCCAACACACTGCGTGCGATCGGAGACGCCGTTACGCCGTTGATGTTTCTGGTTCTGGCCTCTGCGAGCAATGTTGTGTTGGATTATCTGTTTATTCTGGGATTTGGACTTGGAGTGAAAGGCGCCGCCTATGCAACCGTACTGGCACAGCTTTTATCGGTAGTATTATGTTTTATCCGGATTAAGAGGAAATTTCCGATGCTGCATGTGCAGAGAAGTGATTTCAGACCGGATAGGGAGACTGTTACAGAGATGTATAAAAGCGGATTGTCCATGGGTCTGATGTCCTGCCTGGTAGGCTTTGGTACCGTATCGCTTCAGTCGGCGATTAATATGCTGGGAACGACTGTTATTGTGGCTCATACTGCGGCCAGAAAAGTGTGCGAGATCATGTCCCTTCCGAATAGTGTACTGGGAGCAGCCATGGCGACTTACTGCGGACAGAATTATGGAGCGAAGGAGTATGGACGGATTTGGGAAGGCTTAAAATCAGCATTGCTGATAGGAGCAGCCTGGAGCGCCGTTGTTTTTATTTTATCCCATACGATTTCCAAATTACTGATCCATTTTATTGCAAGTACGTCGGATCCGGAAATTTTATATTGGGGTTCTACTTATCTGAAAATAGATATGTCCTTTTTTGTCATTTGTTCCATGATTGTTATTTTGCGCAATGCCATGCAGGGATTCGGAAACCGGATCGTCCCGGTTATTTCCAGTTTTATTGAACTGGCGGGAAAGATGGTTTTTGCCTTTGTGTTTGCGCCGGTATTTGCATACTGGGGAATCATATGGGCGGAGCCTGTGGTCTGGATCTGTATGGTGATTCCGCTGATCGTCACGACGAGAAAGTTTTTAAAGGGAGTAAAGGAATAATAACATTACATTATATTGTGAACAGCATCGGATATGCGCTCCGCGAGGATGGGCAGGGGATTCGGATATGTATTATGTCAGTGAAGCTGACCCGAATCCCGTGCCGGGACTTACGCGCGAGTTTTGCATGAGTATCCGATGCTGTTTTTTGTTTGCAGGAAATTCTCTGCAGTATTTCCCTGTACGAATCGTATTTACTCCTGCTTTTTTGCACGGTAATGTGCGTTTTTTCTGTTTTTCTTTCGTTCCAATATTTCGTATGATTATTTCAGGCAATTAAAATTATGTACGACGATTAATGGAAGTTCTATTCATTAAAAAAATGCTGGAGAGGAGAATTGGATGAATTGGGAAAACGTATATGAGAGCAGAATTGTAACTGCTGAGGAGGCACTGAGAAGAATTCCGGAAAATTGCCGGATGTTTTTGGCACACTCGATGAGCGAACCCGCATATCTGGTCGATTATATGTGCGATCATAAAGAATGGTTCACAAATGTAGAGATTTGTCACATGGGTTCCGCCGGAAAACATCGCTATTGTATAGAGGAGGGGATGGAAGGACATCTGCGCCACAATTCATTTTTTGTGAGCGGCCTCAGCCGTAAGGCGGTTTTGGAAGGCCGCGCGGATTACACACCGGCGTTTTTCCATGAAATACCGCGCCTGTTTGAAAATGAGGTGCCGGTGGATGTGGTGATGCTGACAGTGACGCCCCCCGATGAGAATGGAAAAGTAAGCCTTGGGCTGTCCTGCGATTATACAAAAGCAGCGGTAAAAAATGCGGGGTTGGTCATCGCAGAGGTAAATGATCAGTGGCCCTATACCGGCGGGGACGCTTTATTGGATGTTTCAGAAATTGACTGCTTTGTGCTTCATAATGAACCGATTCCGGAGTTGAAACCGGGTCCTTTGACAGAGGTGGAGATCAACATTGGAAAAAATTGCGCATCACTGATAGAAGACGGTGATACATTGCAGCTTGGTATCGGTTCTATTCCGGATGCGGTATGCGCTTCATTGATGGATAAAAAGGATCTGGGAATTCATACGGAACTGATGTGCGACGGCGTTATGAACCTGATAAAAGCAGGCGTTATCACTAATGAGAAAAAACCGTTTGATACAGGCGTGTGTACCACTGCATTTATGATGGGCACAAAAGAATTTTATGACTGGGTGGATCATAATCCGATCATAAATATGCAGCCGGTTGACTATACGAATGATCCTTTTCGGATTGCGCAGCTTGACCATATTGTCAGCATTAATTCGGCGGTTCAGATCGATCTCCAGGGACAGGTGTGTTCCGAATCTGTCGGGCTGATGCAGATCAGTGCGGTAGGAGGACAAGTAGATTTTGTGAGGGGCGCAGCTATGGCGAAACATGGCAGAGCGATCATTGCAATGCCGTCGACGGTAAAAGGAAAAATATCCAAGATTGTTCCGGTACTGGATGAGGGGGCGGCAGTTACGACTTCCAGAAATGATGTGGATTATGTCGTTACGGAATATGGGATTGTAAAGCTGAAAGGAAAAACATTAAAGCAGCGTTCGAGAGCGCTGATCGGGATTGCGCATCCGAAATTCAGGGCGGAATTGATCGCTGCCTTTGAGGAACGGTATCATTGTAAATATGAGTGATCGCCTTGAAAAAGGAGAAATGCTCTTTTGATCAATTTTATGGAGAACAGGAGGTTTTTTGTTATGGGGTATGTAAATTCTGTGACGGGTCCCGCCGATTCGGCAAAGCTGGGGCGCACATTGATGCACGAGCATTTTTTGTTTGGCTTCTGTGGGTTTCAGGGGGATGCCACTCTTGGGGGATTTCATGAGGAAGAATATGTACAGGCCTGTGTCCGGGCCGTGAATGATGCAAGGACCTATGGCATAGAAACGATCGTGGATGCCACTACAAATGAATGCGGGCGGGATCCTCGCTTTCTCAAAAAGATTTCAGAACTGACCGGAATGCGTATCATCTGTTCCACCGGTTACTATTTTGAGGCGGAAAGCGCCTATGCATACTGGAATTTCCGCAGGGGATTTGCCGATGTCGGGCAGGAAATCTATGAGATGTTTGTTACGGAGCTGACAGAGGGGATCGGGGGCGCCGGCATAAAAGCAGGTGTGATCAAGCTGGCGAGCAGCCAGGGCAGGATCACGCCTATGGAAGAGATCTTTTTCAAGGCGGCTGCCAGGGCGCAGAAAGAGACCGGATGCGCCATCATCACCCATACTCAGGGAGGCACTATGGGACCGGAGCAGGCGGAACTGTTGATCGCCAGCGGGGCAGACCCCCGAAAAATTGCGATCGGACATATGTGCGGAAGTACGGATATCGACTATTTTGAGAGAGTCTTAAAACAGGGGGTATACGTAAATATGGACCGTTTTGGCCTGGAGGGCGAACTGTTTCACACACCGACAGACGAACAGCGCATGGACGTCATCCGGACGCTCGTGGATCGGGGGTATGGCGATAAAGTTTTGCTTGGACATGATTCTGTAAATGTGAACCTGGGACGAGGAATGATCATGACACCTTTTATGCGGGAAGCAATGAAAGACGCAAATATCCGGACCATCGGAAAAAAGGTCATTCCGGGGTTGAGCAGACGCGGTATGTCCGATGCGCAGATAAATGCCCTTCTGGAAGATAATCCAATGTCGTTTTTTGCATAATTTATATATGTGTTTTTTTCACACAGGAATGTGCGTTTTTCCTGTTTTTCTTTTCTGTGAATATCCCGTATCATTGTGCTAAGCAATTAAATTTATGTACAACGATCAATTTAGATTTTTATTAATTATGAGATTCAGAAGGAGGTAGTTTCATGGACAAGAAAAGGGTATTTATCTCAGATGATATCTGCAGGCAGGATGAAAACGGGAAATACCATTTATTTGGAAGCGTGTGCAAAAAATGTGGAAACAAATCATATCCTGCCACATCTTTTTGCTCGGCGTGCCTGAGTAAAGAACAGGAGCGGTACGATCTTGCGGAAGAGGGAGAAATTTATTCGTACACGATCACGAGAGTGCGTCCGCCATACGGACATTTTCCCACACCGCATCCCATCGCTTATATCAGCATTCCGGAGAGTAAGGCCAGAGTTACCGCACCTCTGTTTTTGGAGGATGAGGCTGATTATAAAATAGGCGCAAAAGTAAAAATGGAATTTGCACAGTACTGGGAAGAAGAGGATCAGATCGTGATCGGACCGAAATACCGGATCGTTCGGGAAGGAGGGGATGTAAATGCGTGATGTATACGTACTCGGAGTGGGACAGACCAGATTTACGAAACAGCCGGAAATAACGCCTTCCCGGCTGGGAGAAATTGCCGTGAAACGGGCGCTGGATGATATTGGACCGGAATTTGACCCGCGCATGCTGCAGATTGCATATGCGGGACATTGTGAAGGCGCGAGCCAGCAGGTACAGGATATTTTGAAATATGTCGGCGTTGTCGGGATTGAAATGTACAACCTGGAAAACGCCTGCGCATCGGGAGGAGCGGCCGTTCATTCATTGTGGAAGGATATTGCTCTTGGTTATAAAGATATCGGAATTGCCATCGGGGTGGAATCTCTGTCCAGATCAAAACTTGCCGGAGGAGTGATCCCGACAACGGAAGGGGACATTGACGGGCTTATGGGGATTACGATGCCGGGACTTTTCGCAATCAATGCCCGCCGTCTGATGGAAACCAGGGATATGTCATTGGAGGATCTGGCATATGCATCCATTAAAAATCACCGGAATGCAGTTATGAATCCTTATGCCCATTACAGGAAAGCGATCACTTTTGAGGATATCCAGAATGCGCGTATGATATCAGATCCGATCACGGTGCTGCACTGCTGTCCACAGTCCGACGGCGCTGCAGCGGTTATTTTGTGTACGAAGGAAATCGCGCAGAAATATACGACAAAACTGATCAGGATCGCTTCTTCTTCATGTTTGTCTGCGGATTATATGAGTTGGGATGAGGATATTCTGGCAACCAAGATCATGCAGAAATTGTCAAAGAATGTCTGTGAAGCAGCGGGAGTAGATCCGTTGACTGATATCGACATTGTGGAGATGCATGATGCTTTTTCACCGGAGGAAGTCTATATGTATGAAGTATTGGGAATCTGTCCGCCGGGAGAAACGAAAAAATTTATTCACGAGGGATGTGCCGAGATCGGCGGAAAATGCGCGGTGAATCCGTCGGGAGGACTGCAGTCTCTGGGGCATCCGCTGGGAGCTTCCGGCGCCAGAGTCGTATGTGAGATCACGACGCATCTGCGGGGCGAAGCCGGAGAGCGCCAGCAGCCGGGGGCGAAAGTCGGGATGGCCCAGATGGTCGGAGGCGGATTAGTGACACTGGGTACGCCTGCTGTGGGATACCTGAGTATTCTGACAAGATAGAAAAGGGGGAAAATGATATGATCAAAGGGCTCGCACATATTGGCGTTGCGGTATATAGTATAGATGATGCTCTGAAAGTATTAAATGCGGCTTTTGGAGCGGTAGATGTCAGCCCGGGCGGAAGAAAATCCTTTCCCGAGATGGGGCAGACGTCCGCGTTGATCCAGATTGGAGATTTTATGATTGAATTGATGGAACCGTATGGGGAAGTGGACGGTGTGACTGGAAAATTCCTGAAAAAGCATGGGCCGGGTCTGCATCATATATCACTGATCAGTGATGATCTTGATGCTGACGACGATGTGTTGGCGGCGGCAGGGATTCATTCTATAGGGAAAACGCCGAAAGATGTAAAAGAGGATCGTTTTCTGTTTACACATCCAAAGGAAACGGCTGGCATTGAGTTTGAAGTAACTCAGCCCTACGAGGAAGATTAATATAGGATAGAAGAGGGTAGAGCAGGTGGATTTGCTGAGAGGTTCATTATCGAAAAAAATATTTTTATTTGCAATGCCGATTGCACTTGGCAGTATGCTTCAGCAGCTGTTTAATTCGGTTGATGAGGCGGTTGTGGGACGTTTTGTGGGAAGCCAGGCCTTGGCTGCTGTGGGGAGCAATGTGCAGGTGATCGGACTCTTTATTAACCTTTTTGTGGGAATATCTGTAGGAGCCAATGTTGTTATTGCTACTTACGTGGGCGAGAGGGAGCAAGGCAAAATTTCTTTTGCGGTACATACTTCAATCTTAGTTGCGCTCATCAGCGGCATATTTTTGCTGGTATTGATCCAGTTTATAGCAAAACCCCTGCTTCTTCTCATGTCCTCTCCGGGAGACGTGATCGACCTGGCGGTTCTATATCTGAAGATATACGCTCTGGGAATGCCTTTTAACATGCTTTATAATTTTGGAGCTGCAATATTGAGAAGTGCGGGTGACTCAAAACGCCCTTTATACTGCCTTATTTTGTCCGGTCTGACAAATGCCGGACTAAATGTTGTGTTCGTGGCTGTTTTTCACATGGGAGTTGCGGGTGTGGCTATCGCTACAGACATTTCTCAGGCATTAAGCGCGTTTATGGTCATCCGCTTCCTTATGAAAGAGGAAAGCGCGATCAGGCTTGAGTGGAAATCCATAAGGTTACATAGAGAACAGTTGGTAAATATGCTGAAACTTGGCATTCCATCCGGAATCCAGGGAGTGCTGTTTTCCATATCAAATGTGTGTATACAGACATCTGTAAATGGATTCGGTTCCTCTGCGATTGCGGGTTCGTCCGTTACAATGACTTTTGAATTTTTCTGCTTTTTTGCAGTGAGCGGATTTGTCCAGGCAGCTATTACGTTTGTCAGTCAGAATCGTGGAGCAAGGCAATGGGACAGATGCAGAAAAATCTTTTGGCTGGCTCTGGGAGAGGGTGTGGCCGTTACCGTTGTTTTAAGCGCCGTATTTTATTTGAACAGAGGATTTTTTGTGGGGCTTTTTACTACTGATGAAGAGGCAGTGTTCTATGCTATACGGAGAATGAAAGATGTGATTTTATTTTACTGTATTATGTGTACATATGAAATAACAGGCGGAGTTATGAGAGGACATGGACATTCCATGATGCCAACGATTATAACTGTATTTGGAACCTGCATTTTCAGAATAGTATGGACTTGGACTATAGCTGCCGGAAACAATAATTTCGACAGGCTGATGTATGTATATCCGGTATCGTGGGTGCTTACCGGAAGTATGATGCTGGCGGCGTATTTTATCCTGCGGCTTATTCCCGCTCGTCAAACTGTCGGCTGATGGTTTGGATCAGTTTATTTAATATGGGATTTTTTGGTTCGATTCTCCAACACATGCTGACGTAGTGTTTTGTGTCTATATCTTTGATCGGGAGTATCGTGCAGAGAGAGTCAAAACGATGGGCGATACATTCCGGCAGACACGCCCATCCTGTACCGTTAACAACACTGAGAATGATGGAATTCAGGGAAAGAGGTTCGTCATGCTGGGGGTTGATGTGTTTCTCAAATAAAGCCGAGGGCAGCGCTGCTTCGACAAAACGGGAATCAGCATTTTTCATTACCAGCGGATGCTTCAGTTTGTTGGAATGTAAGTCTAAAAATCCCATTTGTGCTTCCCGTGAATTCTTGTTTACAATCGCGCACAGTTCTTCCTGAAATAGATTGCAGGTTGCGTATCTATAACAGGGAAGATTCATTTCTTCAATTACAAAGGAGTAAGTGATGGCAAGGTCAAGCTTGTTATTCGTCATCTCATCTTTTATTATGTTATGATCTAAATCCTCAAATGAGAGAGAAACTTCCGGATATTCCGATTGAAAACGGTTGATTGCAACAAAAATATCGGATTTTATGTCCAGAGAGGGCATAGATATTTTGAGTGAATTCATCTTTTTTGACGAAATATTATTCATGTCTTGTTTTAAGTCTTCAATATTTTTTTCTATTTTTTCACAATACTCAGCGAGCAGTGCTCCCTCTTTAGTAAGAATCATTTTGTGCCCGTCGCGTATAAAGAGAGGAACCTTAAATTCGCTTTCCAATTCGGAAATGCTTCTGCTTATAGAAGAATGACTGACGTATAATTTATTGGCAGCCTTTGTTATGCTGGAATTCCTGACTACAGAAAGAAAATAATACAAATGATTCAGTGTCATGAAAAATCATCTCCTCTAATATTATGATGTTGGGGTCAAAACCATAGAAGATTTTGTTCCTTTTATATAATGTCTGTATAAATTCTGTGAAGAAATATAAGAGAATTTTATTATTATAAATGCGATATCTCAATTATAACACGAAAAGGGAGGAAAAAGAAACAAAATTGATAATATTTTTTGCACAAAAACGTGCATTTTATGAGTTTTACATAAGAGAAAAAGCAGAGTAGAATTAAAAACATGAAAGTTGTACAAAAAAATTTTTAATTGCGATTAAATCATGCATGATTTTAACAAATTTAATTTATAGTCAAAAATGAAAGGAGAAACAGGCAAATTATGAGTGAGATTCAGAATTTTATAGTTGATGACATCAAAGATGCAAACAAGTATTCCAATATGGTCTGGCGTCATGGTTTATCAGATTTTGCACCCGCAATCGTTACATGTGCGATCACAGGCGGAAATAATGGCAAAGAATCTAATCCGAATCTTCCGGAAACAATAGAGGAACAGGTGGAATCGGCATATGAGGCTTATAAGGCCGGCGCCGTTATGGTACATATCCATACCAGAGAACCGGAAAATCTCGCACAGATGTCGTATAACCCGGAATATTATGAGGAAGTTAATATAAAGATAAGAGAAAAATGCCCGGATCTGATCATTAATAATACCTGTATATGCGGACGTTCTATCGATGTGGATAATCTGTCGGTTACCGAACCGGCTGATTCGATCATCGCAGCAGGAGCTGAAGTTGGGTCAGTGGATGTTTCAAACTATTTTTCCGCAATTCCGATAGCCGCCCGGGAGGGTGTACATGGCGGAAAACCGTGGGTTTTGGAGAGAGGATACTGCATTTCCCAGCAAGGCGCTTTGGATGCTGTCCGGAAGATGGAAAAAGTCGGAATGAAGCCGGAGTTTGAGTGTTTCCAGATGTCGGATCTGATGTATGTAAACTGGTTGATAAAACATGGTTATGTTGATGCGAATGGCGCTCCTTACTGGATTGATTTTGTATTTACTGTCGGCGGCTCTAACTGGCCTACGCCTGAATATTTTAACACACTCAAGAGCGTATGCCCGCAAAACAGTATGTTGGGCATTATCGCAGCAGGAGCCCAGCAATGGGCGGTATTGGCTCAGGCTCTGATCCATGGATTGAACGTACGTGTCGGAATGGAGGACAGCGTATTTCTGGAGAGAGGAAGAAAAGCTGACAGCAATGGACAGTTGGTGGAAAAGATAATCCAGATTGCCAAACTGTTAGGCAGGCCGGTGGCAACCTGTGAGCAGGCCAGAAAGATGCTCGGCCTTGGTGCACCCAGAACATGGAAAAAGGGAGATTACAAGCTTTTTGTATGATCCGCTGACGTGAATAAACAGAAGGGAGAAAGACTATGAGTGATACCAAAAAAAGAAGTGTCAGTATTAATTTTGGAGCAAAAGGCTGGGTCATTACTATTTACGGACTGCTGATCTTTACCTTTGTATATTTGTGGGAAAATGGACTGAATTATTTTATTCCTTCTTATGTAGAGAGGTTTGGATGGTCGTCAACACTGTTATATGGATATCAGACAATAGGATATGTCATTGGGTGTGTGGGCATGATTTTTATGGGAAGAATTATCAGAAAGAAAGGCTCAAAAATCGTTCTGCTCACTACGCTGGCTATCAGCCTGGTGGCAATGTTTATGATCGGCGCCGCAACAACTTTACCGGTATATACAATCGGCGCAATCCTGTATCCGGCATGCAGCTGCATCTTCTGTTGGCAGTGCGTAGGCGATTTGGGGGTGAACTGGTTTCCGGTAAAGAGAGGAATGTACATGGGAATTGTAACCATTGGTATCGTAATATCCATGTTTATGGTCAATGGAGTTATCTATCCGGTTATGCAAAAAGTTGGTACGCCGAAAGTAATTTATGCTATCACAATTTTTGGAGCAATCCTGTTTGTGTATGGAATTTTGTTTGTTAAAAGCAATCCTGAACAGGCGCATGCATATCCGGATAACGATAGAAGCATAACCTATGAAGAGGTGAAAAAGAGAAATGCCGTTGGAGAAGCACACAGGCTTACAAGCCCCTGGAATAGTTACAAAAAGTGTCTCACCAGTCCGGCAGTATGGGTAATTACGATATCAACAGGTCTGGTACTGCTGATCCAGCGGGGTTGTATGGCGAGTATGGTTCCATCGCTTATGAGTTATGGACATCCGCAGACAACAGCAGCCATGTTACTGTCGATCAGCGGCGTGATCGCATTATTTTTCAATCTTTTGGGAGGCGTGGCGGATCAGAAGTTAGGAACCAAAAAAGCCATGTCGATCTGTTGCCTGGCAGGGATTGCTGCCGCTTTGATCTTTGCGTTTTTATCCGGGTCAGTGATCATGGCGGAAATTGCATTGATATTACTTGGATATGCAGGTGCGGCAGGAAACAATTACCAACCGTCATTTACGGCTGAGATATTTGGAAGATATGATTTTGATATCCCATATTCCTTGATTATCTTTATGTCGACGGCACTTTCCAGCGTAGGATATGTGGCGGTCAGTGCAATTGGAAATAGTGCAGGGTTCAAATTGGCGTATATATTCTGCGCGGTAATGTCTGCAATCGGATTGGTGCTTACACTTGTATTCAAAGGAAAATACGAGGGGCGGCAGGAACTGGATCAGGCAGAAATCGACAGAATATACGGTGAACTGATGGAAAAAGGTAACTAATAATTTACAAATATTTAAAAAGAGAAAGGAAGAAAATTATGGCAAAGAAAAAAGAATATCCAATCAAAAAACCGGAACTTACCTATTATCATGAAAAAATGGGAATGGGAAATTTCAGTGAAATCAAAGAGGGCGGAGAAATTACAGAGCGTGTCACCTGTTATTCTGAAACTGATGCGGATAAACGCCCTGAATATCCGGAAAGCAACTGGTATATGCCGGAAGAGTTGAGTTTTGAAGAGTATTCTGAGATATTGAAACCGGTATTCAACATGAAGAAAAAGAATGGCATCGTCGAAGCACGTGTTCATACCGGCGATGACAGCCTTGTATGGGGAATGACTCCTCATGCCTATATCCATAAAATGTTTGAATATGTCAGCAACGACCGTGATGCGGAAATATTGATCTTTGGCGGTTCCGGCGATGATTACTTCAGAGGTATCGGCAGAAGTCCGGAGTATTGCAACATTGACGAGGAGTGGGTAGATCTTCCGGATACGGATTCACGTTACAACTGGAGCCTGTATGATCATCAGTATTACGACGGAACATCTGATATCGAATATCAGGTAAACTGCCCGATCCCGATCATCACTGTATGGAACGGAGGCGGATTCCACTCGGATCTGTGGCTTTTCAGCGATATCACGTTGGCAACAGAGGATGCATGGACAACGGAAATGCATTTCCGTGTAAACATGGTTCCGGGCGATGGTGTTCAGATCGCATGGAGAGAACTGATGGGCCGGAAACGTTTTGCTTATGCAGAGCTGACCGGACAGGTTATTACTGCGAGAATGGCTCAGGAATATGGTATGGTCAATGAGATCTGCAAAGATACGGAAGCAGCTTATGATCGTGCATGGGAAATCGCGGATCTGATCATGCATTCAGCATCAAGACAGACACGGCGTCTTACCGTACAGCAGCTGCGGCATTGCTGGCGTGAAGATGTTGCGAAAGAATTAAAACCGGGATTTGCAACAGAAATGTGGAATACCGCAACAGAAGATTCTCCGCATAGCAATGCATACTGGCAGGGAGCAATTGCAGAAGGAAAAGCTACGAAAGAAGCAGAAAAGAAAGGTAAAGTGGTTCGTCCGCGTATGGGCAAATTTATAGAGGAAGATCCGATCAAATAATCTGAAACCTATCTTATTCCTTAATTTTATTATTTCACAGGAAAGACCTTGTTGTTTTATTATTAAAACATACAGCTTTCCTGTGAAGTAAAATGAATATGCGCATAAGCCATCAGGACATGACAGTGAGGAGTGGTCAAAATGAATGAGACCCTGAAAAATATACAGAGCCGGTTTTCCTGCCGGAGTTTTTTGGAAAAGCCGGTTGAGGAGGAAAAAATACACCAGATCGTGGAAGCCGCGAAATATGCGCCCAATGGAATGAATACCCAGGCATGGCATTTCACCGTTGTACATACTCCGGAGGGAAAACAACTTTTGCGTGATGCGGCGGGCAGGATTCCCCCGAAAAATTTTCCTCAGGGAAAGAAAATGACTCCGCCGGGAATGCCGGAAATGATAATGGAATGGCCGTTTCAGGGTGATTTCTGTAAGGCTCCGGTGATCGTCATGATCTCGGGTAAGCCGAATGTTCCATGGCCGGATATCGGCCCGATACTGGCTGCTGAAAATCTTATGATCGCTGCCACCTCTCTGGGATTGGCTACTTTATGGTCGACCGTGTTTACATATGAGCTGTTCCGAGATGAGGAGAGCAGAGCCTTAAAGCGCAATCTGATTCCGGAGGGATATGAGCTGAAAGCATCCATTTTTGTGGGATATCCGGAGCATATTCCGGCAGAGAGACCAGTTCGGAAAGATGAAAATGAGACCTGGATATAAGATCAGGAATATAAAATTTAGGAAGCTGTACGTTTTGCGCGTCAGCTTCTTTTTTTATTAAAAAATTTTTTTTACCTGATGTATATTGAATTTAAATTCATTATAATGGAAATCATAAAAACGCTTCAGGTGAAGGTTTCCTGTCAATCACAGAGCAGCGAAAAAAGGAGGTCGTATATTGAAAACAGACGAGAAGAAAATATGGCTGATCCGGTCAGAATATCCCTACGCCGGATTGAAAAGCCGTACAAAGGGCATGATCACATCAGACGGAAAACCGCGTGTTTTCTTCTGTTGTCATCCGGCAGATTTTGATACATATTTTTTACGGATCTCGGATGAGATCCTGGAACGGCACAGAAATTGTGCGATCTGGTATCGGGAGGAGCAGTCCGCAGTTTTTGGAGAGGACTGGGAAAATCTGAAATTTGAATTGAGGGATATGCAGCTTGTTGTCTTTCCGGTGACAAAGATTTTTTTGAGGGAGAAAAATTTCGCGAGGGAGGAAATCCTGCCCTTTGTAAAGCGGCACAATATATCCGTATTGCCGATCATATTTGATGAGACATTGACGGAAGAATTTGATCGGGTCTGCGGGAACTTTCAGTGCCTCGTCTGCAGGCAACAGGATCATACGGGGATGGAGTTCAGGAGAATTCTGGAGAGGTTTCTGACGGGCGTTCTGTGTGACGATGTCATGGCAAAGGAGATCCACAGCATATGGGATTTTAAGATCTTCCTCAGTTACCGCAAAAAGGACAGGGCGTATGCAAGAGAACTCATGAAGATGATACATGACAGCAAGTATTGCCGTGATGTGGCGATCTGGTACGATGAGTATTTGACTCCGGGGGAGAATTATAATAAGGAGATCGAGGAGAAGATAAGATCCTGCGATATGTTTATCATGATCATTACTCCGAATATTCTGGAGGAAAATAATTATGTGAGGAGAATAGAGTATCCGATTGCAAAGGGAGCAGGGACCTATGTGTGTTCCGTGGAGATGGTTTCCACAGATCTTGAAGCTTTTTTGGCGGAATATGAGGAAAATTCCGACAGGATCCTCACCGTCCGGAACAAGGCAAAATTTAAAAAGGCGCTGGATGAAATTGTCATTGACATGATAGCAGGGAAATGCGGTATGACGGGAAAAGCGTATGAGGAAAAGTCGGAGAGCACACGGGACAGATGGAGGTCCCTGCCCTCTCAGCCGGATCCTGAAAAAATGATGCAGTTATTTGCAGATATGGACGAGCTCCGTCATGTTTCCAGGCGCATTCCGGGTAAAGATAAAAAGACCAGGTACGAGACTTATCTGCTCGGGCTGGCATATTTAAACGGTATTGATGTGGAAGTGGATCAGGAGAGGGGGATCGCACTGATACAAAAAGCTGCGAATAAAGGGGAGGTGCAGGCAAGCCGAAAGCTTGTAAATATGTATCTGTACGGAAGAGGCGTGGGACAGGCTCAGGAAAAGGCGGAAGCGCTTCAGAAAAAATCGGCAGATTACTGGGAGGGGCGTGTATCCAAAAAAGCCAGCCAGGAAAATATTGTTACCTGGATCGATGAACTGATTAGGCTGGCAGAGATATATGAAGCGGAGGGCAGAGATGACGATGCGGAAACACTGTATCTGGAGACGGCCTATGCCCTGGAGGAGAGACAATCCAGCCTGGATGAATATACATGGTTTTTAAAGAAGGCAGAATTGGATAATAAACTGGCTTACTGTACGTTGAAAAGGGACGAACATAATACAAGGGAATTTGGAGAATCCCTGCAGACTTATTACCGGATCATAAATGATCATGTGCGGATGTCCGAAGATGAGTATTCAGAACTTTGGCTGATCCATATCCGTATTGCGGAGGCGCACAGGTTTGGCAGCAATGATGATAAAAAAACAGCGGCACAGTGTCTGATGGGAGGAATTGATGCCTTTGAGCAGGCGATCGAAGATATCTGTCCGGATATACTGGACGAGATCCGGCTGGATAGAAAAAAAGCTGACATTTCAGAATTTACAGAAAATGTGGAATTGACACAAGCTCTTTTAAAGTATCACGCCCTGCTGAAATTTCTTTTGGCGGATATTTTAACGTTTATGGACATTGACGGAAAAGATGAGAAAGTAGAGCGCACCCTCAGGGAGGGAATTGCCGATTACGAACAGGCCGGACTGGAAGCATCGGATACATGGGACTACGAGCAGCTAAATTTGCTGGATGCGTATGTACACTATGCAAAAATATGTTTACAGTCAGGCCGGGCGAAGCTTGCAGAGAAAAAGATCGTGATTGGGCTGCAGATCGGTGAGATGCTCATCAGCGAGCATATGTCCGTTATTTTTTTCTATCATTTATGTGAAGGCTATCTGGCTTATGCGCGCATCACAGGAAAACTGGATGCGGCGAAGCAGAAAATAGACGCGCTGCTTTCCGTCCGATTTGGAAAGACGCCTGATATCTGTAAGCAGTTGTGGGAAGTATTTGACAACAGACTGGAAAAAATTGCACAGATAACTCGTGTATCCGATTTATAGTACTCATAGTACTCAAATAGAGGTGAATGAATGTGACAGATAATATGAAATTGATCGAACAGACGGGCGCCTTAAAGCATTTGTCGGAGAACGACAGGGAAATGTTAGCGAAGAACAGTAAAAAACTGGGTTCTACCCTATGCGGCCTATGAATTGGTTCTGAGATCGGGAGGAAAGCAGTTTGAGGGGTTCCAGAGACTGACGGTCAGGGAAAAAGAGTGTATTGCCGAATATATGATGTATCCATGTTATAAGGAGGGAGACAGGGATAATGTGGGGGAGCGGAAAAGTTCTCTTACATAACATACGGATTACAGCCTGGACGGCGGCGCCTGAAAACGCGTTGTCCGGGCTTACTGCCCGGCAAAAACGGGCAGCAGAGAAAAATATGGAAAAGGATAAACGGATGGTTTGTAGATTGGTGTAAAATATGGTAAAATGACAGACGGGAAAAAGTAAAGTTGTAACAATTATTTGGGAAAGTGAGGATGTGAATGGAAAAAAAGATTATTCAGGTTGAAGAAAAAGTCCCGGTGAAGCAGATGGTGCCGTTGAGCATTCAGCATCTGTTTGCCATGTTCGGAGCGACGGTTCTGGTACCGTTTGTCTTCGGCATTAATCCCGCCATTGTACTGTTTATGAATGGTCTGGGAACGCTGCTGTTTATCCTGATCACAAAGGGCAAGGCCCCGGCTTATCTGGGATCCAGCTTTGCATTTCTGGCTCCGGCGGGCGTGGTGATCGCCAAGTATGGATTTGAGTATGCGCAGGGCGGATTTGTGGTAGTTGGTTTATGCGGCTGCCTGTTGGCTCTTATTATTTACAAATTCGGGACAGGATGGATCGATATTGTGCTTCCGTCAGCGGCGATGGGACCGGTGGTGGCGCTGATCGGACTGGAGCTGGCCGGTTCTGCGGCGTCTACGGCGGGGCTTACCGGCGTGGAACAGGTGGATGTGAAAAATGTGATCGTATTTCTGGTAACTCTGGGAGTGGCGGTTTTCGGACAGATTCTGTTCCGGGGATTTTTGTCTGTCATCCCTATCCTGATCGCGATCATTGCGGGATATGCAGCCGCGGCCTGCTGCGGAATGTTGGATTTTGCCGAGGTGGCTCAGGCGTCCTGGTTTGCGGTTCCTGATTTCCATTTGGCGAAATTCAAGTCGGACGCTGTTTTGACGATACTTCCGGTATTGCTGGTCATAACATCGGAGCATATCGGGCATCAGATCGTGACCGGAAAGATCGTGGGAAGAAATCTGATCAAAGATCCGGGCTTACACCGCTCTATTTTTGCAGATAACTTCTCCACGGCAATTTCAGGTTTGATCGGTTCTGTTCCGACGACAACTTACGGAGAGAATATCGGCGTTATGGCGATTACCGGCGTTTATAGTGTGCGGGTCATCGGCGGCGCGGCAGTCCTGTCAGTTTTGATTTCATTTTGCGGTAAGCTGTCGACTCTGATCAGCACAATTCCCGGTCCGGTCATCGGCGGT
This sequence comes from uncultured Eubacterium sp., assembly GCA_964548675.1. Taxonomy (GTDB): domain Bacteria; phylum Bacillota; class Clostridia; order Lachnospirales; family Lachnospiraceae; genus Eubacterium_I. Next base: position 4,911 of record CAZJSI010000005.1, on the reverse strand, counting down.
ATTTCTATATTACTGTATGGTATGATCGGTACTTCCGGCCTGCGGATACTGGTAGATAATAAAGTTGATTATGGAAAGTCAAGAAATCTGATCCTGACGTCAGTTATCTTTGTGATCGGCCTTTCAGGAATCGCATTAAATATGGGAAATGTGCAGCTGACGGGAATGGTACTTGCGTGCGTGGTAGGCATGGCGTTAAGCCTGATCTTCTATATATTGGACAAGCTGCATTTGACGAATGATCAATAAGATGTGTTTGGCGTACATAAAAGAACGGTGGAAGTGAATGAAACAGATATTTTTAGTTGAAGATGATAAGGAAATAGCCAAAAACCTTATCCGCCTGCTGCGTACGGAGGGATTTGCCGTGACATCGGCATGCTCCGTTCCGTGGGGATGTCCGATCGTTCTTTTGATAAAATGATGCGTTTCGAGTGCGTGCTGTATGGGCTGCGGACACTGCTGTTCGGAATTCCCGTTGCTGCAGGCGCGTCATGGCTGATCTACGAAGGAATTTCGTTTGGCGGAAAGGATGATATTGCTTTCATGTTTCCGTGGGGCAGCATGGGAATCAGTATACTTGGCGTATTCCTTGTTATATTTGTTACCATGCTGTATGTTTCTGGAAAGATCAAAAAAGAGAATATTATTGACGCGCTGCGGGATGAGATGGTCTGACCTTTTTCAGGGAAAAGCGGATAAGGAGTCAAGATAATCCAGAAAAACAGAACATTCGGCCGGATGGGGAGTGTTATATACGATTCCAAAAACAGGAGAATCCTTGGATGTATATAAACCTGCTTCTTCAATCCGGCTGAAGCTGTCTGCTTTGATACCAACCGGGATATCTTTCAGATATACCAAGGCCTCCGCATATTGTTTCAATTGTTCCTCGGTCAGAAAATTGCGCAGATCGCCGTAGCATCCTTCCCCGGCGTAAGTAAGAAATAAGTCTTCCGGCATGATGCAGACGTCCAGGATTTGGCTGCTTATTTCTCCGGCAAGTTTTTCCGAACTGCCGATGGACAGCTGGGAATACCCGTCAATAGACAGGGAAGAGTCTATCGTTACGGTATAACTGTCCGTATCGATATCCAGTATATTTCCGAATTCCCGGGAAAAATTTTCGTCGCTTACCGTATCGGCAGCGTTGAAAAACAGGGCATGAAAAGCATACTCCCGGTATTGGGAGCGGGTGTGCAGCACTGAAATGGCGATAACGGCCACGGCGGCGGCGATGATAACAGGGATTTTATAGTACATAAAGACATATTCCAGTTTCCGGAAAAATGATTTCCCCTTCAGTTTTTCACGGTCTTCTTTTATTGCTTTCCCGGCTTTGCGGAAAACAGAATTCTCATTCATAATTAACTCCTTTTGGTTTCACCGGATCGATCTTCAGAAAATCCTTCATACAGTTGCATATGCCGCCAAGCAATACGGCACGGTCCCGCAGCCTGGAATAGGAGACGGGACATTGTCCGCTGTGGCTGTCCGGCAGCATGCCGAGCAGAATGGGAAGCGTCTCCGGCAGCCCGGCAGTGATCCGGCTGCTGATAATGATCATTTCCGGATTTATCGTGTTCTGTATATTGTGGATGCCAAGCGCCAGATAGCGCAGGAATTGTGTGATCATTTCCACTGCGGCGGGGTCGCTGCGCCGGTAATCCTGGCAGACCGTTGTCACATTTACCTCGGAAAGCCGTTTGGCTTTGGCGTATTCTTCCAGCAGTACACGTTCCGACAGATATTGTTCCAGACAGCCATGGTTTCCGCAGGGGCAGGGACGGCCGTCAAGCTCAACGGTAGTATGTCCGAATTCTCCTGCAAAGCCCCGGGCGCCGCAGAAAAGCTGGCCGTTCAGGATAAATCCCAGACCGACGCCGGAATGAATACTCAGGCTTGCCAGGTTTGCGGAAGAAACGCCGAACGCGTATTCCCCCAATGCGGCAAGGTTTGCCTCGTTTTCCACATAGACCGGTATCTCAAAAATTTCTTCCAGGGAGGAGAAATCCAGCCCTTCATAAGGATAATACGGGGCAAATAAAATCTGTCCCTCGTGGACCACTCCGTGGATCGCCAGGGCAATACCTACGATTCCGTAGGGGGATTCGGGAACAAGGGCCTGCATCTTTTTGATGAGCGATGCCAGAAACGGTATGATCTGTTCCCGGGATGCATGGTGAGGAAATGTGAGAAATGTATGCTGCCTGCCCGACAGGTCGGAGAGCAGAACGATAACGTTTTTTGTCTGTATATCCATAGACAGGATATAGCCGCTGTCCGCACAAAATTCCAGCATGATCGGTTTCCTTCCCACATCCGTGCTTCCGTTGCCGTTTTCTCTGACAAGATAACGGCTTATCAGATTCTGTACGATCGCAGAGACGGTTGCCTTTGAAAATTTCAGGCTTTTTGCCAGATCCGCTCTGGAGATGGAGCCATTTTCTATAATTGTCTGTAAAATCAGGGATGTGTTAATATCCCTGATCAATTCTTTACTTCCTTTTACCATCTGTTCCTCCCAACGAAAAATCCTGACCGGTGTATTTTTGGAGCAATTTTATGATTCATCATAACCGATTTTTTTGGATACTTCAACATTTTGGAAAAAGAAAATTATACAGGATAAAAAAAAGAGAAAAGAAGATAGAAATTTATATTGCATTGTCAATAAAAAAGTAGTAATATGTATCCGAGAATTAGTTCGGTGACTGAACTAATTGAAAAATAATAATGAAAGAGGTGTTAGGGGTGGAAATTTTAAAGGTAACAGATGCTGCTTTCAAAAAATACGGCAAGGTCATTGCAGGTATCGATTTCAGTGATATTCTGGCCGCGATGGAGGACACGCCGCTTCCGGAGGAGGTTGTATATGTCCCGGGACTGGAGAGCCTGGAAAAGTGCGGGAGCGCAAGACTGCTGGAAAACAGTGTTTACGGCGGTATGCCGATCCAGGTCGGCTACTGTAACGGGAATAATTATCTGTTAAACGCGGTGGAGTATCACCGGGATTCGGAGATCAACATTGCGGCGACAGACGCCATTCTGTTAGTCGGATGCGAGCAGGATATTGCGGAGGACGGTACATACGATACAGCGAAAATTGAGGCTTTTTATCTGCCGGCGGGAACGGCCGTGGAGGTGTATGCGACGACACTGCATTATGCTCCCTGCAATGCAGCGGAGGACGGATTTAAAGTCGTGATCGTTCTTCCGAAGGGGACAAATACCGATATTGAAAAAGGAGAAGCAGCGACGCCGGAGGATAAGCTGTTATTTGCGAGAAATAAATGGCTGATCGCACACCCGGAGGCAAAGATCGAGGGCGCTTTTAACGGACTTGTGGGAGAGAATATTTCTGTAAAATGAATAGTATGTGCAGA
>CAZJSI010000005.1:0-1425 GCA_964548675.1 uncultured Eubacterium sp. | reverse complement strand
AAAAATGTATGTATAAAAAAATAAAACAAAAATGGAGGAAAATAACAATGTTGAATATGCCGGAAGTAAAAGTAGGTATCGTGGCAGTAAGCCGTGACTGTTTCCCGGAGAGCCTTTCTGTGGGAAGACGTGAGCGCCTGATGGCAGCTTACAGAGCAAAATATGACGATTCGGATGTGTATGAATGTCCGGTCTGTATCGTGGAGAGCGAGATCCATATGGTACAGGCGTTAGAAAATATCAAAGAGGCAGGCTGTAATGCACTGTGTGTATATCTCGGCAATTTCGGGCCGGAAATTTCTGAGACATTACTGGCAAAACATTTTGACGGCCCGGCGATGTTTGTCGGAGCAGCAGAGGAGGAAGATCTGATCCAGGGACGCGGCGACGCATATTGCGGTATGCTCAATGCAAGCTACAATCTGGCGCTCAGAAATATCAAAGCATATATCCCGGAGAATCCGATCGGAAGCGCAGAACAGTGTGCGGATATGATCCATGAATTTGTTGGAATTGCCCGTGCAGCTATTGGTATTTCTGACCTGAAGATCATCAGCTTCGGACCGCGCCCTTTGAATTTCCTTGCATGTAATGCACCGATCAAACAGTTCTACAATCTGGGTATTGAAGTGGAGGAAAACTCTGAGCTTGATTTATTTGAAGCCTTCAATAAGCATGCGGATGATCCGCGTATTCCGGAGGTTGTCGCTGATATGGAAAATGAGCTGGGCGAGGGAAACAAGAAACCTCAGATTTTATCAAAACTGGCACAGTATGAGCTGACTCTGTTAGACTGGATCGAAGCTCACAAGGGATACCGCAAATATGTGGCGTTATCAAGCAAGTGCTGGCCGGCGTTTCAGACGCAGTTCGGCTTTGTTCCGTGTTATGTAAACAGCCGTCTGGCAGGCAGAGGAATCCCGGTTTCCTGTGAAGTTGACTTATACGGCGCTCTGAGCGAATATATCGGTCAGTGCGTGAGCAATGACGCCGTTACATTGCTTGATATCAACAATACGGTGACAGATATGATCTACAACGAGGATATCAAAGGCAAATTTGATTACAGACAGGGAGAGACCTTCATGGGCTTCCACTGCGGAAATACATGCTCATCCAAGCTGGCTTTCCATGAGATGAAGAATCAGATGATCATGGCGAGAAGCCTTCCGGAGGAAGTTACAAACGGAACCATCGAGGGGGATATCATCCCGGGCGATATCACGTTCTACCGCATCCAGAGCACGGCAGACAGCAAACTGCGCGCTTATGTAGCAGAGGGTGAGGTACTTCCGGTTGCAACCAGATCCTTTGGCGGTATCGGTATCTTTGCCATCAAGGAGATGGACCGCTTCTACCGTCATGTGTTAGTACAGGGCAATTATCCGCATCACGGCGCAGTTGCTTTCGGACATCACGGAAAAG
>CAZJSI010000004.1:18452-38260 GCA_964548675.1 uncultured Eubacterium sp. | reverse complement strand
TTTTTTGAAGTATGGCCCGGAACAGATAGTCGTTGGTCATGGGAATGGCTACAGGACCGCATACGGTATTCCAGTCAATCTGCGGCGCGGTATTCGAGTCAGCTTTCGCTGACATAATACATATTTGAAAAATGATTGACATATACATCGCAGTGCGATATAATGACACTATGATATATCGCATTGCGATATATCGTGGTGAAATGCAAAGAGGTGAGAGGATGGAAGAACGAATAAAAAGAGTCTATATACCAATGACGGAGACGGGTTTTTATATTTTGTTTTGCCTTCAGGAGGAAATGCATGGTTATAACATTGGCCAGAAAGTCAGGAAAATGACAAACGGTGAGATCGTGATCAGTCCGGGAACCATGTATGGAAGTCTATCCAAGATGGAGAAAGACGGATTGATCCGGTTTGTCAGAGAAGAAGAAAAACGAAAAATATATGTGATAACAGAGCTTGGAAGAAGAATTCTGGAAATAGAATTGAAACGTATCGAGCGTTTATATAAAAATAGCAGAGGAGAGAGTTGGAATGAATAAGAAGGTAAAGTTTCGGATTTTTACAATTGCAGATTTTGAACAGGAAGAATATTTTTTGAGAGAGCAGCATAAGCGCGGGTATAAGCTGGTGAAATATGTGCCCCCGGTCTTTTATGTTTTTGAAACATGTGAGCCGGAAGACGTGATTTATCAGTTGGATTTTTCGGATGTGTCAGAGGGGGAAAAAATGAGTTATCTGCAATTGTTTTTGGATAATGGCTGGGAATATTTGTTTGATGCGGTTGGCTGGAGTTATTTCCGGAAACCGGCGGATGCGGATGATGGCGATTTATCTATATTCAGCGATATTCAATCCAAGATTGAGATGTTAAAAAGAGTGTACAAAAGAAGGCTTCTGCCATTAATGATAATCCTTTTATGTGCTATATTGCCGCAGTTGACGCTGAATAGTCCTATAGAGGACAGAGGTATTTTTATATTTTTCCTGATAATGTTTTTCCTGTATATCTATATTATTGCTAGATGTGGTATGAGTTGGCTCAGGTTGAAGAAGAAATACGGAAGACTATTATAAACCCGAAAAAACACTTGACAAATTAAATATCTTGTTATATTATCTAATACGTATAAAACATACAGAAAAAGTATGAATAAAATATAACTGACTGGAAAACCGGAGGTTTAGGCAAAGTGCTCAAACCTTCGTTTTTTGTGTAAGTGAGAGGGGATTGTTATGTCAATCAAAAAAATAGCGGAAAAAGCAGGGGTTTCTCCTTCTACCGTATCCAGAGTATTGAATAATCCGAATTATAAATGTTCATCTCCCCAGATGAGAGATAAAATATGGAAAATTGCAATGGAGCTGAATTATACGCCAAATGAAGCGGCGAGAAATCTGCGTGCCGGGATTGTAACAGACAGTGATCATACATATTATATTAATGTGCTTATGACACGGACGGATGCGTCACAGTCGGATCCTTTTTTCACAGAACTGCTTCGGGTGATAGAGAGCGAAATACACAGACAGGTATGTATTCTTGCAAAAGTGTGGTATATGCCGCTGTTTTCCAATGATAAGCGCTGCAGGATCGAAAATCTGGATAAGATTATCCGTGATATGTATGATGGTATGGAGAGCCGGTGCGACGGATTGATCATAATAGGCAAGTGTAATAAAGAAGCGTTGAAGAAACTGAATCAGAAATTCAAAAATATCGTGTCTGTTAACCGGAATTCTACAAATTATGAGGTGGATGAGGTGCTCTGTGACGGAAGGAAAATTGCTTCCACGGCAGTGGAATATCTGATCGGGCTGGGGCATAAAAATCTGGGGTATGTGGGCGAGTGCCATAACGAGGCGCGTTACAAGGGATTTTTGGATATTTTGAGTAGATATGATATTGAGTTGGAGCCGGACTACATTATTGAGACTAAGCAGACGGAGGCGGAGGGATTTGAAGCCATGAAAAAGCTGCTTCAGATGGAGGATTGTCCGACCGGGATTTATTGTGCCAATGATATTACTGCCATTGGTATGTTGAAATGCCTGAATAAGTATAAAAACCGTTATTTTATGCCATCGATAATTTCCAGCGATGACATTGAAGAGGCGCAGTATTGTAAACCGATGCTTACAACAGTACGTCTGCCCCAGGAGGAGATGGGGAAATTTGCGATTTATCTTTTATTAGATCGTATCCGCGGCGGGCACAAAGGTATAGTGCGCATGGAACTGGAAGGAAAGTTAATGATCCGCAACAGCTGCACTCCGGTGGAGGACAGCAGGTGGTGCGATTATTATATTTAGCATTTTTTACCCCTCAACAAAAACAGGTCTGAAATGATTCAGGCCTGTTTTTGTTTGCCCATTCGTACCGTTTCCCGTAAATCTGTGGTTTTTATGTTTTTGTGCCGGAAAGTATCAGAAAACGTGAAAATCAGAGGCGGCAACGTTTTCAAAAATTGTAAAACAAAGGCGTTTATTTTCCCTGAAATCGGCAAAAATGTGTCATTTTTTCTGCACATTGAGCCACATCTCAGATATCGTTTTCACATATTTGTTTTGTAATTACCGGTTCGGATGCATATAATCACATTCAGGCAGGCGAAAGCGGCAAAAACAGAAAAATATATGAAAGAAAGAGGAAATACACATGGGAAGATTATTTACATCAGAATCAGTGACAGAAGGACATCCGGATAAAGTGGCAGATCAGATTTCAGATGCGATCCTGGATGCATATATTGAGCAGGATATTCACGCGAGAGTAGCTGCGGAGACAACGGTAGCAACCGGTCTGGCGCTTGTGGTCGGGGAAATTACTTCTAAAGCAGCGGTGGATATCTCAAAAGTAGCGAGAGAGACGATCCGTGAGATCGGGTATACCAACAATGCGGACGGTTTCAATGCGGATTCCATTGCGGTACTGACATCCATTGATGAACAGAGCGCCGACATTGCATTGGGAGTTGATAAAGCGCTGGAATCCAAGCAGGAGGGCGTGACCGAGGACTTCGGCACAGGCGCAGGCGATCAGGGTATCATTTTCGGATATGCGACAAATGAGACGCCGGAATATTTACCGCCGGCAATTGATTATGCACACCGCCTGACCAGGCAGCTCGCAAAGGTGAGAAAAGACGGAACCCTCTCCTATCTGGGACCGGACGGAAAATCGCAGGTTACAGTTGAGTTTGATGATGAGGATAAGGTATTCAGGATTGACACGATCGTCATTTCCACACAGCATGCGGCAGATGTCACACTGGAGCAGATCAGACGGGACATTATCGAATATGTCATCAAACCGGTTATTCCGGAAGAATTGTTGGATGAGAATACAAAGTACTTTATCAATCCTACCGGTCGTTTCGTCATCGGAGGCCCTCAGGGAGATGCGGGGCTGACAGGAAGAAAGATCATTGTAGATACATATGGAGGAACCGGACGTCACGGCGGCGGCGCTTTTTCCGGGAAAGATCCGACAAAGGTGGACCGCTCCGCAGCGTATGCGGCAAGATGGGTCGCAAAGAATCTGGTAGCCGCAGGCGTGGCTGATAAGCTGGAAATTGAGATTGCTTACGCAATTGGTGTTGCGAAACCTGTATCGGTCACGGTAGACACTTTTGGAACAGGCAAATATAAAGATGAGAAGATCGTTGAGGTCATCAATAAAGTGTTTGATCTCAGGCCAAAGGCAATTATCAGTGAATTAGATCTGCTTCGCCCGATTTATAAAAAGACAGCGGCATACGGACATTTTGGAAGGACCGACGAGGAGTTCACATGGGAGAAACTGGATAAGGTGGAAGAGATTCAGAAAAATCTCTAAAAGGAGTTTGGTTATGATTACAAATCCAACTGTATTGGTGACAGGCGATTTTATGTTGAAAGATAATTTTGCTCTGCTGTCTCAAAAATTGCAGGAAAAGGGAATCAAAGTGATCACAGGTCCTGAGACGCTCCCTGGGGCGAAAAGGGTGTATTCAGATGAAGAAATCTCAGAATATTTCAAAGATGTAGATGTCATCATGTTTAGCCCCCGCTCTTTGGGAGACAGGAGATTTTTGTCTCTCTGTAAAGATGTTCTTGGCATTGTGTATCCTGGCGTAGGGCTGGAAACACTGGATGTGAAAGCGGCAACAGATTATGGTATTGCTGTTGGGCATGGTCCGATACCTGAAAATATTATAAGTGTTGCGGAATACGCGGTTGCCCTGATCATTATGACTGCGCATCTGATTTTACCTGGAATTGCCTCCACTTATGGAAGATATGAATGGAAACGGGGAAAAAATACAACGGCAGTTTCAATTTATGGGAAAAAAGTAGGGTTTCTCGGATTTGGGAGAATCGGACGGAAAGTCGCAGAACGGTTAAGGCCTTTTGGGGTAGAGATGCTTGCCTATAGTCCGTCTCTGACAGAAGAAACTGCACCGGATTATGTGCGGGTGTGCTCAAAGGAAGAGGTTATCAGGGAGTCTGACTTTCTGGGATTATATGTCGTGATCAATGATGAAACTTATCATATGATAAATAAACAAACATTGGCGATGATGAAACCAACTGCTTTTCTGATCAATATAGCCAGGGGAGAAGCGGTAGATGAGGAAGCTCTGTACGAGGCATTGGTCAATAAAACGATAGCGGGAGCTGCTCTGGATACCTATAATAAAGAACCTCTTCCGGCAGACAGTAAACTACGGGAATTGGATAATGTCATTTTAACACCCCATATTGCCGGGAACACCATCGAACAATATTATGGAAGTCTGCAGGCAGAGATTGATAATATATTAAACATTTTAAACGGAAAATTTCCCATTTATTGCAAAAATCCCGAAGTCAGAGAACAATGGCAAAAAAAATATATGAGACGAAAGAGCCGGGATGTTTCATCATAAAACTTTATCAAATAAAAGGAATCCGGGCCTGTCGCACTAAACACCGGATATACAAGATATAGTTTTAGGTATGGACACTTGCTACTATATCTAGTATATGTTTTTCTTGATGCGACAGCCCTTAAGAAAGGAAATGTATTTTATGGCAATTGAAATTGATAAGGATTGGCGGAAAAAGGAAGAAAGTCTTTCAGAAATCATAAAAAAGTATCCCGATCTGCCGCCGATCGGAATTATAGAAATCGATGTACATAGACGAGGAGTGAGCTATACAGATGCAGCGCTGGAAAAGATAGATCCATCTATTCATCAGCTTGTTTTATCGAGAAACAAAGATGGGGTTGAGAGATTAGTGCCGGAGTCCTTGACTTTTCGCGACGGGAGCCATCTGGTAGTGGAGGAATCCATCACAAAGACCAGTAGAGATCCTTATATTGTAGATGTGGTAGACGGAAAAGTTGTATTGGTAGATGAAGACCGTGTGTTGGAGGAAGTCAGTTATTGGGAGAAACCTGCCTTCTATGACAAAGTTACCAGTCGGGGAACACCTATGAAGGAAGTAATTCAAGCCAGACCGCAGCGTTATTCTGTCAGGATGAACAAATATTGTTACTTTTGGAGTACTCCGGGTGAGGGATGCAAATATTGTGGCATCGGCGCAAGCGGTGTAAAGCATCGGGGGAAAGAAGATGAACAATTTAATGAGCAGGATCTGCGTGAGACTATGCAGGAACTGATCCGTGAAAAGGGAAGATTTACAGGTGTAATCCTGACCGGCGGAAGCATCTTAAGCGGTAGTAAACTTTGTGACGATGAACTTGATGGTTATATAAGGGCCCTGCAAATATTGGGGAGCGTTTTTGAGACGAGACGGTTTCCCAGCCAGGTGAACAGCACGGCTCTGGATCGGGAACAGCTGATACGTTTGCATGAAGAGACCGGATTGAGCAGTTATACGACAGACTTAGAGGTATTTAATGAGGAAATCTATAAATGGGTATGTCCGGGAAAAGCCCGTTTCATTCCTTATCAGGAGTGGAAGAAACGCCTTTATGATGCGGTAGATATTTTTGGAAAGGGGCAGGTAGATACCGGAATCGTGAGTGGTGTGGAGCTGGCAAAGCCGCATGGTTTTGCGACAGAGGAAGAGGCGCTTAGAGCAGACTTTGAGGAGGCGGAAGAAGTGGCGTCTCATGGAGTGTTATTAAAACACGATATATGGCATGTGGTTCCAAATTCCATTTTCTTCCGTCAGACAACGCCATCCCTTGATTATTATGTGCATCTCACAAAAGGATTTTATGAGATTAATAAAAAATATGGTATCCGTTCAGACATGGACAGCTATCGTAAATGCGGGATGCATCCAAATATCAATTTAGATCGGATTTAGGAGGTGCGAGATGAGCATTCAAATAACAGAGGAAGTGAGACAGGCGTTTGCGGCCCGGGATTCCGTAAAAATGCTTGGTACTGTCAGTAAAGAGGGGATACCGCATGTTACGGTAAAGGGGTCCATTCAATTAACGGAAGATGGAAAGATCACGTTTCTGGAACTTCTGGAAAAATCACAAACGCAGAAAAATCTGGTCTATGCGCTCTGGTTTGACAGGCAGGTTACTGTAAATGTGATCACATCCGGCAGGAAGAGTTACCAGATCAAAGGGATTCCATATAAAGCGGTAACATCAGGAAGAGAGTTTCAAAATGCATATCAGGCTGTGCAGGATAGATTTGGTAATGATTTTGATCTTTCAGCAATCTGGTATATCAATATAGAAGAAATAGAGGAAGAGTCTTTTTTGGTAAGAAGAGAGAAACTGGAAAAAGAATATCCGTATGAGTTACATGTGGATCGGTTAGCGAAAGGAGAATATCGATGAAATTAAGAAGAATATTAACAGCAGTAGGTTTAACAGCAGCGCTTATATCTATGACCGCTTGCGGAAATCAGGGAAAAGAAGATGCGGGCGGAAATGTATCTTCGGAATCTCAGGTGGAAGAACAATCCGGATCAGAGGATAAAACGGATGGGGAAGATGACGGCCTGAATCAGGCTACCAGTATTAAAATCGGTGATCAGACACAGTATTATACGGCTAAGGTTGCATTGGAAAAAGGATTTTTTGCGGAGGAATTTGGAGATGATTTTGAGGTGGAACTGGCTTCCTTTACAGGAGGTCCGGCACTTACGGAAGCTCTTGTGGCAGGACAGATTGATTTTGCAATGTATGCAGACTTACCTGCGGTTCAGGCTCGGGCAAATAACGTAGATATCAAGATTATATCCAAATTCTGGCAGGCAGATGATGCTTATAGTCTGATTGCGGGGAAAGACTCAGGTATTGATTCTCTGGAGGATTTAAAGGGCAAAAGAATTGCTATCAGAGTGGGAACTCAGTCTCATAAACTGATTCTGAGTTATCTTAAAAGCGTAGGATTGACAGATAAAGATGTAGAACTAGCTGGTTTAGATACCTCGGAAGGGACATCGGCCCTTGCGACTGGCGATGTAGATGCTTTGATAGGATTTACAGTAGATAATGACAGCATAATCGAACAGACAGGGGGACATTTGGTAGCTACATCGGAAGGGTATGATAATACGGTTATTTATCAGATTGTGAATAATTCTTATGCAACGGAGAATCCGGACATTGTAGCAAGATATCTGAAAGTTTTGGATGAGACAAACCAGTGGATCTCCGAAAATCTGGAGGAGGCTGATCAGATTGTTGCAGATTTCATCAGCAGCACTCCGGATGAGGTGGAAGCATATTGGAATACACGTACTTTTACCGTGGGTTGGGATGATAACCTGGAGTCGGAGATATCCAATACAATTGATTTTGCCTATGAACAGGGTACAATTGAGAATAAATTTGATGTAAAAGATTTGATTGATACTTCTTATCTGGAAAAAGCAGGTCTTTATTAAGGAGCAGTGTAAAATATATGAAACGGAAAAAAAAGCCGCTTGATTATGTGATTTTAATTGGCGCACCTGTTGCCGTAATCCTGATCTGGCAGTATGCGTGCTCATCCGGGATGTTAAATCAGGCAATTGTTCCAACTCCGGTCAAGGTAGTTCAGAAATTTGCCGAGCAGATACAATCAGGTCTATTGTGGGAAAATCTCTGGGCGAGTATAAGACGTGTTTTGATCGGATTTGCTTTTGGCGCATCCCTTGGTATTATTTTCGGAATTTTGACCGGACTGTTTTCAAAAATAAATGATGCTGTGGCCGTGGTATTTGGAGTACTGCGGCCCATACCTACGATCGGATTGGTGCCGCTTTTGATCATGTTATACGGAATCGGGGAAAAGTCAAAGATCATCGTGATTGCGATCGGAGCATTTTGGTCGGTGCTTTTAAATACAGAGCACGGAATTGCAAATATTGATATAAAGTATTTGGAAGTGGCACAGGTTCTCGAAAAAAACCGTAAAACAACATTGATAAAAGTTGTATTTCCGTCTGCAATACCTTCCATTTTTACCGGATTGCGGCTGGGATTAAGCGTGGCGTGGAAAAGTGTTGTTGCTGCCGAGATGCTCGCCGCAGTCAGGGGAATCGGGTATATGATATCCTATGCGCGCGAGATGTCGCAGCCGGCAGTAATGTTTGTCGGGCTTTTTACCATTGGACTTGTCGGCGTTGCCATCGATTCACTGATCATTAAATTGCAGAAAAAAATAATTCGATGGGAATAAAAAGTTCTGAAGTGTTATAATAGTGGAAAGTAGGCGAGAGAATGGGAAAAAGAGCAGAAATACAGAATAATGAGTTGCATATTCAGCATGTGTCAAAGTCATTTGAGCTGGAAAAGGAGACTCTGCAGGTTCTTGAAGATATCAATCTGGACATCAGACCTGGCGAATTTTTGAGTATTGTAGGCGCCAGCGGATGCGGCAAAAGTACATTGTTAAAAATGATCCTTGGATTGGAAGAAACGTCGCAGGGGGAGATCGTCGTAGGTACTCGAAAGGTTGAAAAGCCGTCGATAGACGTCGGGATGGTATTCCAGGAGGCCAGGTTATATCCCTGGCTTTCAATTGAAAAAAATATTGAGTTCGGTATCTCTGAAAATTTATCAAAAGAAGAGCGGCAAAAAAGAGTGAAAGAGCATATCGAATTGGTAGGATTGCATGGTTTTGAGCAGGCATTTCCCGCCCAGTTGTCAGGAGGAATGCAGCAGAGAGCGGGTATAGCCCGGGCCCTGATCGGAAATCCAAAGGTGCTGCTGCTGGATGAACCCTTTGGGGCCTTGGATGCCTTTACCCGTGTTAATATGCAAAATGAAGTGCTTCGGATCTGGGAACATGAAAAACGGACTATGGTGTTGGTCACTCATGATATAGATGAGGCTATTTTTCTCAGTGACAGGATCGTGATCTTATCTTCACGTCCGGGAAAGGTGAAAGAAGTTATATCCGTAGAACTTTCGAGGCCCAGAGATCGAAGCAGCAACTCATTTCTGGAAATACGTAAGCATATTTTGCAGAGCTTCTTCGGAACTACGGAAGTTAATCTGGAATACTACTTATAAATTGGCTGGAGTGATTGAAATATGAAAACAATAGCAGTCGTCAGCGCAATGAAGATAGAGCTTGCCCATGTGGAAAAGCTTTTATCAGGGCGCCCTGACTGGAGAAAGACAGATAAAAATATCTATGAAAATGAGGAGAAGCGGCTTCGGATCGTGACCCGGGTACTCGGTATCGGAAAAGTGAATGCGGCCTATCAGACCGCGGATGTTATATGGGAATATCTGCCTGACCTTATTATTAACGTGGGGTATGCCGGCGGCCTGGCGGTCAATGCGAAAAAGGGAGATATTGCGATCGGAACCGATTATGTCCAGGTAGATTTAAAAACCTATCTGGAGGAAAACAGACCTGTGATAGAGGGAAGCCCCGGGGAGCTTGTCAGCGCACTGCAGGAGACCGCGGTGCGTCTGGCAATTCCTGCGTTTGCAGGGAAGATCGCGACGGGAGATTTTTTCCTTCACCGCACGAAAGATAAAAGGCAGATCATAGAAGAGTATCATCCTATTGCCTTTGACATGGAATCAGCAGCGATCGCCCAGGTGGCGACACAAAAAAAGGTACCCTTTGTCTCAATCCGCACTTTTTCCGATATGGCGGATGATCATGCCGTGCGCGATCTCTTTTGCTCAAAAAAACCGGAGATTCCCATTGAGCAGAGGCCGGTTTTGCTGGCGATTGAGGCATTGGAAGCGCTGGCTGACGGAACGATTCATTGTGATTAAAAAGCGAAAGTTAAATTGAAAGAGACAGGAGGAAACAAAATGAGTAAAGTTTTAGAAACAATTGCAAAACGCAGTTCTACTCGTGCTTACAAAGCTGAAAAATTGACGGATGAACAGATACGGCTTTTACTGAAAGCAGGACTTGAAGCGCCCACTGCGCGGAATGAACAGGAAATCCATATATCGGTAGTCGATGGGGAAAATCCTGTTCTGACGGAAATCGAGCTGGAAAAAAGGAAGATATTAAATGTTGAAGGCAGTGAAAATACGTCGAACTTTTACTACGATGCGCCGACAGTTTTTTTCCTGAGCGCAGATAAAGATTTTTTCTGGAGCCGTCTGGATGCGGGAATCTGTGTTGAAAATATTGCGATCGCCGCAGAGGCATTGGGACTTGGAAGTGTGATCATTGGCATTGTCAATGGTGCAATGCAGGGGGAAAAGAGGGAATATTTTTCGAAAGCCCTGCAATTCCCGGACAACTACGAATTTGCGATTGCTATTGCAGTCGGTTACAAGGATACTGAAAAAGCGCCGCATGAAATTGATCTTGATAAAAATGTGACTTATATAAAAAATTAATAAAGGTCTGCGTTTTAAAGGCAAATGAAATAAAGTTAAGAGTACTTCCCCATATCATTTTCTTGATATGGGGATTTTTTTGAAAAAATATAGAGATATCGTTTTCAGAATATTCCAAAAAACAAAGAAAATTTGAGCATAATATAATATTTTTTTAACAGTTTTGTCGATTTGTTTGAATATTTGAGATAACGTTTTCTAATTCTTGTTTTGAATATCCAAGATTGGGTGGATATAATCACATTCAAAATCAATCAAAAGAAAAGAGGAAAAGATAGTGGATAAGAAGATCAGGAAAAAAATGAGCGCAGTAATTGATATTATTCTGTTAATTGGGACACCGGTTCTTTTGATATTAGTTTGGGAATATCTCAGTCAGATAGAAGTGATTCCAAAATCAGCTATGCCTGCTCCGTCCAAAATAATTTCTAAATTTGTAACGGTAGTCCAAAACGGAAGCCTTCAGGAGGATATTCTGGTGAGTGCAGGACGGGTAGTCAAGGGCTTTATACTGGGAGCTTCTGCCGGAATCGTATTTGGTGTTTTGATTGCTTTGTTCCGGAAAATTGACAAGGCAACAACTATTCTGGTGGCAGTGCTTCGCCCGATTCCAATCATAGCATTGCTTCCGCTCCTGATTCTATGGTTTGGTATTGATGAACGTTCGAAAGTAGCGATCATTTGTCTGGGTTCCTTTTGGCCGGTACTATTGAATACGATCCAGGGAATAAAACAAAGTGATCAGAAACTGGTAGAGGTGGCGCAGGTATTGAAACTTTCCCGATGGAAAACAGTAATACGGATTATTATCCCATCAGCATTCCCTTATATTTTTACAGGTATTCGCCTTGCAGTTGGCGGTGCGTTAGCCTGTGTGGTGACAGCAGAGATGGTTGCCGCATCGGAGGGAATCGGTTACATGATCATGTATGCTCGTATGATGGCCCAGCCAGATGCACTGATGGTAGGTGTCATCGTATTGGGAGTAGTAGGACTGGTGATTGAGTTTGGTATGCTGAAATTGCAGAAAAGCTTGTTTAAATACTAGGCAGGAGGAAGAGAGATGCTGCAGGCGACGGAAAAGAAAAATGTTCTGGATATTGTTCACGTGAAAAAATATTTTCAGATCAAGGATGAAAAAATAAAGGTATTAGAGGATATCAATTTAAAAATAGAATCCGGGGAGTTTATCAGTATTATCGGATCCAGCGGATGTGGAAAAAGCACATTGCTGAAATTGATCATTGGGTTGGAGGAGGTGACAGATGGGGAAATCATTTTCCGGTTTGAAGAGGAAGATAATGGAAAAGCGGACGATTGTGGAATGGTTTTCCAGGAGGCGCGTTTGGTGCCATGGCTTTCCGTACGAAAGAACATCGGGTTTGGTATTCGTGACAGATATAATAAAGAGACAGTTGATCAGATTGTAGATAAACAATTGGAACTGGTAGGATTGAAGAAATTTGAGGATGCCCTGCCATCCCAGTTATCTGGGGGAATGCAGCAGCGCGTCAGCATTGCCAGAGCTTTGGCGGGCAGTCCGAGAGTGCTTTTATTGGACGAACCTTTTGGGGCACTGGACGCATTCACACGGATCCACATGCAGAATGAGATCCTTAAATTGTGGGAGCAGGAACACCGCACGATGATTCTTGTCACTCATGATATTGATGAAGCGATTTTTTTGAGTGATCGTATTGTTATTCTTTCGGATCATCCGGGAGTAGTCAAAAAAGAGTTTAGAGTAGAGCTACCCCGGCCGAGAGATCGCAGCAGTTATGATTTTTTAAATTTGAGGAAAGAGATTTATAATGAATTTTTTGAAAATACATCTATGTCTATAGAATATTACATTTAACAGGGAGAAGAAAATGTGCAGGAAAACACGATATATGTCAGCCGGGGGAATTATCTATTGTTGAAATAAAAATAAACGGACAATAAAAATAATAATAGAAAAGGAAGATTAGAATGATAAAGAAAAAATTGAGTTTATTATTATCATGCATATTACTGGCAGTCACGGCTCTGGGATGCAGCGCTGCGGATTCTGATCATGTGAAAGGAACAGAGGTTTCTGATTCCGCTGAGGAAGAGGAGGCTGCTGATGGAAAGACATTGGTCGTCAATATTGCGGATTTCAAGGCATATCCGGCGACCAGTCAGATTGTAATTGCCAATGAAAAAGGCTTTTTGGAAGAAGAGCTTGCAGGTGTAAATGCGGAAGCCAATATTGTTAAATATTTGAATGGACCGGCGATCAATGAGTCATTTGCTTCAGATTCCGTTGATCTGGCACCATTGGGAGAGTTTCCGGCCATTACGGGCATTGCAAATACAGATGGGCAGGAAATTATTGCATTGAATATTCAGGATTTTGGACAGTCAGTCATTGTAAAAAAAGACAGCGGCATTCATACAATCTCTGATCTAAAAGGAAAAAAAGTAGGATATGGTGTAGGTACGGCAATTCAGCTTGTGCTGCAGAAGCTTTTGGAGAATGAGGGATTGAGCCTGGATGATATCAGTAGTGTTAATTTAACAGAGTATGCCGATGCATCAAATGCATTGCTTACAGGCCAGATTGATGTATGGATGATCGGGCAGCCATATGTGACGACTTTCCTGAATGAGAATGATAATGTGGAAACAATAGCTGATGCAGAGAATGATCCGATGTTAGTTACTTTTGTGGCGAGAACAGAGTTTGCCAATGATCACCCTGAAGTAGTGATTGCCTTTTTGAAAGCAATGAATGATGCAAATGAATGGATCGCAGAAAATTATGATGAGGCAGTGAGCATTGTTCAGAAAGAAACCGGACAGGATAAGGAAAGTATAGAAGCGACCTTTGATAATCTGAATAATACATTGTTGATCACGGACAAAGAGATTGATCGCCTGGAGTATGCGGCAGAGTACCTGAAAGGGGAAGAACTTATAGAGGAAGATTTTGATATCAAAGATTATATTGATACCAGCTTTTTGGAAAAAATTGTAGGAAGTAATTAGATAACGGAGGAAAAAAATAATGGCAAAACATTTGAGCGACTGGAGAAAAAGGGAGGAGGATCTGGAAACAGTTATTGAAAAATATCCGGATGTATCTCCATTTGTAATATTGAAAACGGATGTTCAGAGACGAGGATATATCCTGTCAAAAGAAGCAGAAAAAAGATTAGACCCGAGTATTCATCTGGTTCATTCCCATGGTGTATTTGGTGATAGTGAGGCGGGAGCTCCGAATGGACTGGTATTGCGTGATGGGACATTGATCGTGGGAAGTTATGCGGATGCTCTGGATGTGAATTCAAAAGTGTTGGATCCATATGTGATCGATGTGCGGGACGATAAACTTGTAATTACGGATGAGGATAGAGTGTATGAGGAAGTAGAATATTGGAGAAAGCCCGATTTTTTTGATAAAACAACAAGCAAAGGAACTCCAATGTGGCAGATTTTGGGCAATCGGCCGCAGCGGTTGGATCTGAACCTGAATCAGCACTGCCATTTTTGGGATGAAGCCGGCGGTGGATGCAAATATTGCACAATTGGCGCGGTACAGGCTGACAGAAAGAAGAAGAATATATCTCTATTGCTGGATGAAGACGAAGTAGTTGAAAGTTTCCGGGAGGCTTTGAAACAGGAAGGGCGTTTTATTACTGTATGTGCTACGGCAGGAACGATTCTGACGGGCAAGGAAGTGTTGGACGATGAGGTAGACCTTTATGTCCGGGTATTAAATAAGTTATTGCCGCTGTTTGAGACAGACCATATCCACCTTCAACTGGTGGGAACCGCATATAATAAGAAGCAGTTGGAACGGTTAAAAGAGGCAGGGCTGATAGCATACACGTCGGATCTTGAAGTGTTGAATGACAGGTTATTCCAGTGGATCTGCCCGGGAAAAGCAAAATACATAGGATATGAAGAATGGAAGCACCGATTATATGATGCTGTGGATGTTTTCGGAAAAGGGAGTGTCAACACCGGAATTATCGGAGGTATTGAGTTATCACAGCCGCACGGATATCAGACAGAGGCGGAAGCGTTGAAAAACGATTTGGCCGAGGCAGAGGAGTTGGCAAAACATGGTGTCAGTACAATCAATACGGTATGGCATATTGGAGAAAATACAATTTTCAAAAATCAGATACCGCCAACTCTGGATTATTATGTTCAACTGGCGAAAGGCCTTAATGATATCCGGGAAGCCTATGATATAGATGTATATTTGGATGACTATCGCCGCTGCGGAAATCATCCGGGAACTGATTTGGCAAGAATATAGGGAGGATAAGTATATGTCAGATATTTTAAATAATAAGGTAAAAGCATTATTGAAGGACAGAACCTCTAAAAAGGCTTTGGCTACAGTGGATAAGCATGGAGAGATACATGTGGTATATAAGGGGTCACTTACCGTCAATGATGAGGGAAATCTGGAATTTTTGGAGTTACTTGAAACATCTCAGAATAACAGGAATCTTACGTTCAGCATCTGGTTCAATAAGAAAGTTGCGGTCAATGTGTTGGGAGCGGATGGCAGCAGCTATGAGATAAAGGGTATTCCGTATAAATATATTTTGGATGGTCCGGAGTTTGAAAGACAATATCGGGCAATTCGTAAAAAAAATCCAAAATCAGATCTCGCCGGAATTTGGATCATTCGTCCGACGGATATAAAAGAGGAAACCTATGCGGTGCGTCTGCAGGATGAGATTGACCAGTATCCGATCATTGGACATATGGACAGGGACGTTGTTAAATAGCAGGACAATATGGAATATAATCCGTTGTTTGGTGTCATCCACTTTGCGGATGACACCGCTGCTCGGATCAGACATTTGTGACATGTTCATTTTTTATTTAGATTTTACGCGAAATATCAAACTTGTTCATTTTGGCAAAGCGACAACAAAACGGCTTCCGCATCCTTCCTCACTTTCTACTGTAATCTTTCCGCCGTGTGCCTGCACGATCGCTTTTACAATGGTAAGGCCGATTCCCGCTCCGCCGGTCCTGCGGTAGCGCGAGCGGTCTATGCGATAGAAACGCTCAAAGATCAGCGGCAGATCCTTTTGGGGGATACCGACGCCCTGATCCTCAACGGTCAGGAAACCTTTTGTATCAGAATCCTGTATTTGTATCGTGATCCTGCTGTTTTCGGGAGAGTATTTTACCGCATTGGACAGCAGATTAAAGATCACCTGATACAGCCGTTTCTGATCACCTGATACAATGGCGGGATTTCCCTCAATCAGGCAGAGGAGATTCTTTTTGGCCAGTTCTGATTCAAAAGTATTTTTTACATTCTGTGATAATTCAAACAGATTTACCGGTTCCTTGTGGAGGATCATATTTTCACTTTCAATCTGACGCAGTTTTTCCAGATCGGAAATGATACCGGAGATGCGCCCAAGCTCATCATAACAGCTCTGCAGTCTCTGTGGGGTGGGTTCCCAGACCCCCTCGATCAGGGCTTCCAGATGGGAGGAGACGTTGGCAAGAGGCGTGCGCAACTCATGGGCCACATCCGTTGTCAGCCGTTTCCGGAGTGTCTCCTGTTCGGACAGAGATTTTGCCATGTGATTGACAGACTGTATCAACTCCGCCAATTCCCGCGTCTTTGTGTCGGATTCGAATGGTATACTGTAATTACCCTCTGATATTTCTCTGACGATCGCGGTCGCTCTGGTGATCGGACTGGCGATGCGTTTTGCCAGTGAGACAGCGGCAATGACAGCGCCAAGTGTGGAGCAAATGCCGATTATGATCAGAACCCGGTTCAGATAATCGACGAAGCGAAAAGCATTTTCATTGAAGTAGTAAGGACAGTAGTAACTGATATCGGCGTATCCGATCAGCGTTCCGTTTTGGGTCAGGTCATAGCGGGAAGTGACAAAATTTCCCTCCACATCCGGTTTCTGTTCCACCATCCGAAGAGAAATCTCATTCATGATCTGATGGCATAATGTCATATCATGATTTTCAGCATCCCATACTGTTTCCTCATTCGCGTCGTATAATTTTATAATATAACCGTCATTCAGCGCATACATTCCAAAACCGTGGATATAGTCAAGGTTCCATCCTCCCTCGGAGGAATCGTACTGGTCGCTTAGTCCTTCGGCCAAACCGTCCGCAAATTCTTTTTGTTGGTTTTCCACGTATTTTTCAAATTGTCGGTTAATGAGAAGATTGGCAGCAAGACTGATCAGTGAGACTGTGATGAGAACGATCAGTGCAAATCCCAGGGATAGCTGTGTACTGAGTTTCCTTTTCAAAGGTCGTCACCCCCAAACTTATAGCCAACTCCGCGGATTGTACACAGGTAGACAGGTTTTTTTGGATCATCTTCGATTTTTTTCCTCAGGTTTTTGATATGCGTGTCGACAACCCGGTCATATCCGTTGAAATCCGTGTCAAAAGCGATGGAAAGCAGATCGTCTCTTGTGAAAATTTTTTGCGGATATTTGATCAGTGCAGAAAGAATTTTCCATTCGATGGGAGTGAGCATAACGGGATTTCCCTGTTTTTTGATCGTTCTCTGTTCGAAATGAACCTCCAGATCGCCATCATTCCAGCAAAGCATGGATGCCAGCGGTTTCAGGTCATCTGCGGCACGGCGTGTGATCACTTCCATTCGGGCGTACAGTTCCTTCAGGCTGAAAGGTTTGGTCATGTAGTCGTCCGCTCCTATGTGAAGCCCGTTCAAAATATCATTTTCAGCGGTTTTTGCGGTCAGCATAATGATGGGAACCCTCGACTGCCGGCAAATTCTGGCACAGACTTCTTCCCCGGAAATATCAGGCAGCATCAGATCGAGGATTACAAACGAGATCGTCTGTGTCTCAAAAATCTGCAGGGCCTGTGCCCCGGATCCTGCGGGAAATACGCGGAATCCTTTTTTCATAAGATAGGAGGAAACAGCATCCCGAAGCATTTCCTCGTCATCTACCACCAATATATTTTTCAGCGGATCCATGTTGTTTCCTCCTCCATAAATTTTTTAATTCATAAAAATATTTCTTTTTTTTGATCAACTTATATGATATCGGCAGGGGCGCCGGTTGTCAATGTTAATAGCTGCTTTTCCAGTTTGCGAAAATATTTTTGGATTCATTCAGAAAATCGTATGAGATTTCAATGGAATCCTCTGTCACAGTTTTGTTTTCCTCAAAGATCGGCCAGGGATTGCAGCCGCCGGATTCGATTTCTATCTGATCTACCGTAAATCTGTTTCCGCAGTTCTGGCAGACAAGCACGTTACCGTCCTGGACATAGTATCCTCTGCCTGAGCTGTAGCAGATCTGGCAGGTGTTAAAGGCGGTACGGATATTTCCGTCAGAATCTTTTACGGCAATGACTTCCATGCGGGTGCCATCCACTTCAACCGGGTAAAACTGTGCTGTTTCGGATAATTCGCTGACGGCAATGACCAGGCTGCCGCCTTCTTCAATAACCTGGGCATCTTCTGTGGAGGATGATGTGTCCGCTGATGTATCACTGTCGGTGCCTGCTGCGGTCAGGCCTGTGTTCGAAGCATCGCCGACGGTGTCTGCTGCGGCTGTATCGGAGGACGTATTTTTTTGTTCACTGCATCCCGAAATGGCCAGGACAATAAGGAACAGGCATAGTGTCCGGGATACATGAAGAAAACGCGATAATTTTTTTCTTTCCTTATTCTCTTCATTTTGTGTAATCTTCTTTTTTTCGTTTGACATGATTCATTCCTTTCTTATCCGCAGCAGGAGGCGCCGGAAGCGTTTTCAAACGTTGATTCCGGATAGATCAGAGGATCATATTCGTCTACTTCCTGCCGGATTGCATCTGTGTCGATCAGGTTTATATCGTCCACCACTTTTATATAAGCGTAAAATTTGTGATCTCCGGTGGAAACATCAAAGCTCTCGGAGGGATAGAGATAAAGTTGGTTATCTCCCTGAGATAATTCAAGCTTTGTGGAATAAACAGGAGCCAAAAGCGTTGTGTCAATGCCGGAATCACCGGTATTGATCTCTATATTCCAGACTACCTGTATTCCGGACTGCACCACGATAACTGCCGGGGAAAAACCGGCGTCTGTCAGGGAAATGCTGACTTCTTGTGACAGATTTCCGTCATCGTCTTCGGAAAGTTCCGCGACAGCAAATTCTTCGCTGGGGATCTGATATCCGGAAGATACCGGAACGTCAATGCTTTCTTCTGCGGGGGAAGCATTTGCAGTGTCGGAATCTGTCACGTAAATGGTTCCATGGATCATTCCCATCCAACAGCTGTAACTGAAAGAACCTGTCTGGGTCGGAGTGAATTCGATGACGTTTTCTCCTTCCTCAAAAGCGTGTTCTATTCCGTATTCATTGATGATCATCTTGTAGTTGCATCCGTTGATACTTCCAGCTGGAGCATCGATCACCCATTTTACCGGGATCCCTGCCTGGACAGTAATATTCGGATAACTTCCCGGGGAGAGTGTGCTGTTTACGACCTGAATATCATCCGAAACTTCTGATTTTTCCGCACCAGCGGCCACCTCCTCCAAAGATCCTGTTCCAACAAGATGGCTCAGACAGTTGGGAGCGGCGATCAGGATGACGGCAATGACGGCCAAGCCTGCCATCATGCAGGCTGTTTGACGGAACGGCAGGCTGGCGATTACTCCGAGAATACTCAGTATAATGATCAGCATCAGCAGGCGGTTCGGAAGCAGCAGGCCGGAGAGGCTTCCGCCCTGTGAGAGCATTGCCAGTCCGAGTACAACCACTAAAATCGAGCCGATATTCATAACTGTCCGGGCAAATTTTTTGCCAAGGGCCGATACGATAGAGCCAAGTCCCAGCATCAGGGGGACTGTTCCGAGACTAAACAGAAGCATGGACAAAGCCCCGACAAAGGGATTGCCGGAGGCAAGCGCTATGATCTGCATAGACTGCAGAGGCCCGCAGGGCATTAGGCCGTTCAGGAGGCCGATGATGAACGGTTGACTGCTTTTTAATTTTTGGCGGTTGATCTTTAACGCCAGAAACTTTGGCATTCC
>CAZJSI010000004.1:0-18442 GCA_964548675.1 uncultured Eubacterium sp. | reverse complement strand
ATTTTTCTAAGCCAGGGGAAGAGGCCGAGCATGTTGATTCCCATGATGACCATAAAGGCGCCGGCAGCCAATTTCAGGATTCCCTGCAGCAGAGCAGGAATTCCGGCGCCGGAACCGCCGCCGATCAGCATTCCGATCAGGCCTAAAAGAAAACCGATAACCGTATAGGAAATGACCCGTCCAAGATTGTAAAAAAGTGCCGGATAAAAAGCAGATAACCGGCTGCTTTTTCCGGAGAATGAATTTTTCCCGGGAATACACTGGGAAAGGTTAATACCGCCGCACATGGCAATACAGTGCACGGATGTGATAATTCCGATGAGAAACAGCATGCCGTATCCCATGCCCGTATCTGCCAGCCGGCTTGGAACCAGAAGGTTCAGGATGTTGAATTTCTGCAGCAGGATATACAGGGCTATAATGATAATGAGAAAGCATACGGTACGGCTGATATTGGTATGCTTCTCTTTCCGGTCCGTCAGAACTTCGTAGTCCAACCCCTCAATGATGGAAATGATTTCATTCAGAGAAATGCAGTCGGCATCATAGGTGAATGAGGCTGTTCCCGCGGCATAGCTGACGGTGACATCGGTAATTCCTTTTGTGGCTGATAGTGTTTTTGAAATCTTATTTTCGCAGTTTATACAGGTCATTCCGCCAATGTAAAGCTGCTGTTTAAAAAAATTCAATGTTCATTCCTCCAATTTTATTGTTGTTGAGTTCTCAATATCTGTTTGATGATTCATTTATATTCAAGATTACCAGATGAATTTGTGATTTTTATGTGGATATTGAGAAAACATAAATCACGATATTGCCAAAAAAGCATTCGTATGTGTGTCGGAAATTGTCGGAACACGTGAAAATCAAAGGTCGGCAACGATTAACACCTGGCAACGATTAAAATTTGTGATGTCGTTTTATTTGTGATATACTGATATTCATATCTGATTAAACCGATATGAATTAAGGAGGTAATCATGCCGGCAGCCAGTATATTAATCAAACCATCATCGGCCAATTGCAACATTGACTGTAAATATTGTTTTTATAAATGTTTAAGCAGCAATCGTGAAGAGTACAGCAAAGGATTTATGAATGATGAGACGTTGGAAAAACTCATTATTCAGGCGATCGATTATGCGGAGGATTATCTTGCATTTGCTTTTCAGGGAGGAGAGCCGACGCTGATCGGCGTGGAATTTTTTGAGAAAGCAGTTGAACTGCAGAAAAAACACAATCATAAACGGCTGAAAATAGAAAATACGATACAGACGAATGGAATTCTCATTGATGAGAGATGGGCGGAATTTTTGTCCGAAAACCATTTTCTGGCAGGGATATCCCTGGACGGTCCGAAAAAAATTCACGACTATTATCGGAAGGATGCATCGGGCAATCCTACTTTTGCACGGGTGATGCATGCGGTCAGCCTGTTTGAGCAGTATCATGTGGACTATAATATTTTGAGCGTGGTCACAAATGAATCGGTAAAAAAAGCATCCTATCTGTATCAGTTTTATAAAAGAAACCGTTTTGAATATGTACAGCTGATTCCATGTATAGATGAGCATAAGCGGGATGGTCGGGCCGGCGATTTGGTGAATTGTCAGTTTGCAGTGAGTGCAGAGGGATATGGAAAATTCTTATGTGAAATGTTTGACTTATGGTATGAGGATTTTTGCAATGGGCTGCAGATGGATATCAGGATGTTTTCAAATCTGGCACAGATGGCGGCAGGCTATCCGCCGGAGGAGTGCGGTATGAACGGACATTGCAGCTGCTATTTTGTGGTGGAAGGCGACGGCAGTGTCTATCCCTGTGATTTTTACTGTATGGATGACTGGAAGATGGGAACAGTTGAGGATTCTTTCCGGGATATGATCCTGTCAGATAAAGCAAAGAAATTTGTGGAGACTTCCTTATGTTCGTCGGATAAATGCAGAAAATGTCCGTATGTGAGCCTGTGCAGAGGAGGATGCCGCAGATGGAGGGAACCGCTTCAGGGAGAAGGAGGTGGATTGAACCAGCTGTGTGGAGCATATGAGATCTTTTTTGAACATACATGGGAGCGGATACAAAAACTGGGACAATACATACTGAAAAAGTATGGTATAAAATAATTCGGCAAAATACGTCAGCGCTGTGGAACGCTGGCGTTTTTTGTTTCGAAAATTTTCGGCTTTAAAGTAAAAAACATACAACTTTCCTGCCGGGCTTCATCATCTGGATAACGTTTTCAGATAAAACCAAAATTCGGTGCAGTTTTGTATGCATTCAGGGGATATTTTGGTGAAAAAACGGAGAAAAAAGTGTTCGTTCGGATAACGATTTCAGAAAATGGGTTTGTTTTTTAAAGAATATGTTTTTAAAATTATAAAAAAAACAAGGAGAATGATTATGAAAAGTAAAGCTAAAAATACAATTCCGCGTTGGGGATGGCTGCTTCTTTCCTTTGGAGCGGCGATGATTTTGTGGTACCTGTTGTCGATAAACCCGCAGACTGCAAGAAGTTTTCCGAATGTTGTGAAAGTAATTCGCTCTGTTTTTACTATGATCGACAGAGGAGTTCTGGGGAAAGATATCCTGAGCAGTCTGATCTCAGTGCTGGCAGGATTTGCTATCGGATTTGTGATAGCGCTCCCCACCGCCATTTTGATGGCGTGGTATATACCGGTTCGGAATATTATTGAACCGTGGATACAGTTTGTGAGGAATATTCCGCCTCTGGCGTATGTACCTCTGGTTGTTATTTCGGCAGGTGTTGGACGAAAACCTCAGATCATTGTCATAACGATCGCTACCTTTTTGATCATGACGGTGACCATTTATCAGGGAGTGGTCAATGTGGATGAGACATTGATCAAGGCGGCAAGAGTTCTGGGAGCTACAGACAAGGATATCTTCATCCGGGTGATCGCACCGGCGACGCTGCCTTTTATTATTACTGCGATCCGGCTCGGCAGCGCTACAGCTTTGACTACTCTGATTGCCGCAGAATCCACAGGGGCCATTGCAGGATTGGGCATGCGGATCCGCTCGTTGAATAACAGTTTCGAGTCAGAGCCAATGCTTTTATATATCATTATCATCGGTATTATCGGTATGGCGATTGAGAAGCTCGTAAAATATTTGGAAAAGAGGTTTACAGGATGGCAGGAGAAGCGAGAGGCATAAAGGTCAGGATTGACAATGTCAAAAAAGAATTTGAGGGAAGAAATGGCAGGATGACAGCTTTAAACGGAGTCAGCCTGGATATCCATGAGAATGAATTTGTCTGTGTTGTGGGCCCTTCCGGGTGTGGAAAATCTACTTTGCTGAATGTCATTGCCGGATTGTTGGAACCGACATCGGGAAATGTATATTGTGATGGAAAGGAAGTTGTCGGAACCGGCACGGAGCGGGGAGTAGTGTTCCAGCAATATGCGTTATTTCCATGGCTGACCGTGAAAAAGAATGTCATGTTTGGCCTGGAATTACAAAAGATGAAAGAGGACGAGGCTGAGAGAATTGCAATGAAATACCTGAAAATGGTACAGCTTGAGGAGTTTGCGGATCATTATCCAAAGGAATTGTCCGGAGGCATGAAACAGAGGGTAGCCATTGCAAGAGCATATGCGGTAAATCCATCAATTTTATTAATGGATGAACCTTTTGGGGCGCTGGATGCCCAGACAAGGACGCAGCTTCAAAGTGAGCTTCTGGAGACATGGGAGAAAGAGTGGAAAACCTGTTTTTTCATTACGCATGATGTGGATGAAGCCATTATTTTGGCACAGAGAGTTGTGATTATGAGTGCCCGCCCGGGCAGGATCAAGGAGATTGTTGATGTCAACATTCCGTATCCACGTACACAGGAGACAAAGATGACGCCGGAATTTCTGGAATTACGAAACCATATATGGGGACAGGTTTATCAGGAGTATCTGGAAGTCAGAAAATAATAAGCGTTTATACATATAGCAGTACGGTACCATATCCGGTGAAACGGATTTTATCTGGTATAGATTAAGTTTATTTAAGGGAGGAATTATCATGAAAAAAAGACTGATTAGTATTTTGGCTGTGTCTGCTTTGACTGCGGGGCTTCTTGCGGGATGCGGGAGCAGTGCGGCAGATACCAGTTCACAAAAGACATCTGAAGCATCGACGGAAATATCTGAGGATAAAACAGAGGATGAATCCGGGGAAGATGTGGAGCCGGTAACGTTAAATGTTGCCTATATGCCAAATTATGGAAGCCTCTGGTCCATTGAAAATGCAATTGCTCAGGGATATTTGGAGGAAGAGGGCATTACGGTCAATCTGGTAGAATTCCAGGATGGCCCGACGATTATTGCCGCTATGGAATCCGGCAGTATCGATATCGGTTATATCGGCCAGGGCGCTCATAAACTCTGCATTAATGGCCAGGCGGATATTTTTGCTCTCTCCCACATTTCAAACGGTGATGCCGTTATTGCATCAGAAGGCATTTCATCTATTGAAGAACTGAAAGGAAAGAAGGTGGCGTACGCCTCCGGTACATCCAGCGAGGATATCCTGCTGAACACATTGAATAAAGCGGGGCTTACGATAGATGACATTGAGGCGATCGATATGGATGCACCTTCTATTGTGACGGCAATGCTGTCCGGCAGTGTAGATGCGGCTGCAGCATGGTCACCGAGCAGCCTGGAGATTCTGGATCAGCTTGAGGGTGCAACAAAACTTACGGATAACCTGACTTTTGCAGATCAGACCGTATCACTGGCAAGTTGGATCGCATTGCCTGATTATGCGGATGAAAATAAAGATGTGCTTGTGAGATTTACAAGAGCGTTGTTCAAAGCAATGGACTATGCGGCAAATGACCATCAGGAAGAAACGTCGGAGCTGATCGCGAAACAGGTTGCGCAGGATGTGGATACGGTATATGACCAGCGCGGTGATGCGGAGTGGCTGACCGGTAAAGAGGTCGTTGAGGGCGTTGCCGATGGAACGGTGGAAGGTTATTATGAACTTCAGAAACAGAACTTTATCGCGACCGGCGATGTGGAAGGCGATCCTGCTGTGAGCGACTATGTTTTATTTGATGTTATGACGGAAGCAGGAGATTATTAAGCGGAGTTATGGCGAAAAGAAAAAATGTTCTGCTGATATTGTCAGACCAGCAGCGCTTGGATACGGTAAGCGCCTATGGAAAGAACGAAATCTGTAAAACGCCGCATATTGATGCCCTCGCCCGGGAAGGAATGAAATTTCACGATGCTTATACTACATCGGCAATCTGTGCTCCTTCCCGGGCAAGCATCATGACCGGATTGTATGCGCATAATCATGGAGTGATCGACAATTTTACGGATCTTAAAGAGGGGATACCGCTTCTTGGCGAATGTATGCGGGATGCCGGATACTATTGCGGCTACGCGGGAAAATGGCATATTACGCCGTCCCGGGAGCCGAAAGAGTGTGGGTTTGAAGACGGAAAACCATTTATGGGATATGCATTTCCGGGCAGCGGGATATTTCCCAGCCTGCGTTTCAATCAGCCGCCGGATAACAGTCCGAATTACTATGCGGAATATCTGAAAGAGAACGGATATAAAAATATCGATGTGTCTCATGGCTTTTTCGGGGACAATCCTGCTTTGCAGATTCAGGAAATGTTCTGCAAACAGGAGGGGACGATCGAGAGTTCGGTAGAATATTTTGTGGCTCATGAGACAAATCGCCTGATCGATATTGCCAGGAACCAGGATAAACCGTTTTTTATCTGGTCAAATTTCTGGGGACCTCACAGTCCGAGTATCGTACCGGAACCATATTATTCTATGTATGATCCGGAGACGATCCCGGAGTATCCAAGCTACTGTGATACGCTGGAAGATAAGCCTTACGGCTATTATCTGACAGAGAAAATGTGGGGACTTGGAAACTATGGCTGGAAGGGATTTCAGGAAATTTCTGCCCGGTATTTCGGACATTGTACCATGATCGATGATATGGTCGGAATGATTGTTGATAAACTGAAACGGGAAGGGCTTTACGACGATACGGTCATTATTTACAGCACGGATCATGGAGATTGCCTTGGCGCTCATAAGATGATTGAAAAGGGTTCCTTTGCCTTTGATGAGATTTACCATGTACCCATGGTAGTAAAGGGAGCAGGTACGAAAGATAATGGCAGTTTTGTGACGCTGCAGGATTTGATGCCGACGATTCTAGATATTGCCGGAGCCAAACCTCCAAGACCAGTGGATGGAAATAGTATATGGCCTCTTATGACCGGGGAATTGGATGACAATGGCAGGACCGAGGTATACGGTGAATTCCACAGTCATTTTTATATATCCCGGCAGAGGATGATACGCGATCACAATTATCAGCTGACATTTAACGAGAATGAGCGGGGAGAATTATATGATCTGAAAAAAGATCCCTATCAGCTTCATAATGTCTGCTATGATCCGGCATACCAACAGGTGAAAAAAGAGTATCTTGATAAAATGGCTGTCTATATGAGAGAGACAAAGGATCCGGCGGCCACATGGTTTTTACGCATAAAGGAGTTTTATTAATGATAAGTTTGGATATCATAGAATATTATGTGCTGTTACTGGCGGTACTGGCATGGCTGATCATATCTACAATTAAGACTGCTATCAGGTAAAACTTGATAGCAGTCTTTTGATTGTGTTATACTCTGACCATAGTGAAAACTCAAAAAAATTTACAGGGATGGAGGTAATATTGGTTATGTATCAGAGCAAACGTTTTTCTTATAGTTATGAGGAGACGGAAGAGCAGGGGAAAAATGCATCTACGATGATTGAGGATATTTTAAAAGATCCGGAATTTCCGAAGCTGGAGGAAATTGTGATCGGCTGTTGGGGACAGGCATGGGACAACGACGGGGGAGCCCAGCCACTGGTAGACAGCATTGCTGCAAATAAGGACAAGTTTTCTCACATTAAAAGTCTGTTTATCGGAGATATGGATTATGAGGACTGCGAGGTGTCCTGGATCATACAGGCTGACTATTCTGCTTTGTGGGATGCGATGCCCCAGTTGGAAAAGCTGGTCATCAAGGGCAGTTCCCAGCTGTCTCTCGGAGATATCAGACATGATAATCTGAAGGATTTTGAGATTATCTGCGGAGGTCTGCCTTCATCGGTAATTGCTCAGATTCAAAATGCAAAATTACCATCGCTGCAGAAACTTTTACTGTATATGGGCGTGGAAGATTATGGATTTGACGGGGACATTTCTACGGTGAGAGACTTGCTGGACAAATCTGATTTTCCGCAGTTAGAGTATCTGGGTATCGTGGACAGCGAGATACAGGATGAGATTGCTGAGGTTGTAGCAGATTGTAAATATATGAATCAGATTAAGACGCTGGATTTGTCTCTGGGAACGTTGACGGATAAAGGCGGAAAAGTTTTGCTGGGTAATTTAAAGAAATATCCCGGGCTGGAGATGGTAGATTTACATTATCACTATCTCTCTGACAAGATGATGAAGCGTTTGCATAGATTAGAAATGGAGATAAATACGCAGGAACAGCGCGAGGCGGATAATTATCATGGAAAGATTTACTATTATCCGATGCTGACAGAGTAATGGATCTTATACTGATCGGGACAGAGAATTCAAAAAGAACTGCATATTTCCGGAAAGCGGCGCAGGAGCAGCAGATTCCTCTTTTGATTCTGGAATGGGATAATGTGGATGAGGCAATCCGGGATGGCAGGTTAGAGGGGGCGGCTGTGAAAATAGATCCCCCCTCTTATTATACTTTTGAATTGTTGACTATGAAGGAAAAAATAAAAGAATATCAGCAGAGACTGCGGAAACTGGAAAATGTGAATTGTACTTTCTTGAATTCACCGGAATCCATCGCCGCGGTTTTGGACAAAAGGGAATGTAAACTTCGTATGCAGGCGCAGGATATTCCGGTCACACAGATGCTTACCGGAAACGTGCAGAGTCTGGAACAGTTGATCAGTTTTATGGAAAAAAAGCGTATTTTTTCCGTATTTTTAAAGCCGACATTTTTTTCAGGAGCTGCCGGCGTGATTGCTTTTCGCATGCATCCGCTCAGTAAAAAGATGGTAGTTTATACCTCCTGTTATTTGACAGATGGAAAACTGACCAACACGAAAACTTTATATTATATGGAAGATCAAAAAGAGATTATGGCTCTGGTGGATGCAATATTGAAGCTGGACGTGATCGTGGAGCGCTGGTATCCGAAATCACGGTTTCAGGGAAAAAGCTTTGATCTGCGGGCAGTGTACCAGTTCGGCCATATTGCGCATATGGTAGTGAGACAGTCGGATGGCCCGGTTACGAATCTGCATTTGAACAATCAGGCGTTAGATATAGGTGAGATTACACTTGATGGGGCCGTCATGGGCGAGCTGGAAGTGATTTGTCGTGATGCAGTGAACTTATTTCCGGGACTTTCCGTGGCAGGGATTGATATTTTGCTGGAAAAAAATACGGGAAAGCCTTACATTATCGAATTGAATGGGCAGGGCGATCTGATCTATCAGGATATTTATGCTGATAACCGGATTTACCGGGAGCAGTTGAAGGAATTATTGCGGTTGGGGAAATCGCCGACCATGCCGCCGAAGCGGTCGTCTTTAGAACATTTTAAGGTTGGGGAGGAAAAAGGATGCAGAAAACAGATATGAATAAAATTGTGGGAAGTCACCATATTCTGTTTATCTGTTTGGACACTCTTCGCTATGATGTGGCATACAGAGAGCAGGAGACAGGCGGAATTCCGGTATTGAACCGTTATGGAAAATGGAGAAAATGTCAGGCTCCGGGAAATTTTACTTATCCCTCCCATCAGGCAATGTTTGCCGGATTTTTACCTGTTGATGAAGAAATCAGGGACATGAAACAGCGGGAAAAGCTGTTTTTTTCGGAAGATATCGGAATGGGACGAAAAGCGCCGGAAGGGGCTTTTAATTTTAAAGGACCGAACATTATAAAAGGTCTGGAAAATGAAGGATATGATACTTACTGTATCGGCGGGGTCAGTTTTTTTGACAAGCGGACGGATATCGGCAAGGTCATGCCCGGCTATTTCAGACACAGTTATTGGAATCCTTCGTTTGGCTGCAAAGTAAAGGAATCTGCGGCACATCAGGTGGATTTTGCACTGAGAAAGCTGCAGCAGATTCCGGGCGGAAGAAAGATCATGATGTATATCAATATTTCGGCTTTGCATTATCCGAATTATTTTTATGTGCCGGGAGAACGGCGGGACAGCATAGAGACGCAGGCGGCCGCACTTCGCTATGTGGATGGAGAGTTGGACAGGCTGTTTGCAGCATTTTCAAAAAAGGGGAATACCTTTGTGATCTGCTGCTCAGATCACGGAACCTGCTATGGGGAAGATGGAGTGCTGTATCATGGGATAAATCATCCTATCGTGAATACAGTCCCATATAAACACTTTGTTCTGGAAGGGGATGTCGGCAGCATGCGCGATCATATTATTCAGGGGACGACAGGGAAAGGGAGTTTGGAAGATGCAGATTGATGATCCATATATTCAATATATGTACAGTTATCCGCATAAGACGTCATACAGGCAGTTAGAAGAGATAGATTTAAAGTCTTTTTTTGACTGCCTTGCGGGACAGGAAAACAGCCTTTATTTTCATATCCCCTTCTGCCAGTATAAATGCGGATATTGCAATTTGTTTTCTCTTGCGGGGCAGCCGGAATCCATAATGCAGCGATATGTGGATGCCATGGAACGGCAGGCGGAGCAGATGAGCCGTGCGCTGCCCGCTGAAGCGGAATTTTCCGATTTGACATTCGGGGGCGGAACACCGCTCATTTTATCAGAACAAATGTTGGAACGGGTATTTCGGATTTCGGGGGAATATTTTAACTTCCGCCCTGGTACGAATCCGGTGATAGTGGAGACATCTCCGAATCAGACGACGAAAGAAAAGCTTTGGCTTTTAAAAGAGCATGGCACAACGAGGCTCAGTATCGGCGTGCAGAGTTTTCAGGAAAAAGAATTGGAGGCCTTATACCGCTTTCATGGGGCAGAAACAGCGAAACGAGCATTAAAGGATATCGGTGAAGTCGGTTTTTCCTGTGTCAATATAGATCTGATCTATGGAATTCCGGGACAGACAAAGAAGAGCCTGTTGGATTCTCTGGAACAGGCGCTTGATTTTTCGCCGGAAGAATTGTTTATCTATCCGCTGTATGTGAAGCCGGGAACAACCTTGTATCTGCAGGGCGCAAAGAGGCAGCCTGAAACTTTTGAAATGTATCAATGCGTCCGGGAGAAACTTGAAAAAGAAGGCTACCACCCTTATTCCATGCGGCGGTTTGTGAAAGCTGAGGCGAAAGAGACGGAAACGTCTCTTTGTGGATTTGGTAATACGGTATCTGTGGGCTGCGGCGGCAGGAGCTATATTGGGAATCTCCATTTTTGCACCCCGTATGCTGTTCGGCAGGAGCATTGTATATCACTGGTGGAAAACTATATCCAAAAGAAAGATTATATGAACGTTGAGTTTGGCTGTTTACTGTCAGCTGATGAGCAAAAACGCCGATATGTGATCAAACATATCCTGTTTGGACAGGGAATTTCAAGGAGGGATTACCGGCAGCATTTTGGCGGGGAGGCAGAGCAGGATTTTGAGCCGATTGCAAAATGGCTGAATGAAGGATATGCAGTCAGGACGGCGGATCATATTGCTTTGACAAAGGAGGGAATTGCACTGTCGGATTATCTGGGACCGCAGTTGATCTCCGATGAAGTTTTGGAAAAAATGAAAGGTTGGAGAGAGACTGGTGTGTGAACAGGAAAAAGAAATGCATACGTCGGAGAGGAAACAGACTTTAAAAAAGCGGCAGTGGTACTACAGAGGAAGCCTGAAATCCTGCAATTATAGCTGCAGTTATTGCCCTTTTTCAAAAAAGAGAAGTTCTCCCCAAAAACTGGAGAAGGACAGGCAGCAGTTTTTTCGCTATATCGAAAAGCTGGAAGAGCAGAAAAACACAGGCGGAGCAGTGCTGATCGTGCCCTATGGGGAGGCGCTGATCCACAAATATTATTGGGAGGGCCTGGCAAAATTGAGCCGAAATCCCCGGTTTGATGCTGTCGGCGCCCAGAGCAATTTCAGTTTTCCGGTAGATAAGATGCTCAAATTTTATGAAGATATGGGCGGGGATACCGGCAAGCTTCGTCTGTGGGGAACTTTTCATCCGGAAATGACATCAGTGGAGGATTTTGTATCCCAATGTGAGATTTTGGAAAAATGGAAAGCTGCTTTTTCTGTCGGAGCCGTGGGTGTTCCGGAGCAGATTTCTGATATTCGAAAATTGAGAAAAATGCTGAATGATAATATTTATTTATGGATCAATAAGATGGACGGGCTTGGAAGAAACTATACGGAGTCAGAGATAAAGGAGTTTCTCGCAATT
Source organism: uncultured Eubacterium sp. (assembly GCA_964548675.1). GTDB lineage: Bacteria > Bacillota > Clostridia > Lachnospirales > Lachnospiraceae > Eubacterium_I. The sequence continues at coordinate 6,985 of CAZJSI010000004.1, read as the reverse complement.
GATGAATATTTTGAATTAGAATTAAAGCATTTTCCGGCGGATGGCAGTCTTTGCAAAGACAGCATTTTTGTGGAGGCGGACGGCAGGGTGAAAAAGTGCGTCCTGTGCAGGCAGGGCATAGGAAATTTTTATGACAAAATATGGCAGGATAATCTGCAGTATGAGGCTGCCGGAAATTTTTCGGCGATGGAAGAAGCAGGCCGGTCCTGTTTACGAAAAGAATGCAGCTGCTATCTTGCGTATAATAATCGAAACGAGAAAGAGCTTTTCTTTTTTCAGCCTTATCCGGCATTTCGTATTCCAAACTATCCAAAGGCAATATTTTTTGATGTAGACGGAACACTGGTACCGGAAGGAGCGGGGATAATTTCAGAGAGTGCGGGCAAAAGAATAACAGCATTGGCAAAGCGCTGTGATATCTATCTGGCCACGTCTCTTCCTCCAAAGGATGCAGTGCGGAAAACACAGGGGATCGGTCATGTGATAAAAGGCGGGGTATTTGCTAATGGTGCGAGGTGCATCATCCGGGAGAGAGAATATGACGCCGTATATCCAATGGAAACGGAATGGCTTGGGCTTGTGGATAAAATGAAAGAAGAATATGGTTTTCGCGTACATATCTATCAGAAAGAGAAGTCGGTTTATAAAATTACTCTGGCTTTCCCGAAAAGAAAGCTGTGCCGAATGCCGTTCAAAGATGATTTTTTCAATCGGCTTGCCGGGGAATTGAGAATTCCGGAGAATTGTAGATGGATCGTGGAAGAAAATGGTATTCAGATCATAAGCGCGGGAAGGGAAAAGCTGAAAGGAATTCTGGAGATTTCTCAAGTGATGGGATATCGGAGGGAAGAAGTTATGGTGGTTGGAAATTCTGACAATGATGTTCCAATGCTGGAATATTTTCCACTTTCTGTGGCAGTCAGAAACAGCAGTGAACGGGCAAAAGAGGCAGCAAAAATATGTCTGTAAAATCAGCCAGTTGTTAAAAGTTGTTAAAATGATATAAAATCGATATGAAATCCGGGATTGTTTTTTGAGCAAAAATTCGTTATACTATTGCAATGTATGACGAATTTTTCTGTCATTGGGAGTATCCTGTGGCAGAGCTATTATAGGAGGATTCCGGAAAATGGATGAGAATAAAGAGATAAATGGAGCATGCCAGGCTCAAAAAAGTGTTAAACCCCATGCTTTAAATCAGTTTTCCAGAACGGAGCTTTTGTTGGGAAATGAAAATATGGAGCGCCTGCATAATGCAAGAGTGGCGGTTTTCGGCATTGGCGGTGTCGGGGGATATACGGTGGAGGCCCTGGCCCGGACCGGAGTCGGAACACTGGATCTGATCGATGACGACAGAATTTGTCTGACCAATATTAACCGCCAGATTTACGCAACCCGCAAAACGGTCGGAAAGTATAAGGTGGATGTGGCGAAAGAGCGTATCCTGGACATTAATCCGGATGCAGTTGTCAATATTTATAAGACATTTTATATGCCGGATACGGCAGATCAGTTTGATTTTTCACAGTATGATTATGTAGTGGACGCCATCGATACCGTGACAGGAAAGCTGATGCTGGTGGAACAGGCACGGGCAGCAGGCGTGCCGATCATCAGTTCCATGGGAGCGGGAAATAAGATGGATGCGTCGGGCTTTATGGTGGCAGATATATACGAGACATCCGTATGTCCATTGGCAAAGGTTATGCGCCGGGAATTGAAGAAAAGGGGTATCGATCATCTGAAAGTCGTGTATTCCAGAGAAAAACCGATAATACCTGTAGATGATATGGCGATCAGTTGTAAAACGAACTGTATCTGTCCGCCGGGAACCGTCCGGAAATGCACCGCAAGGCGCCAGGTGCCGGGAAGCAACGCTTTTGTACCGTCGGTAGTCGGACTTATTATTGCGGGAGAAGTGGTGAAAGATCTGACATGTTTATGATTTCAGCCATTAAAGACGGGGCGCACACGGCGCCCCGTCAATCGTATTTTCAGTGGATGATGTAGTTATCTGCCGGAATCATTACCAATATTTTTGCATATAGTTCTCAGCAGCATCCGGCGTTAAAGAAAGTTTATTTATCAGACGATCCAGGGTTTCTGATCTGGAAGCTCCAAAATCAGCGCAGGTTTCTATCAAGCTTTTTATCATTCTTGTTTCACCGCGAGCCTCCCCTCGAGCTTCCCGCTCTTTTAATTCATCTGCAAATAATTCATATAAAGCCTCACACATGTCTCGTTCCGCCTCCATTTCTGTTTTGTTTGCCCGGATGATTACGTTCATCACGGCCTGATGTAGTTCCGAATGTTTATTTGGGCCATAGTGCTTTGCCAGATCATCTATTTCTCTTCCGGCTTTCAAATTATCTCTCAAATGAGATAACCAGTAGTATTCCTCTTTTGATAATTCATGGGTTAAAACAAGCTGCATTGGAAAGGAATCGCCGTGCAGATAATAGATTCCGTCGGAATACTTTTCCAGAGATATTCCTTTGAATTCCTCTATGTGTTTCAGCATTTCCCTGGGACAATGATTGCACACAAAGGTAATTGTAATATCTGCCGGATCAATCTCTTTCACTGTTTTTGTGGATGATTGGTATAAACAGGCATAAGCATAAGTTTTATAAAAATCATTCAGTGACAGGTAATCCTCCGGTGATTTATATTCAATGATATTATGCCCCAGAAATATATGCCCTAATTTTTTATGTATTTTCTTTTTACCGTTCTTTTTTATGACCAGTTCATCTGTCTGAAGAGGTTTCTTTCCCAATAGATGCTCTGGCTCAAAGATCAGGTTATCTGCATCCTCAGCCAATTCAATCTGCAATGCTGCATCAAATGCAGGATGCCATTGGATTTTTGTGTTTTCCATACATTTCTCCTTTTAGTATAATAAAATCTACCGTTAATTACAATAATTTTTCATGGATATCACCCTTTCAAAGAATGATTTTGCTGCAGATCACTCTTATAAAGTAATTGAAATAAATAGAAAATGAACCGCAAGATGTTTATTTCATCGATTGAAATTAGGCATCGTAATTTCTGAGATCTGCTCCTGCAGATAAGATTATAGACTGGCCTGAACGCCATTTTGGAAAAATTTAGAAATTAATGCCTGCAGGAATTATAGCACATGCAGAATAATTTGTCATTAAGAATTTATAGATATTGTTATTAAGAATTTATAGCTGTTCGGGTGTTCGGTAAGGGAAACGCGCAGGATTTTTGCAGTTTACTTTGAGTAGTTAGAAAAATTTAGAAAGAAACACTTGACAAACGGGGGCAGATGGTATATTATCGTTTGCATATAAAACATATAGAAATAGTATGGATTAAGAAGTGATAATAACTGACCGGAAAACCGGAGGTGTAAGCAGAAGTACAGGAATACACAGCTTAGACTTTCGGTTTTTTATTTTATATCAGATGAGAGATGACTTGCGAGCGAGTCTTGAACAAAAAAATCACTTTTTGATGTTTGGAGATGAAATTATGATAACTCAGAAAATAAGAACGGATGTACTGATCATCGGCGGCGGTACGGCAGGATGTTATGCGGCAATCACGCTGGGCAGACAAAAGGATCTGAAAGTCCTGATCGTGGAAAAGGCAAATATCAGGCGAAGCGGCTGCCTGGCAGCCGGCGTCAATGCGATAAATGCCTACATAACGAAAGGGCACACGCCGCAGTTTTATGTGGACTATGCGATGAAAGATGCGGACGGCATTGCCCGGGAAGATCTGCTTCTCACCATGTCTGAACGGCTGAACCGGGTAACGGAAAACATGGAAAAGCTGGGACTGGTCATTTTGAAAGATAAAAATGGCGAGTATGTTACCCGGGGAGCACGGAACTTAAAAATTAATGGTGAAAATATCAAACCCCTTCTGGCAGAAGCAGCAGCGCAGCAGGAAAATGTAACTATTTTGAACCATGTGAACATCACAGATTATAAGGTGGCGGAAAAAGATGAAGAAAAACGGATTCAGGGAGCATATGGTTTTAACGTCAATGAAGAAATATTTTATGACATTACGGCAGGCGCTGTCATCTGCGCTACAGGAGGAGCGGCAGGATTATACAGACCAAATAACCCGGGATTTTCCAGACATAAAATGTGGTATCCACCATTCAATACAGGCGCTGGATACGCGATGGGTATTCTTTCAGGTGCGGAAATGACCACGTTCGAGATGCGTTTTATCGCACTTCGTTGTAAAGATACGATAGCCCCGACGGGAACGATCGCACAGGGTGTGCATGCAAAACAGATCAATGCATCCGGAGAGGTATATGAGACGAAGTACGGATTGACTACTTCCCAGAGACTTTACGGAACAGTGGAGGAAAATCGTCAGGGCAAGGGCCCCTGTTATCTGAAAACCGAGGGTATATCCAGGGAACAGGAACAGGATTTATATAAGGCCTATTTGAATATGGCGCCCAGTCAGACCTTGAAATGGCTGGAATCCGGCAAAGGACCGTCGGAGGAAAATGTGGAAATAGAAGGAACGGAGCCGTATATTGTCGGCGGCCATACCGCGAGCGGTTACTGGGTGGATACAAACCGGGCGACAACGATCTCAGGATTATTTGCCGCAGGAGATGTGGCAGGCGGATGTCCGCAGAAATATGTGACCGGAGCGCTGGTGGAAGGTGAGATCGCAGCGGAATCAGCGATAAAGTATTTATCCGAATCAGGGATAACGAATGATCCGGATAAAGCGGAAGAACCTTTTTTTATGCGCAGCGAGACAACGATTTCACAAAAAGATTGGAAAATCGGGATAAAAGCAGAAGAAAAAAAGGAAGAATACGAACATTATCTGGCAGGAAACGATTTCACGATCACAACGGAACAGCTGGAGGAAGCCATGCAGAAGATCATGGATGAGTATGCGGGCGGCATTTCCACCGGATATCAGTACAATGAGGCGAGGCTGTCAAAGGCTTTTGAAAAAATTTCGGGGTTACAGAAAGTCGTTGAAAAATTGTCGGCGGAAAATATGGATGACCTGCTTAGGATTTATGAACTCAGGGAGCGCCTGGTCGTCTGCCAGTCTGTGATAGCCCATCTCATGGCAAGAAAGGAGACGCGCTGGCACAGTTTTGCGGAAAACGCGGATTATCCGGAGAAATCGGATGACTGGCTGAAATATGTAAATTCAAAAATGGTGGACGGGAAAATACAGATTATTTTCCGGGAGCTTGTGACAGGAGGTAAGCAGTATGAGCATTCGGATTCAGAAAAATAAATGCGTCGGATGTGCGCGGTGCATCGAAGCCTGTCCGGGAAACCTGATCAAAAAGGACGCCGATGGAAAAGCATTTATCAGGCATTTCCGTGACTGCTGGGGATGTACTTCCTGCATCAAGGAGTGCAGGACAGGGGCAATCCTGTTTTTCCTCGGGGCAGACATCGGAGGAAGAGGAAGCATCCTGACGGTTACAGAACAGGGCGGCATCAGCAATTGGCGTTTGGAAAGCCCGGACGGTAAAGTACAGATAATTGAGATCAACAAAAAGGAAGCAAATAAATATTAAAAATCTGAAGGAGGACAAAATTATGGCAGGTTTATCACATCTTGATGAACTGGAAGCAGAAGCAATTTATATTATCAGGGAAGTAGCCGCTGAATGTGAAAATCCGGTTATGTTATATTCTATTGGAAAGGACAGCTCCGTTATGCTGCATCTGGCATTGAAAGCATTTTACCCGGAGAAACCGCCTTTCCCGTTCCTGCATGTGGATACAACATGGAAGTTTAAGGAAATGATCAAATTCCGGGATGAAACAGCAAAAAAACTGGGAATCGAGATGCTCGTTTACACAAATCAGGAGGGCGTGGACGCCGGCATCAATCCCTTTGATCATGGTTCTGCGTACACTGATATTATGAAAACCCAGGCATTAAAACAGGCTTTGACGAAATATCAGTTTACGGCGGCCTTTGGCGGCGGCAGAAGAGACGAGGAAAAATCCAGAGCGAAAGAGCGTATCTTCTCTTTCCGGAACGCGGCGCAGGCATGGGATCCGAAGAATCAGAGGCCGGAAATGTGGAAATTGTACAATACCCAGATCCAGAAAGGCGAGAGCATCCGCGTTTTCCCGATTTCCAATTGGACGGAAAAAGATATCTGGCAGTACATCAAGAGAGAAAATATTGACATTGTGCCTCTCTACTTTGCAAAGGAAAGACCTGTTGTCTATCGGGACGGCAACATTATCATGGTGGACGATGACCGCCTGAAGCTGCGGGATGGAGAGAAAATTGAGTACAAAAAAGTGCGTTTCCGTACGCTTGGGTGTTACCCGCTGACCGGCGGCGTGGAATCTGAGGCGGAAACCCTGGATGAAATTATCGAGGAGACGCTGAGCGCCGTATCTTCTGAGCGCACAAGCCGCGTGATCGACAGCGACGGCGGTGCGGCCAGCATGGAAAAAAGAAAGAGAGAGGGGTATTTCTAAGATGAACGGATTATTGAAATTTATTACCTGCGGGAGTGTGGACGACGGAAAATCCACACTGATCGGACATATACTTTACGATGCGAAACTGCTCTATGCGGATCAGGAAAAAGCGCTGGAACTGGATTCAAAGGTGGGAAGCCGGGGAGGGGCGATTGATTATTCGCTCCTGTTGGATGGCCTGATGGCCGAACGTGAGCAGGGCATTACCATCGATGTGGCATACCGCTATTTCACGACGGATCACAGAAGCTTTATCGTGGCGGATACGCCGGGACATGAGGAATACACGCGAAACATGGCCGTCGGAGCATCTTTCACAGATCTGGCAGTGATCCTTGTGGACGCAAAACAGGGCGTTCTTGTCCAGACCAGGCGGCATGCGAGAATCTGCGCATTGATGGGAATCCACCATTTTGTATTTGCAGTCAATAAGATGGATCTGATTGACTATGATGAGGTAAAATTCCGTGCGATCGAAGCCGAGATCGGAAAACTTTCCG
>CAZJSI010000003.1:16937-38960 GCA_964548675.1 uncultured Eubacterium sp. | reverse complement strand
TCCAGGTAACAGAGTCTATGAACGCACCGGAAACCAGAGAACGCGAACTTGCTCCCCTGCGTAAAATCAGAGACAACTATGAAAAAGCAGTGATCGCGTTGGAATGTGATATTCCACAGACTCAGGATGGCATCAAGATCATCCGGGTAACAGACTTTTTACTGGAAGACATTCAATGAAAGAGGGATATTATGGGAACCGTTATTATTGCGATCGTAATCGCGTTGGTAGTCTGGAACGCCGTTCGTACTGTGGGGCGCCAGAAAAAGCGGCCGTCCCATGACTATGAACCTCAGAAAGGACGATACCTTTGTGCAGGACGAGGGGTGGCACGTTGCGGCGGAACGGCATGCAGAGTTCCTGCGTCGGCGCCAGCGGCTGCAGGCGCTGGCTGCTGTGCGTTAAATACAAAGAGAAAGCTCGCAATTATCGTTATTAAAAAAAGTGGCGATAAAAGGTGGCGATAAAAAAGTTGCGATAAAAAGAAAGTGACAAAAAACAGAATAACAGTTGGAACATATTCTGGAATATAAAATGATTTATCGACGAATACCCTTTTCTGTGCTATGATAGTGGATATATTATCATGGACGACAGAAAGGGGTATTTTTGATGGGAAAGACATCAGAAAATAAACCGATTAAACATATATGTGCGGGCATTGTAGCCCATGTGGACGCGGGCAAGACAACTCTCTCCGAGAGCCTTTTGTTCACAGCCGGAAGCATCCGCAAAATGGGAAAAGTAGATACGAAAGACGCATTTTTAGATACAAATGAACTGGAGCGGGCACGGGGGATCACAATTTTTTCCAAACAGGCAAAGCTCTCCTGGAAAAATACGGAGATTACCTTGCTTGACACTCCGGGACATGTAGATTTTTCCGCCGAGATGGAGCGGGTTTTGCAGGTGTTGGACTATGCGGTTCTCGTGATCAGCGGCGCTGATGGTGTACAGGGGCATACCCGGACACTCTGGCGGCTGTTGGAAAAATATGATATACCGACTTTTTTGTTCGTGAACAAGATGGACCAGCCGGGTACGGAAAAAGAAAAATTAATGGATGAATTGAGAAGCAGGCTGGACAGCGGCTGTGTGGATTTTTCGGACACGGATTCGGCAGAATTTCTGGAAAATGCAGCGACCTGCGACGAACTTGCCCTGGAACAGTTTTTGGAAACAGAAAGGCTGGAACCGGAGCTGATCTGTCAGATGATCGCGGAGAGAAAGCTTTTCCCCTGCTTTTTCGGGGCAGCATTAAGAACCATTGGCGTGGAGGCATTTTTGGATGGTTTTGCATCATATGCAAGGGAGAGATCTTATCCGAAGGAATTTGGCGCGAAAATATATAAGATTTCCAGAGACGAACAGGGAAACAGGCTGACGCATTTGAAAGTGACCGGCGGAGCGCTGAGAGTTAAGGATCTGTTGACAAATGCCTCCTGCCCGGATGCACAAGGCGAGGTCTGGGAGGAAAAGGTGAATCAGATCCGCGTTTATTCCGGAGAAAAGTATGAGACTCCGTCTGAAATAGCGGCGGGAGGCATTTGTGCGGTTACGGGACTGACGAAAACATATCCCGGGCAGGGGATTGGCATGGAGACGGAATCTGATCCGCCGGTGTTAGAGCCGGTTTTGACCTGTAAACTGCAGCTTCCGGAGAACTGTGATACGGCTATAATGCTGCCGAAGCTGAAACTGTTGGAGGAAGAACAGCCGGAGCTGCACATCATCTGGGATGAACAATTGCAGGAAATTCAGGCGCAGATCATGGGTGAGGTTCAGATTGAGATCCTGAAAAGCCTGATCCTGGAACGTTTTGGCGTGGATGTGACATTTGGTTCTGCCAATATTGTATATAAGGAAACGATTGCTGATACGGTGGAGGGCGTCGCTCATTTTGAGCCGCTGCGTCATTACGCGGAAGTACATCTTTTGATGGAACCGCTTCCGGCGGGAAGCGGGCTTGTATTTGATGCGGACTGCAGCGAGGATGTACTGGATAAAAACTGGCAGCGTCTCATCCTGACTCATCTGGAGGAGCGGGCACACAGGGGAGTATTGACCGGGTCTGAGATTACGGACATGCATATTACACTGGCGGCGGGCCGCGCACATATGAAACATACGGAGGGCGGAGATTTCCGGCAGGCTGCTTACCGCGCTGTGCGCCAGGGATTGATGCAGGCGCAGTCTGTTCTGTTGGAACCATATTATGATTTCCGGCTGGAAGTACCGGAGTCTATGATCGGACGGGCCATGACGGATGTTGAGAAGATGAACGGAACCTTTGAAGCGCCTTTTAAGGAGGGAGATTTTTCGGTATTGACCGGATATGCTCCGGTAGTGACCATGCAGGATTACCAGAAAGAAGTGGCTGCCTATTCCAAAGGATTTGGACGGATATTCTTTTCGCTGCGGGGATATGAACCCTGTCACAATGCAGAGGAAGTGACCGCGGCAATCGGGTATGATCCGGAGCGTGATCCGGAATATCCGGCGGATTCCGTATTTTGTGCCCACGGTTCGGGATATATTGTACCATGGAATGAAGCAAGTAAGTATATGCATGTGAAGAGCTGCCTTGAGACGGAGAGCGAGGAGGAAGAAGAACTGTCTGCCGCCGGATATCGGAGTGTGGAGGAAGAGTGGATCGGAACGGATGAGGTGGATGCCATTCTGCAAAAAACTTTTTATGCAAACAGCGGAAGAAAATCTGCCCGCAGAAAAGGTGTGGTGCGCCGAAAGAAACAGGAGTATACAGCTCCGGTGTCGAGAAACTATAGACCACAGGAACCAAAGGAAGAATATCTGTTGGTGGATGGTTATAATATTATCTATGCATGGGATGAACTGAAAGATCTGGCAAAGGAAAATCTGGATGCGGCCCGGGGAAAGCTGATGGACGAGCTCTGCAACTATCAGGGGATCAGAAATATGCATCTGATCGTTGTTTTTGATGCGTACCGGGTTGCGGGGCATCCGACGGAATTTATGGATTATCACAATATCCATGTGGTTTTTACGAAAGAGGCGGAGACAGCGGATCAGTATATTGAGAAATTTGCCCATACCAATGCGTCAAAATATCAGGTAACAGTGGCGACTTCCGACGGGCTGGAACAGGTTGTCATCCGGGGAGAGGGCTGCCGTCTGTGGTCGGCGAGGGATTTGAGATCAGAAATGGAGCAGGCGCGGGAGAGTCTTCGTTCTGATTTCCCTGAAAATAAACCGGCGGAAAAGCACAGGCCTGTTGGAACGGCTATAGAGAAGGCAATGTCGGGGAAAAAGCCGGATCACAAGACGGGTAACCAAAGCAGAGAAATTCCTTATGCGGATAATAGATAATCGGATCTGCACATGGCAGGCTGCTTCAGAATAAACTTTTCAATCTGCTTATGAAAAGGGGGAAACATTATGGCGGCATTTGAAAAAATTTTATCCGGTATTCCGGAAATGGACACGGCGTTTGACTTTATCCGTCTGGGAGATAATGTCGTATGGCAGGTATCGCAACTTTCTGAGTTTGAATATTTTATGAAGCCTTTCGTGAAACAGGCGATTGCCGACAAACGGAATCTGATTTATATCCGTTTTGCGTCCCATGCTCCGTTCATGGAAGAACAAAACGGAGTGAAAATATATCCGGTGGAACTGACGCACCGATTTGAAACATTTTCCGTGACGATACATAATATTATTGAAAAAGAGGGAAAGGATGCTTTTTATGTATTTGACTGCCTTTCTGAGCTGCAGATAGCATGGGCGACGGATTTGATGATGGGAAACTTTTTCAAATTGACCTGTCCGTTTTTGTTTCAGTTGGATACGGTGGCTTTTTTCCCGATTATACGGGGACGGCATTCTAATCAGGCAATTGCAAAAATCCGCGAGACAACGCAGCTTCTGATTGATGTTTATGGAGATCAGGACATTTTGTATGTGCATCCCCTGAAAGTCTGGAACCGATATACATGGAAGATGTTTTTACCTTATATGTATCGTCCCGGTGAAGGTGATTTCCATGCGTTGACGGACGGGATGGAGACCAGCCGCTATTATGAAATACTGAATAAATGGCAGGGGATGGAAGACGAAATGGAGACAGACAGTTGGGATCGTTTCTTCCGCAAGGCGAAACTCCAGCGCCAGGCAGGCGTCCTTCCGGAAGAATCCCTGCAGTTTATGTGCCGGGTGATGATGACAAGAGATTACAGGCTGCGGGAACTGGTAGAGCGGTATTTTAAAGCAGAGGATTATTTTGCCGTCCGTGACCGCATGGTCGGGACCGGGATGATCGGCGGGAAATCCTGCGGAATGCTGCTTGCGAGAAAAATCGTGGAGAATGAAATGCCGGAGTACCGGAAATATATGGAACCCCATGATTCTTTTTTTATCGGCTCGGATGTTTTTTACACTTTTCTGGTGGAAAACGGATGTTGGGATCTGCGTCTTAAACATCGCACTCCGGATGGATATTTTAAAGTGGCGGAAGAATTTCAACAGGTAATCTTAAACGGACATTTTCCGGAGGATATCAGGGATAGATTCCGAAAGATATTGGATCATTTCGGAAGAAGTCCGATTATTGTGCGTTCCAGCAGCATTCTGGAGGACGGGTTTGGAAATGCTTTCGCCGGAAAATATCAGTCGGTTTTCTGTGTCAATGCGGGAGCGAGTGAGGAGCGGCTTGAAAATTTTGAGAAGGCGGTAAAAAAGGTATATGCCAGCACGTTGGATAAATCCGCATTGGAATATCGCCTGCAGAGAAATCTGCAATGCCGGGATGAGCAGATGGCCTTGTTGGTACAGCGGGTGTCAGGATCTTATTTTGGACCGTATTTTATGCCATGTGCGGCGGGAGTCGGATTTTCCTACAGTGCATACCGTTTTATGCAGAATATGGATCCGGCGGCAGGAATGCTTCGCATCGTGGCCGGACTGGGGACAAAGGCGGTGGATCGTACGCAGGGGGATTATCCGAGGCTGATCTCACTGGATCGGCCGATGGCCTACGCCCGACCGAGCGTGTCGGAACGGCATCGGTATTCCCAACGGAAAATGGATATGCTTGATACGGAAAAAAATGAACTTGTGGAAACGGCAATGGAGAATGTCCTCGGCTTACTTCCGATGAAAAGCAGGAAAAATCTGTTGGAGCACGATACAGACGCGGAAAATATACTGCGCCAGCGAGGGGACTTCAGGATGATTTATTTTATTTCCTGCCAGGGTCTGGCGGGAAATATATTATTTACAAAGATGATGCAAAAGATATTGAAAACTCTGGAAAATGTTTACGGTTCCCCGGTGGATATCGAGTTTACGGTTAATCTGGGAGAGGGGGAGGAATTTGCGGTTAATCTGCTGCAATGCCGCCCGTTACAGGTTTGCATCGATGATCGGAAAGTGGAGATTCCAGCGATACTGAAAGAAAAAACAGTTGTACATATCCGCAGATGTTGTATGGGGCGTTCCAGACATACAAAGATTTCCGCAGTGATTAAAGTGGACGCATATGAATATTACAGTTTTCCGTATGTTCAAAAACCCGTCGTGGCGCGTGCAGTGGGAAAACTGAATGCTTATTTTAAGGAAAAAGGAATGTCTGTGGCGCTGATCGTGCCGGGACGTATCGGCACGTCATCACCGGAACTTGGCGTTCCGGTAGCTTTTGCTGATATCAGCGGAGCAGAGGCAATCTTTGAAGTAGCATACAGCGAGGCGGGATATATGCCGGAACTTTCTTTTGGCAGCCATATGTTTCAGGATCTCGTAGAGGAGGATATTTTCTATGGCGCCGTTCTGGAAAACGGGAAGAGACTGGCATATCGGCCGGAGCTGCTTGACGCATATCCGAACCGCTTTTCAGATATTTGTCCGGAGTATGAAGAATTAAAAAACATAATACAAGTGTGCATTTTCGAGGAAGAACCGATGGATTTATATTATAATATGGAAAAAGAAGAAAGTGTATTTGCACTGAGCAGTAATTTATGAATCAGGGAGACAGAATGGGAAAAATATTAGTAATCGCAGAAAAACCATCCGTTGGGCGTGATATTGCCCGGGTGTTAAAGTGTTCGAAAAAACTGGATGGAGCCATAGAGGGAGAAAAGTACATTGTGACATGGGGGCTTGGCCATCTTGTCACTTTGTCCGATCCGGAGCGCTATGATAAAAAATACAAAGAGTGGAAGATGGAAGATCTTCCGATGCTTCCGAAACAGATGGATATCGACGTCATTCGTCAGACATCCAAACAGTATCAGGCGGTCAAAAAGCAGATTCACCGGAACGATGTGACAGAGATTGTCATTGCCACGGATGCGGGCAGAGAGGGAGAGCTGGTAGCGCGGTGGATATTAAAAAAGGCGGGAAACCAGAAACCATGCAGGAGACTGTGGATCTCCTCGGTAACGGATAAAGCCATCCGGGAGGGATTTGCAAATCTGAAGGATGCGAAAGAGTATGAGCCTCTGTACTATGCGGCAGTCTGCCGTGCGGAGGCGGATTGGCTTGTGGGGTTGAATGCGACCAGAGCGCTGACCTGTAAATACAATGCGCAGCTTTCCTGCGGCCGTGTGCAGACGCCGACCCTTGCCATGATCGCCGCACGGGAGAATGAGATCCGCCAGTTTGTGCCGAAACCCTATTATGGACTCAACTTCACGGCGGAGGGAGTTACATTTACCTGGCGTGACGAGAAAAGCGGGAGCTTCCGGACATTTAACAGGGAGCGCATAGCTGAGATTGAGAGGAAGATTGCCGGGAAAAAGCTGACGATTGTAAAAGCGGATGCGAAGCAGAAGAAAAAACAGGCGCCGCTCCTATATGACCTGACGGAGCTTCAGCGGGAAGCGAACCGCAAGTTCGGATTTTCTGCAAAAGAAACGTTAAACATCATGCAGCGTTTATATGAAAATCATAAAGTGCTGACTTATCCCCGTACGGATTCCCGTTATCTGACATCTGATGTAGTGGGAACGATCAAAGAGCGTCTGCAGGCGATCAATTCGGGCGCTTACAGGGAATTTGCAGCGCCGCTGCTGCGCCAGAACATTCAGGGAAAAGCGTCCTTTGTAAACAACAGCAAGGTGAGCGATCATCACGCCATCATTCCGACAGAACAGGCGCCGTCCTATATTCATATGAGCAGCGAGGAGAAGAAGATTTACGATATGGTGGTGCGCCGTTTTCTTGCTGTGCTGTATCCGGCGTATGAATATGAGGAGACAACCCTTGTCGGGGAGATTGCCGGGGAATCCTTTCATGCCCGGGGAAACCGGGAGCTTCATGCCGGATGGAAAGCGGTGTATGAGAGCCAGATCGAGGATGAGGAAGAGGAGGAGTTGAAGAAACAGAATCTTCCGGTCATCCAAAAAGGACAGCAGCTGTCTGTTTCCAATATCCGGGTAACAGAGGGAAAGACAAAGCCGCCGGCACGTTTTACGGAGGGAACTCTGCTTTCTGCTATGGAAAATCCTGTCAAATATATGGAGAGCAGCGATAAACAAATGGCGAAGACGCTTGGGGAAACCGGTGGTTTGGGAACCGTTGCCACCAGAGCGGATATCATTGATAAATTGTTTTCTTCTTTTCTTTTGGAGAAAAAGGGAGAGGAGATCTACACGACCGCCAAGGCCCGGCAGCTTCTCGAGCTGGTACCGGCGGACCTGAAAAAACCGGAGCTCACCGCTGTGTGGGAGATGAAGCTCTCACAGATCGCAAAGGGAAAGCTGCAAAACCGGAAGTTTATGCAGGATATCAGAAGTTATACGGTAGAGCTTGTGGATGAGATCAAACAGGGAGAGGGGATCTTCCGCCATGACAATCTGACAAATAAGATCTGTCCGGAATGCGGCAAGCGTATGTTGGCGGTGAATGGGAAAAACAGCCGGATGCTCGTCTGCCAGGACCGCAACTGCGGATACCGTCAGACAATCGCAAAGACGACGAACGCCCGGTGCCCGGTCTGCCATAAGCGGATGGAGCTGGTCGGTAAAGGAGATGACGCATCCTTTGTATGCTCCTGTGGACACAAGGAACGTATGAGCAAGTTCCAGGAGCGCCGCAAGAAAGAAGGAGCAGGCGTATCCAGGCGGGATGTGCAGAATTATCTGAAGAAGCAGCAGAAAGAGGCAAAGGAACCGGTGAATAACGCCTTTGCGGATGCGTTAAAGAATATAAAATTATGAGATACAATAATGGAGTAAATTTTTGCTTGCAAAATATTCAGAACGTGTTATAGTAAAAGTCATAGAAATTAACTATGATAGATGGAAATATGGCGAATTATTTTTGGAATTCGCCATATCTTTTACAAAAACGTTAGCACTCATTGGAAAAGATTGCTAACAAAAGGAGGATTAATATGATAATAATGCCAATATATGATATGCTTCTTTTGCCTGGCATAACATTCTATTTTAAGAAAGATGTGCTGGATAAAATGCAGATAAAAGAGTTCCCGGAGGGAGAGGATGTTCTGTTTCTCATCCAGAAATCCGATAAAAGAAAGCAGGAATTAACGCCGGAAGATTTTCAGGAGAAAGGCCTGATCGGAAAAATTGAAAATTCGGATGATGAAGGAAATGTCAGTATCCATGTTATGAATCGCGTGGAATTGTCCGATCTTGAAGGACAGGCGGGAGATATTTCTGCAACAGCAAACATCTGCTCAGATGTAAATGATATGTCAGAGGAAGAGCAGAAAGAGGTTTATAGAGAGATAAAGAACAGCCTGTTGAATTTTGTGCAGGGATTTCAATGGGGCGTCTGGGCGAGAGCATTTATACAGCATTGGAATACGCTGGCAGAAATTATTTGTGCGATCTCTGCCTATCTGAATCTGGAGCCGGAGGAAAAGTATGCGATCATTGAGACCGATTCGGAAAAGCATCGTACGGAGTTAATGCAGAGAGCAATTTATGAGTTTATTGAGATGGCAAAAGTCAGTGATGAAGCACAGAACGTCCAACAGGAAAACCATGAGAGGGCGTATCGGGAATCGGCTCTGAAAAAACAGATAGAGTTTTTGCAGCGTCAGCTGGATGATATGCATCCGGAGAACGTATCGGATGTAAGAAAATTTGAAAAAAAAATACAGGAATCCGGTATGAATGAAGATGCCCGCAAGGAATCGGAAAAAGTCTTAAACCGTATGAAGCAGGAGGGCAAAGACAGTCATGAATATGGTATGTTGTATGATTATCTGGATTTTGTCACCACTCTTTCCTGGAAAAAGGCGGAGCCTTCGGAGATAGATCTGAATGAGGCAGAGGAAATATTGAATGAGCAGCATTACGGTCTTGACAAAGTAAAGGAGAGGATCATACAGCAGATCGCAGTGATGGCGCTGAATAAAAAACAGTCCGGTTCTATTTTGCTGTTTGTGGGGGCGCCGGGGACGGGAAAGACGAGTATCGGCCAGAGTATAGCGAAAGCGCTGCACCGGGAGTATGTGCGTATCAGTCTCGGCGGCGTGCGGGATGAAGCGGAGATCCGGGGACACCGCAGGACTTACATAGGCGCAATGCCCGGACGGATCATGGAAGGAATGAAAAGGTGCGGTTCATCCAATCCGGTCATGGTGCTGGATGAAGTGGATAAATTATCCCATGACTACAGCGGCGATCCGGCGAGCGCTCTTCTGGAAGTACTTGATCCTGAGCAGAACTTCAGCTTTACCGATCATTATATGAATGTGCCCTACGACCTGTCCGATGTCCTGTTTGTCTGCACGGCAAATGCAGCGGATACGATACCGGAGCCGCTGTTGAATCGTATGGAGGTCATTCAGTTTCCGGGTTATACGGCCGTGGAGAAATATCAGATTGCGAAAAAGTATCTGCTCCCCAATGCAATGGAAAGTATGGGATTGAAAAAGCAGAATCTCAAAGTGACGGATGATGCCCTGAAAAAAATTATCAGTGAATATACGATGGAGGCCGGTGTCCGGGGACTGAAAAAGCAGATGGACATTCTCTGCCGGCATGCGGCGGTAAAGTTGGTAAAGGGAGAGCAGAAGAGCATCACTGTCGGTGTAAAACGTGTTTCTGATTTTCTTGGACGCAAGGCAATTCAGCATGATAAGAAACTGGAATGTGCCCAGTCGGGCGTTGTGACAGGACTTGCATGGACCAGAGCAGGAGGAGAGATATTGTTTATCGAGACTTCTCTCACAAAAGGGGATGGAAAGATCTGTATTACCGGACAGCTCGGAGATGTGATGAAGGAGTCCGTGCAGATCGCGTTGACGCTGGTAAAATCCATGTTCCCGGAGGAAGCGGAAAAGTTGGAAAAGGCAGATCTGCATGTACATGTTCCGGCGGGAGCCGTGCCAAAGGACGGACCGTCTGCAGGTATCACGATCACGACGGCGCTTACATCCCTGATAAAGGAACAGGGGATCAGCCCGGAATTTGCAATGACGGGTGAAGTGTCCCTCCGGGGCGGCGTTATGCCGATCGGCGGACTCCCCGAAAAATTGATGGCAGCCCAACGCGCCGGAATCAAAAAAGTTTTCATTCCATATGAAAATATCGAGGATTTAGAGGATGTAGCCGGGGAAGTGAAAAAGGAACTGGAGATCATCCCGGTAAAGCGGGTGGAGGAAGTGTTGAAAAGAACAGAATTGTTAAAATAAAGGATTACGTATGAAAAAATATTTTTGCTTTATAATTTGCGTTATCCTTTGCTTTTCATTATACCGAAGGTCAGGGATATGTGCGATACGGAAGGTAATGTATCGCGGGGGTTCGGATATGTATTATGTCAGTCAGGCTGACTCGAATCCCACGCCAATACTCACGAGGGAGTCTTAAATGTAAATATTATTTTGTGAAAAAACACGAACGGGAAAAGTGAGGAAAAATGTGGGTTTCTTTCTTTTCCCGTGTTTTTGTGGGGAGCATTTTTTGGTGGTTGTGATAAAAAAAGGGCTGATTTTGGGGCTGAATTTTTAGTTTACAAGGGAAAAGTCTTTTGTTATTATAAATTCATGAATCAGGAAATAAGAAATGTGAGACAGAAGTCAATCATATAAGAAAAGGAAAAATGATATGCGTGTTACATATATCGGTCACAGCGGTTTTCTTGTGGAGACGGAAACGGCGTATTTGTTATTTGACTGCATTGCCGATGAGGCAGAAGCGAAAGAAAATGAATTGTTGGAGTACAGCACAGGCAGAATACCGCAATTGGATGGAGAGAAAGAGCTGGTTGTTTTTGTCAGCCACAGTCATAGAGACCATTACAGTTATGACATCTGGAAGCTGAAAGATCAATATCCCCATGTAAAGTATGTAATTTCAAAAGACGTTCCGTTTTCAAAGAATGTGCGGAAGCGGCGGGGGATTACAGATGAGGATCTGCCCAATATTTTTAGGCTTTTTGCAAACGATGAAATTGAACTTTCTCTTCACAATGGATGTGTACTCAGAATCGAGACACTGCTCTCCACAGATATCGGTCTGGCATATTATGTGACAATGGATGGCCATACGATTTATCATGCGGGTGATCTGAATCTGTGGCTTTGGGAGGAAGAAGGAGAGGAATTTAACAGGGATATGTCCCGGCGTTTTTACAAAGAACTGGAATATCTGCGCGGCAGAAAGACAGATATTGCATTTCTTCTGTTGGATCCCCGGCAGGAGGCGGACGCCTATAAAGGCATGGATGCTTACTTAAGTGCGATGGATGTAAAATATGCGTTTCCCATGCACTTCTGGAAGCAGTATGATATTATCACGGCTTACAAAGAAGCACGAAAAGATAAAGAATATGTATCTGCGGTGCAGGAGATTGGACGGGAAGGACAGGTATTTGAATGTCCGTAGTGTAGTTGTCCGCAATAAAGCGGAGTGATAAAAGAAAGATACCTGTAATTGCGATTTGATGATGAAAAAACATAATAAATGGAACATACCTTTTTTTCGTATTGAAAAATAAGGCCTGCACGGCCGAAAAATGATACAATGATTAATATCAGGATGGAGGAAGAAGAAAATGACTTTTAAAATGGTGCACGAAAATTATAATGTGTATGATTTGCAGAAATCACTGGATTTTTATCAGGAGGCGCTGGGGCTGACTGAAAAGAGGCGTATTGAGAGCAAGGATGGTTCTTTTACGATCGTATATATTGGCAACGATACGACAGATTTTGTAATGGAGCTGACCTGGATGCGGGATATGGACCGCCCTTATGATCTGGGTGACTGTGAATTTCATCTTGCCTTCGAGGTTGATGATTACGAGGCTGCTCATGCATTGCATGAAAAGATGGGATGCATCTGTTTTGAAAATCCGGATATGGGAATCTATTTTATCGCTGACCCGGATGGATACTGGTTAGAGATTGTTCCGGCTAAATAAGCCGGAACAATAAAATAGAAAAACAGCATGATCTTAAGAAATTTTAAATTTGTGTCTGATGATATTCTGATAAACTAAAATTAATTCAAATAATTCAAATCAAAATCAAATATATCAGTTCGAAGAGTTGTTAACTTATCTTTAAAATCAAAATTTTGGATCAAATAATAATCAATTGAACAGGGGGGATAGCGTGAATTTTGTCGTTTGCGCAAATACGGATATTGGCACAACACGTACCAATAATCAGGATAGTGTGCTGATAAAAGTAATGAATACCGCACAGGGCAGAATGGTTTTGGCAGCGCTCTGCGATGGAATGGGCGGGCTTCAGAAAGGCGAGGTTGCAAGTGCCGCGGTGATTCGGGCATTTGATCAGTGGGCACTGACAGAATTACCGATATTGTGTGATCGGGAATTGACAGATGCGCAGATTCAAAGGAGCTGGGAAAGAATCATATATCAATTGGATGAATTGATAAAAGAATATGGGAAAAAGGAGGCTGTTACTCTTGGGACTACAGCTGTGATATTACTGCTCACAGAACAGAGATTCTATATTTTCAATGTGGGTGACTCCAGGGCTTATGAATTGACGGACAAGGTAAGGCAGCTTACGGTGGACCAGACCTATGTGAATCGGGAGATCGTTTTGGGAAATATGACAAAACAGCAGGCAGAGAAAGATCCCCGCAGAAATATATTGCTGCAGTGCATAGGAGCGTCAGAGGCGGTACATCCGGCGATGTCTTTTGGAGATACAAAAAGAAATGCGGTTTACATGTTGTGTTCGGATGGATTTTATCATGAGGTAACTGTTGATGAAATATATGAGAAGCTGCAGCCTTCTGTGGTGACAGATCGTGACAGGATGCAGCAGAAAATAATTGAAATGACAGATATCAGTAAAAAGCGTGGAGAGAGAGATAATATCTCGGTTGCATTGATCAGGACATTTTAGGAGAGATGCATGATGCTTGAAATAGGAACTGTAGTGGACGGCAAATACAAGATATTAAGAAAAATAGGCCAGGGCGGTATGAGCATTGTTTATCTTGCCATGAATGAAAGGGCAAATAAGCAATGGGCCATAAAAGAAGTGCGCAAAGATGGCGTGAAGGATTTTGGATTTGTAAAGCAGGGATTGGCCGTAGAGACAGATATGTTGAAAAAGCTTCGGCATCCAAGTCTTCCAGGTATTATTGATATTATAGAGGATAAAGATATGTTTTTGATCGTTATGGATTACATAGAAGGGAATCCTCTGAGCAAGGTATTGGAAGAGTCCGGCGCCCAACCGCAGGAAGACGTAATCCGGTGGGCAAAACAGTTGTGTGATGTACTGGGATATCTTCACACCCGTACTCCGGCAATCATTTACAGGGATATGAAACCGGCAAATGTGATGTTAAAACCGGATGGAAATGTGACGCTGATCGATTTTGGAACAGCCAGGGAATTTAAAGAGAAAAACATTGCAGATACAACCTGTCTGGGAACTGTCGGATATGCCGCGCCGGAACAATTTGGCGGTATGGGGCAGACGGATGCGAGAACCGATATTTATTGTCTGGGGGCAACTTTATATCATCTGGTAACAGGGATGAATCCGCGTGAGTATCCTTATGAGATAAGGCCTGTCCGTGAGATTGATCCGGCATTGTCCCCCGGACTGGAAAAAATCATCCTGAAATGCACCCGGAGAAATCCGCAGGATCGTTACCAATCCTGCGCGGAACTGATGTATGCATTGGAATCTTACGGGGAAATAGATGATGTGTACAGAAAAAAACAGAAGAAGAAACTGGTAATATTTTTTGTGAGCGCGGCATTGACGGCAGCGCTTGGAGCATCGTCTGTTTGGGGATATTTTTCCGCGAAAAATAAGAAAAGCGAGAAGTATGATGAAAGTTTGAAGACAGCGTCTTCATTTGAGGATTATTATGATGCGATTTTGACAGATCCCGGAAGAAGTGAGGCTTATGAGCAGTTAAATCTGATGTTGGTAAATGATTTTGTGCTGACGAAAGAGGAAGGGCAGCAATTGCTGCGATTACAGATTGGCCTGGAGCGGGAAAATAAAAAAGGATTCCGGGAAAGTTATGATGTTTTGAAGAAACTAAAGGAAAAGAATCCGGAAGGTTATCAGGATATCTGTTATCAGATTGGAAGTTCCTTTTTATATTATTATGATGTGAATGTGGACCGTGACCGCTATTCCAGTGCAAAAAGGTGGTTCAAGGAAGCAGCAGAGAAATATCCGATTGCCCGGATTTACTGCGATATTGCAGATTGCCTGGAAATAATCGATCAGTATAATGGGGCGAAAATAAAACAGACCGAGAAAATGTTTGAGGAGTATGAGAATCTTTGGCGTAAAATATGTGAACTGAAAATGAGTGCGGATGAACTTGAGGATTTTGATTCTGCATATCAGATTTGGACAGAAATAAACAATATGATAAATACACAGGTTGTTCCGTTGATTGGGGTCACATCGGCAGAAGACATGATATCCATACTGGAAAGTATCTCAGTGGAAGCGGGAAAGGTGAACAAACCGGCGGTGAAGGAAGAGATTAAAAAACTGCAGGATTCTATTTCGTCTACAATTCAAAAAATAGAGTCGGTCAGGGAGAGGGGAAATATATCATGACGTATGAAATGTGTCGTTTTGTTTTTGTTGCAGCGGGGATTCTCTGCGGAGTCATGCTGATTGTAACAATACTTTTGTTTCTTATTTTGAAGGTACCGGGGCTGATTGGTTATTTTACCGGTGCTGTGGAACGAAAAGCGGTTGAAAACAGACATCGGCAGATAAAAAATTCTGATGGCAGGACGCCGGTTTTTAGTACAGCTGTTTCCGGAAACGTAGAACTTTCCGGTAAAATCGCTTCATCCGGTTATTTGACAGAGGAGACGGCCGAATTGCGTGTTTCAGATGAAACAATGTCAGAGGAGACATCTGTATTATCACAGCGGAAGAGAGAAGTTCAGGTTGAATATGAGATCTGCTATATTCATTCTGATGAGATAATAGGTTGAGAAGACAGGAGAGGAAAGAATGATAAATTTTGAAACAAAGCAGAAGAAAAAAGTTCTTGTAATTATACTGACGATTGCTCTTTTATCAGGAGCTCTGCCGGGAACTGCGGTCAGTACAGCGGCGTCATCCGGGAACCACACGGATGCCTATATGGAAAAGGTTTCGGAGGCGGATGACGGACACATAAAGGAATGTTCGGATTCCAACACGATTGTGCTGGATGATAAAGATTCGGGGATAAAGATTTCCTGCCGGGCAGCGGGAGAGAGTCCAATTACAGGGGAAGCAGCGTCATTGAAAGAGAAAGTAGAAAGGGATACGGATGTGATCAGCCGCAGATCAGTGGAGGATGCGGACGAGAATACCCGATTTATTTATAATGGCACAGTGACGGCGGAAGTAGAGATTGGGGAAAACGCTTTCTCTGCGGATGACATTTCAGTAAATGTGAAAAGGGACGGAATTGAACTGACTCAGGAAGAAAAGGATATGTATGTTTCTGCGTGGGAGATTGACAGAGAAAATGAAAAAAGATCCTGTGAAGTGACTTTGGCCGGGGATGGAGATTATGAGATCGCCGTCATCTGCACCGACGAGCACGAAAATGATATAGATGATTCCACGGATGAATTTTTACAAAAAAGCGGGAATAAGAGTTACACATCAAATCTGATCACCGTAGATACGGTGAAACCGGTTATCAACGTGAGTTACAGTGGAGGAAACGCCCGGAATACCAGCTATTATGATGCGGACAGGACTGCTATGATTAAAATTACGGATCGGAATTTCAGACCGGATGAGATTGCAGTAGATATTTCCGCAGTTGATGTACAAGGGCAGAAAATACCTTTTGACGCTTCGAAACTGACGTCCTGGAGCGACTGGACGCAGGACGGGGAGGACGAGAATACATGGATTGCAGCGATTCCCTTTCATGCGGATGCGGCTTATACGTTTGATATCTCATACGTGGATCTTGCCGGCAACTATGCAGATGAGTATGAAGAGGATAGTTTTGTTGTGGATAAATCAGCGCCGGATTCCGGGAAAATGGTTATTTCATATACGGACGAGGTGAAGAGTTGGAAAGATTTGCTTCACTACTTTTTCTATCGGGACTTTGTGACAGTGACCCTTATTTCCGAGGACGATATTTCGGGCATTGATTATCTGACATGGACCTATCAACAGGAATCCGGAACAGGTACCGGGGAAAATGTGACGGAGAGGACTCAGACAATCGAGAGAAAAGATATTACTTTTTCCAATAAAGGAAAACAGGCAGCGGCGTCTTTTACCCTGACTGCGACAAAAGCAGAGCAGTTCCGGGGAAATCTGTCTTTTACGGCAACGGACATGGCGGGGAATACAAGCGATGTGAAAAGGGACGAAGACAGAATAAATATTGTTGACAATATATCGCCAACCAGAGTTGTGTCCTATTCTCCCGCAAAACAGGTAGTGGATGCGTCGACATTATTGAAAAAATCATCTTATACTTATGAAGAAGAGAGTACGGATTCAATTTTGTACTATGACGATGATGTGACAGCGATATTTAAGATTACAGAGGAGAATTTTTATCCGGAAGATGTTGTGATTAAAGTAAACGATGTCAGACAGGAGCCGACAGACTGGAATCAGGAAGGAAATGTATGGACCGGTACGATTACGCTCTCCGGTGACGGAGATTACCGGGTGACTATGGATTACGCGGATCGTTCAGCGAATACGATGAAATCTTACACTTCTGAAAAAATTGTAATAGATACAGTAAATCCGTATGTTAGTGTCGCTTACAATGTCCCGGTCAGGGAAAACGGCGGCATTACCTATTATGATGGAAATGTGAATGCCACAGTAGTGATCAGCGAAGAGAATTTCTATGCGGAGGACGTCTCGGTGACTGTCTCTAAGGATGGCGGTATGCCGTTTCCTATATCGGTAAACTGGGAGGATAGCAGCTCAGATGTGCATAAGGGAACATTCTGCCTGAATGAAGATGGTGATTATTTTGTGACGGTCAATGGCAGAGATCTGTCCATGAACAGGATGGAAGAGTATACATCCGGACAGATTACCGTTGATACGGAAAAACCAACCGTCAGTGTATCAAATATCCGGGCAAATTCAGCGAATAAAGATAAAAAATACGGATTCACCATTACAGCAGGCGATACGGCAGATAACCTGGATGCAGAGACATTTGAACCTGTACTGACAGCAGTAACAAGAAACAGGAGCGGAGCCTATGAGGTAAAGGAAGTTCTGCTCGGAGATATTCTCACAATTGAAAGCGGCCGGATTTATTCGGTTTCTGTTGAAAATCTTTTGGAGGATGCTGTTTATACGCTTTCCTGTAAAGTGAAAGATATGGCGGGTAACGAAAGTACGGTGATGCTGCTGGAAGACGGAAATGAGTATGGATCAGTGAGCTTTTCTGTCAATCGCAATGGTTCCACCTTTATTGCCGATGAGAATACGGAATTTCTGGCAGAACAGCATTATGTATATAATGTGCAGAATAATGTTGTGATCAGTGAGATCAATGTGGATCCGGTTGAAAACTATACGGTTAAATTAAACGGAACAGAATTGAAAGAAGGGAGAGATTATACGACTTTTGTTTCCGGCGGGAATGAAGAGTGGAGTAAGCGCACTTACGATGTGAAAAAGAGCCTGTTTGAGGAGGAGGGGGATTACGATATTGTCATTGAATCCGTTGATAAGGCAGGGACTGCTGCGTACAGTGATATAAAGAACCTCAGAATTTCCTGCGTTGTTGACCAGACCGCGCCAATTGTGACGATCAGCGGCCTGGAAGAGAATGGCCGTTATCGGACGAAAGAACAGACGGTAACGGCGATGCCAACGGATGACGGAGGAAAATTGCGGAGTTTCAAGGCGGTTGTGTTGGATGGAAATGGTGAACCGTTGAAAAACAAAGAAGGGGAAGATATCAGTACAAGGATTGAATTATCAGGGGAGGAGTTTGAAAGGTATCTGGACGAACATGCCGGAAAAGTTACGTTTACCGTACCGGAAGGGCAGGAAAATCAAGTCAGGATCATTTGTGATGATTATGCGCTGTATCCGGATGGCGTGAGTACAAATAAGTATGATGAGATTTTTTCCGGGATAACAATATCTTCCATGAAGTCTGCTGTTATCAATGCGGATGAAGAGAAACCCGACCAGACGAATTGTTGGATGATTGCTGCGGCGGCAGGAATTGCCATAGCGCTTCTGGTGTTGGGAAAAAGACGGCATATCAGACAGGTGATTAAAAAAAGTATTGAAAATTAAAGCAGAAATGTGTTAAAATATTTTGCGAAACAGAAAATGGCTTTAATCTTTTTATCTGTAGAAATAAGTCTGTAAGGCGTAGTCTAGGAAGAAATTTCAAGATTATACGCCTTTTTCTTATGATTCAATCACGAACAAAGGGAGGACTTATTTATGCCGAAAACAAAGTTTCAGGGAATCATCTTCGGGATTCTCATGTCGATGACGATGGCATACGGTATGGAAGTATATAATGTTGCCATCAAAGAGGGATATCATGCGCTGGCCGGAGGAATAAGCAATATGCAGAACAGCGTTTTCTGGGATGCGCTGATCGAGGCGTCGTACATGTGGATTTTTGTGTTTATCTTCTCAAATTTGTGGGGAAATCGAATCGGACATGGGCTGGCGGAAAGGATCATTCGCCCGGAAAAAGATAACCCGTTTTTTATCACGATTATTATTTCGAGCTGCACGGTTATGATCATGTGCCCGACCATGAGTATGGTGGCGGCAATCTTATTTAATGTAATCCTGGCGCATGCGCCGGTGTCACAGCTTCCGGCAATCTGGGTGGGAACATTGATCAAAAACTTCCCGATGGCGCTTTTGTGGAATTTATTTGCGGCGGGGCCATTTTCCAGATTGTTGTTTCGGAAACTTTTTCCGAATAATTAAATTTCGAGAACGCTGCGCGTGGTTAGTCAGGGGTCCGATATTCCGAAATTTGCGAAGAAATGATGATCAATAGAAAAAAGCATGTAGAAAAAATAAAAAACGGCTCTTGACTTTTGGAATAAATATGAGATAAAATACAGAAGATCGAGTAGCGAAAAGCGTAAATCCGGATATAGGATTTGCGCTTTTTTCGTTGTCATTGGAGAGGTACTGCTGCTTTGAAATAATAAATACATGGCCTCGCTATGATATAAAAATAATATGTGCAGCCATGCGTGCACAATGAAACAGGAGGAATAGGGATGAATAAAGAAACAACAAACAAGATGGGCGTTATGCCCATAAACAAACTTATGTTGTCCATGGGCACCCCGATCATTTTATCGATGATGCTTCAGGCGCTTTATAATATTGTGGACAGCGCGTTTGTTTCGAATATGAGTGAGTATGGTGAGGAGGCTTTGAATGCACTGACGCTGGCTTTCCCGATACAGATGCTGATGGTTGCCGTCGGCGTTGGAACAGGCGTGGGAGCGAATGCACTTTTATCCAAGAGCCTGGGGCAGGGAAACACGGAAAAGGCAAACAAGGCAACAGGAAATGCGATTTTTCTGTCGATCGTGCTTTATGTGATCTGTCTGCTGTTCGGCATATTCGGAACGAAAATTTACATCGGCACTCAGACGACAGATGCATTGATCTTTGATATGGCAGTGAGATATCTGAGAATTTGCTGTACAATTTCTGTCGGAATTATATTTTTCACAGTATTTGAAAAAATAATTCAGGCAACCGGACGTTCTACTTTTTCCACTATTGCACAGGTGACCGGGGCGCTTACAAATATTGTACTGGATCCGATCATGATCTACGGGCTGCTGGGCTGTCCGAAATTCGGCGTCGAGGGAGCTGCCTATGCGACGGTTCTCGGTCAGATCGTGTCATTTGTACTGGCGCTTATTTTCCATTTGAAATTTGACAAAGAAATTACAAATAGCGTCCGGTACATAAAGCCTTCCCTGAGAATCATCAAGGAAATTTATTCCATTGGGCTTCCGGCAATTATCGCCCAGGCTTTGATGTCTATTATGACTTACGGATTGAATGTAATTCTGGTAACGATTGATACGTCTGTGGTGACGGCCTATGGTCTGTACTACAAAATCCAGCAGTTTATATTGTTTGCTGCTTTTGGGCTTCGGGATGCCATTACTCCGATTATTTCTTTCAATCATGGAATGGGGAGCAAAGAGCGCATCAATGAGGGAATCAAATATGGTATGGGATATACGCTGATCATCATGGCGATCGGGTTAGTACTCATTGAAGTATTCGCAAAGCCGTTTTCTGAGGTATTTGGCCTGTCCGGAGAAACACAGGCGTTGTGTATCGGCGCAATGCGGATCATATCCCTGAGCTTTGTATTTGCGGGAGCAAATATCGCATTTCAGGGAATTTTCCAGGCACTGGACAGCGGTCTGGAATCACTGGTCATTTCTGTCTGCCGTCAGCTCATTTTTGTCCTCCCGGTGGCATGGGCTTTCTCCCTGATTGCGAGAAAGGATATCAGTTTTGTGTGGCTGGAGTGGCTGACATTTTTGATCGCCGAGGGACTTTCTGCTCTGATCGCCTGCATTTTTATGAAACGGATCAGACGAAAGAGAATTGATATTATTAAGGAAAAATAATCGATCATAAACAGTAAAATACGCCTGGAATTTCATTTAGTTTACAGAAAATTGTAACAAAATGAAACTTCAGGCGTATTTTATATCATTGGGAATTTACTTTTCCGGGAGGCAGGGAATGTGATGAATGGCGTTTTTTTGGCATTTCTGGGTACTCTGTTTACATTTGGAGTGACTGTACTCGGTGCGTGCAATGTGTTTTTGGTCCGAAGAGAAGTGTCGAAGGAGATACAGAGTATTTTTCTTGGCTTTGCAGCCGGAGTAATGATTGCGGCTTCTGTCTGGTCATTGCTGATCCCAGGGATCGAGCGGGCGGAGGAACTGGGAAAAAATAGCTGTTTGTGGGCATCTTTCGGTTTCCTGTCCGGGGTAGTGGCGCTTTTGGGAGCGGATGCATGGTTAAAAAGCAGGTATCAATGCTGTCGGCATTATTCTGTGCGGAAAAGCGCTGCGATGCTGGTATTTGCCATAACCGTACACAATATCCCGGAAGGGATGGCAGTGGGACTCGGATTTGCTCTGGCGGCACAACAGCCGGAACAGGCGGGGGCATTGTCCGGGGCGGCCGCCCTTGCGATCGGAATCGGAATACAGAATTATCCGGAGGGAACGGCGGTGGCGCTGCCTCTCATCAATGAAGGTATGGAGAGAAAGAAAGCATTTTTGCTGGGAAGCATGTCCGCTGTTGTGGAACCTGTTTTTGGGGTTCTGGCGGCGTTTGTATCAGGCGTCGTGTTTGGAATCATGCCCTTTCTGCTTTCATTTGCGGCAGGAACAATGGTATATGTTGTTGTGCAGGAACTGCTTCCGGAGGCTTATATCGGGGAAGATAATAAGTCCGGAACACTGGGATTTATTATGGGATTTCTGGTCATGATGATCCTGGATGTGACGCTCGGGTAAAAAATAATGTGACGTCCGGATAAAAAATAATGGTTGCCA
>CAZJSI010000003.1:0-16927 GCA_964548675.1 uncultured Eubacterium sp. | reverse complement strand
TAGCAAATGAAGTTGTTTGGAAAGATTCATGAAACAACCCTGTCCGGATAAAAAATAATGGTTGACAAAAGTTTGTCAAAGGAGTAGGATAAGGAATATAGTTCACTAACGAACAAAAAGCGGGGAGAAAGATGGAAGAATCGCTGGATGTACTGACTGGAAGTCAGGTGTTTCGGAAAATTCTGGAGAAAAGGTGTGAGAAATTGAATGAGTGTTATGGAGTGCGTCTTGTGGAGATGGATATTTTGGATTTCCTCTCCAGGGCAGGCATCCATGATACGGCAAAGGATATTATGTGTGAGCTGCATATTTCCAAGGCGCATATCTCAAAATCAGTGGAAAATCTGCACTGCAAAGGTTATTTGATCATGACGGAGGATACGGAGGACCATAGATGTATTCATCTCTCGATCACGGAAAAAGCAAAACCTTTGCTGCGGGCGTTTGTGGCGGAACGGAAACAGTTTCAGGAGATTCTGTTTGAAGGAGTGACAGATGAAGAAAAGGAAGTTTTGTTTCGGGCCACCAAAAAAATTTTGTCAAATCTGAATCGGCTGTATCAAATGAATTCAGTTGGGCAATCTGATACCGAAAGGGGAAAAAGGCAGCAGAAATGTAAAGGAGATGTCAGTTGAAGTATAAAATAGACATTTGTTTGAGTATATAGTTCGCTGACGAACAAAAGGAGGAATTTTATGTACGATGTAACAGCGTTAGACAGCTTTTCAAAAGAGTACGCGGAACACTGTATGGTGACCGACAAGATCACGGCGGAATTGTTTGATGAGCATGGAGTCCTACGGGGGCTTAGAGATAAGAATGGAAATGGCGTGGTGGCAGGTTTAACAAATGTCTCGCGCATTGATGCGTTCACTATAGAGAATGGGAAGAAAATTCCGTGTGACGGAAATCTCTGGTACAGGGGATATGATGTAATTGACCTGGTGAAAGGGTTTGAGGGTAAGAGATATGGATTTGAGGAAGTGGCGTATTTACTGTTGTTTGGCGACTTGCCGACAAAAGAACAGTTAGAACGTTTCAGTCAGGTACTGGATGACAGCCGTCATCTTCCTACTAATTTTACGAGGGATGTCATTATGAAGGCTCCAAGCTCTGATCTGATGAATTCCCTGACCCGAAGTGTGTTGACATTGGCGTCTTATGATGATAATATTCATGACTCATCTCTGCAAAACGTATTGTCTCAGTGTATCAAGTTGATCAGTGAACTGCCGATGCTGGCAGTGTATGGTTATCATGCGTATAATCACTATATTTGTGATGATAGTTTATATATTCACCGCCCGCAGCCGGGGCTTTCCACAGCGGAAAATATTTTGCTGATGCTTCGTCCGGATAAGAAGTACAGCAATCTGGAAGCCAAAGTACTGGATACGGCTCTTGTACTTCATATGGAGCATGGCGGCGGCAATAATTCTACATTTACGACCCGTGTCGTTACCTCTGCGGGTTCGGATACTTATTCCGTCATGGCGGCAGCACTTTCGTCTCTGAAAGGACCGAAGCATGGCGGGGCCAATATCAAAGTAGTTGAGATGATGGATGTGATCCGCAGGGAAGTCTCTGACTGGTCGGATGAGGATGAAGTGAAAGCTTATCTGGGGAGAATTGTGGATAAGCAGGCGTTTGACAAAAAAGGCCTGATCTATGGCATGGGGCATGCGGTATATTCTCTGTCTGACCCGCGAGCACGGGTATTTAAACACTTTGTGGAGG
Organism: uncultured Eubacterium sp.; assembly: GCA_964548675.1. Lineage (GTDB taxonomy): Bacteria > Bacillota > Clostridia > Lachnospirales > Lachnospiraceae > Eubacterium_I. The sequence continues at coordinate 15,190 of CAZJSI010000003.1, read as the reverse complement.
CTTTGGCCATCGAAAAGGGAAGAGAGAAAGATTTTGCACTTTATTCCATGATCGAACGTCTGGCTCCGGAAGTGATCGCTGAGAAGCGGCAGATTTACAAGGGCGTCAGTGCAAATGTGGACTTTTACAGCGGTTTTGTATATAGTATGCTTGATATTCCGTTGGAGCTGTACACACCGATTTTTGCCATGGCAAGAATTGTCGGATGGAGCGCACACCGGATTGAAGAGCTGGTCAATGCGGATAAAATTATCCGTCCGGCATATAAGAGTATTATGGAAACAAGAGACTATTGCGGTATAGAGGAACGGTAAATCGGGATCTTGCACAAAGTCTGTAAACTGAAAAACTCATTATCGAAAGCGAGGCGGTTGTTCGATAATGAGTTTTTTGCATTAAGATTTGTCACAGACAGATGTTTCCCGGGAAATTTCCGGCTTTTTTGAGAGCCGTTTTTGTACATATTCCCGAAATAAGGTGTAGAGTACAGAACACAGGGGGATAAATACAAGCATTCCGATGACACCGAACATTTTTCCGCCGATTGTCACCGCGACAAGTACCCATATGGATGGAAGTCCGATAGCGCCGCCAACCACATGTGGATAGATCAGGTTTCCCTCAATTTGCTGCAGCACCAGGAACAAAATCAAAAACCAGACAGCTTGTATCGGGTTGACCATGGCAATCAGGATCATTCCGAAGACACATCCGATGAAGGCTCCGAAAATCGGGATCAGTGCGGTGATTCCGATGAGGACACCGATCAGCATCGCATAAGGCATCCGGAAGATACTCATCATCAATACAAATAAGGCTCCCAATATGACTGCTTCCACACATTGGCCGGACAGGAAATTGGAGAAAACCTTGTAGGATAGTTTGCAGATATAAATAGTCTTATCCGCATATTTTTCCGGCAAAAACGCACGAAATACTTTTTTTGCCTGTCTCCCAAGCTTTTCCTTTTGAAACAATACATAGATGGAAAAGGTAAATCCGATGACAAAGGTAAAAATTCCATTGGCAATTCCCTTTACGGCAGCAATGCTGGAATTGAGAATATCTGCGGAAACCGTCTGAAGCAGTTGCACAAGTTTGCCGGAAACGGAATCCCAGTCCAGGTTGGCATCGCCGATTAATGTCTTCAAATACGGCACTCGTTCAAATAGATTTTGGATTTCCTGATGAATGTTTGTAAATGCCCCGGGAATTTCTTCTGTCAGGGCCACGATCGTATCTATGATTTCAGGAATAATGACAAAAAGTGCCAGTGTGATAATACCTCCGATAATCCCCAGAGTGATCAGATAGGCAACAGGGCGTTTCAGCTTTTTTAGCTTTTCCTTCCTGGTAAACAGGTGTTTTTCAATGGCACGCATCGGTACATTAAAGAGAAATGCGATGGCGCCGCCAAGGAAAAACGGCATAAACAGATTGAGTATATATTTGATCGCAGAGCCTACCGCCGGTAAGTTCTGTAAAACACAGAAAAAAATGATTGCGAAGGCGATGATCTGTATGATGTAACGTCTTGTTTTTCTGTCGATATTCATAAAGGGATCCTTTCCAAAAATATTGTAATGGTTTCAAGTGAAACGCAAAAATGCGAAAAATACGGTACTTATTCAAGTAAAACGCAAAATGCTGATTACGACCTATCTTAAAAAGTAATCCTTTTTTTGTCAATGAGAATATTGTCATTTTCATAAAAGTTTAATATATCAGATGTGAGATGACTCCCACTTCTATAAGTGGTGAGTAACAAGTGTGTATCAGTGGGAGTTCAATCTCCCATCTGATATACGCTCCGCGGAGATGCGCAGGGATTCGGATATGTATTATGTCAGCCAGGCTGACCCGAATCCCGCGCCAAGACTCACGAGCGAGTCTTGAACAGCTGCCAGGATTTGCGGTGAAACCCTCAAATGGCTTCGGACAGTATGCAGAAATTCATAGAAATCGGAATATAAAATCTGAAAAAGTATGTCTTGAAAAATATAGCTGATACGTCTATTCTGATATTGGAGTGTGAGGTGAATAAAATGGAGTATACGATCCCTGATTATTATAGAAAATTTTCCTGTATCGGAAAGGACTGTGAGGACACCTGCTGCGCCGGATGGAGCATTGTCATAGATGAGAAGTCTCTTGCGGAGTACCATAGATTTCCGGGGTTATTTGGCAACCGTCTGCGTAATTCTATCGACTGGAAAGAGGGAACCTTCCGGCAGAGACAGCGCCGCTGCGCTTTTTTGAATGACGAGAATCTCTGTGATATTTATCTGGAAGCAGGCAGAGACAAACTTTGTAAAACGTGCCGTACTTATCCCCGGCATATTGAAGAATTTGAGGGTGCCCGGGAAATCTCTCTTTCCCTGTCCTGCCCGGAGGCGGCAAGAATTATCCTGGGAAATAAAAGAACTGTGCAGTTTGTGACGAAGACAAAAGAGACCAGGGCGGAGGAGTATGAATATTTTGATTATCTGTTGTATACTAAACTTCTGGATATTCGGGAATTGATGATCCGGATTGCCCAGAATCGGGAGACCGATATCCGGGTGCGCATGTCCATGGTGTTGTCTTTGGCCCATGATATGCAGCAGAGGATTGATCGCGGCGAGATATTTGGCATAGATGCGCTTTTGGAACGGTATGGCCGGGAGGATTCAGCTGCAGGATTTGAAAAGGTGCTGCGAAAAAAAATAGAATCGAAAGAGACAGATCATTCGGAATACCTGCGAACCCTTTATCTGTTGGAAGTGCTTCGGGAGGAGTGGACGGATTATCTGATCCGGACGGAGCAGAGACTGACGAAGAAATGGAAAAATTCTGTGGATGATATTATATTGGAACAGATACTGGTATATTTCCTGTTTGTTTACTTTGTCGGCGCAGTTTATGACGAGAGACCCTATGAGAAAGCGAAACTGGCAGTTTACAGTACAATGATGATCATGGAACTGATACAGGCGGAGGAAACAGAGCCGGATTTTGCGGTGATTGTGGACATTGCTCATCGCTATGCCAGAGAGATTGAACATTCAGATAATAATCTTCATATTTTGGAAGAGGAATTTTTGAACAATCCGATTTTTAAACTGGAGCGGATGCTTGAATGGATCATGAGGGAGAACTAAAAATATTTTCCTGGTCAAATAATGAGGGGCTGTCGCATTAAGAAAACATATACTAGATATAGTAGTAGTGCCTATACTCTAAAACTATATCTCGTATATTCAGCGCTTAGTGCGACAGCCCCATTTGGAAATTAAAGCAGAAGTGTTTTATCCTCGCCCATTCCCATCATTCCGTCCAGGATATATTTGTTTCCGTCCTCATCTCTTACGTAGCCTTCCAGTACGCCGAAGGCTACATAGTAATCGATATTGACCACAACGGCATGCACGACCATGGGGTTGATACCGTACACTTTAAATTTGATGTTTACCATATCGTGCTCGTCTTTTATGGTCCATTCCGCATAGTCTTCGAAATCCTTTGTTTCAGGACTGCGTGTAAAGGTAACCGGCGGAAGCAGGCTGGTTCGGTCTTCAAACCAGATCAGGTTTTCATTGAATTTTTCCTGATTGACAGACTGATTGCGGGTCAGGTTGAATGCGAAGAATTTCTGTTCACCATTGATTTCCTGTCTGCCCATGGTAGTAACCCAGTCATAATGTGTCCGGCGCGGATAATATCCTCTGTGGTCATCGACGATAGCGACACTATCCTCATCACAACTCATTTCTTCTCCGTTGATGACTAATTTTCCCTCTGCCTTAAAGAAGTCCTTCTGGCTGTAAAGAGGACGGTTTTCACCAAATGGTATGCTTACTATGCTCGGTTTGCTGATGCGGGTCAGTTTAAAATTGTATTTGATGGAGTCCGTTTCGCTGTGGTGATATCCCTTTAAGCGGCAGACACCCTTTTCAAAACGGTTGACATATTTCACATGGCTTACATCGGTTTTCCCGTCAGCTACGCTGCCGTTCAGGAGATTGGGTGCGATAACCGTATCTTTGCTCTTTAAATTGGTATCCCAGCTGTATACTTTTTTGGTACGTTTGTCATAAAAGATATTTAATGTTTTCCCGAAAATCCCCATATCACATACGACTGCAAGTAAGACCCCGTCTTTCAGATGGACTTCTGTGGCTTCCCACAGGGTCAGTTTCAGGCGGTTCATAGCCTGCGGAGCGTGAGTGGGCTTCCTCACCCGGAGCAGGTCCATCTCCTCAAACTCTCTGTCAAAAGTACCGAAAACACATGTCCCGTTTTCGTCTACCATACTTTTCGGCGTCGGTACGGCACGACGTTTTGCATTGATAAATTTGCTGTATTCTCCCATAGTTTTCACCTCATTTTCGAGACTGAATGATAAAGTATCCGTAAGATAATTATACCTTAATCAGGACAAAATAGAAATGGGAAAATGGTTTGATATAGTTTCTTTTTTCTGCAATTTGTGATAGAATTCTCATACTTATAATGGCAGGAGAGAAATAATATGGTAGATAAAAATTTGTTTATAGAAACTTTGCACGAAGTGGCGGAGATAGCACAGACATCGGAACAGCCGCTTACAAAAGAAGAGATCAGGAAATATTTTGGCCAGATGGAATTATCCGCACAGCAGGAGGAGATGGTTTATCAGTATCTGAAGCTCCCAAAGGAGGTAAGGGAGGAAATTCCGGAGGAAGAAGAGGAAGAGAACCCGAAAAGAGAGTGTGCCGGGGATACGGATGAAGATGAAAAGCAGAATGGAGGGGAAACCGATGAGGAGATTCCTGTGGAAAAATTGTCAGATTCTGCTTATTACCGCATGTATCTCGATGAGGTGAAAGTGCGCGCAGTATCTTCAGATGATCAACAGATGGATCTGTATGGAAAGCTGCTCGCAAATGACGTCAGTGTCATCGAACAGATCGTGGATAACTGGCTGATGCGCGTCATTGGGATCGCAAAGTTTTATAGATTAAGCCCTGTTAATATGGAAGATCTGATCCAGGAAGGAAATATGGCGTTGTGGATGGCATTGAGCCAGGTTCCGGATGAGCTTCAGGCTGCGGACGTGGAAAATTACCTGGCAGAAAAGGTCAGAGCCGGAATGGAGGATTATATCCGCGAGGTGACTGGTGATTCGGACCGGATACAGGCGGTACTCGGAAAAGCCGCGCTGCTTCATGAGGCACAGGAACTTCTGGCAAGGGAAAACGGACAGGCGCCCTCTATGCGCCGGTTAAGTGAATATACCCATATTCCTGTGGAGGAGATTCAGGATATTCTGGCATTGTACAAGGAGAAAGAACAGTAAAAATCAGGCGTATTGCATAGTGAGCAGTACGCCTGGTTGAAATTATGCGGTTGATTACGGTTATTCGCCCAATTCCGCAGGAGCAAGAAAATTCATGAAAAGAGGAATGACCGGGTTCAGGTTGTCTTTTTTCCAGACCGCTATCAAATTTAACGGGTCAGTTTTCTGAAATGGCACGGAAAGCACAGCCGCGTTGGAATTGGATATACAATTTTCGTCCAGTACAGAGAAACCAAGTCCGGCTTCCACTTTCAGCAAAACGTTCTGAATAGTGTTGACATAGATGGTTTCCGAGGGAGAAATACTGTGCCGTTCACAAAATTGTACGATATTGTTATAGGCACCCCTTGAGAGGGATGGTGAAATTGCGATCATCGGCTCCGCGCTCAGTGTTTCCAGATGGATGGGAGTCTGTTTTGCCAGCGGGTGGGATTTTGCGATCACACATCTCGGAGTGGAAGTGAAGAAAATCTGATAAACAATATCCTCTGTCGGATAGTCGATCAGATCAAAATCCATCGTCAGGGCAATGTCGATGGAGCCGTTCAGAACAGCTTCCCTCAATTCCTTAAATGTACCGCTGATAATATCGATATGGATATTCGGATGATGGGTGCGCAATTGTTCCAGTGAATCTGGCAGAAAATTTTCCGAACGCTGAGTCTCGATCACGCCCAGCGTTATGGAGCCGTTTTCACCCAGCTCGGCGTTGCGGGCTTTTTCAATTGCGGATTTGCAGAGCTGTGTCAGCTTTGAAAATTCGTCATAGAGAACGGCGCCGCTTGGCGTAAGGCGTACATATTTTTTTGTCCTTGTAAACAGAGTCATTCCCAGTTCTGTTTCAAGGTTTGATATATTTCTGCTGAGTGAAGACTGAGCCACAAACAGGTGATTTGCGGCTTCCGTAAAGCTCAGGTATTCAGCTACACTCAGAAAACATTGAATTTGAAAACTTGTCATTATATTTCCACCCCCGAAATAGTAAAAATAACTATATCAGATGGGATGTTCCATCTGATGTTCAGCCCCTCAAGCGGGCAATTTCTTCTTTATATGGCGGATAGGATTTTTTTGGATTCTCCGCATCCGGAATATATGGCGTTTCCAAAATTTTTGGAATGTCTGTGAAATCCGGATGATGGACAATAGCGTAGAGCGCTTCAAATCCAATTTCTCCCTGTCCGATATTTGCATGGCGGTCCTTGTGGGAACCGCGGATATTTTTGCTGTCATTGATATGAAAGACGGCAATCTGATCTTTTCCGATATAATGGTCAAACTCATTCATTACGCCGTCAAAATCCGTTACGATATCATAACCGGCATCATTTGTGTGGCAGGTATCAAAACAGACGCGCAGTTTGTCGTTATATACGACTCCGTCGTAAATAGCAGCCAGCTCTTCAAAGGAACGTCCGATCTCAGAACCTTTGCCGGCCATTGTCTCCAGTGCGATGCGACAGTCGGCATCTGCCGTCAGGACCTGGTTTAGTCCTCTGATGATCTGTTTTATTCCGGCTTCTGCACCGGCTCCGACATGGGCGCCGGGATGAAGGATCAGCACTTTGCTTCCCATGGCGGAAGTACGCTCAAGTTCCAGTGTCAGAAATTCCACCGCCAGGTTATAGGTTTCCTCTTTTACCGTGTTTGCCAGATTGATGATATAGGGTGCATGTACGATGAATTCATGAATACCGTGTTCTTTCATACAGGCCCATCCGGCTTCAATATTCAATTCTTCGATTGGTTTGCGCCTTGTATTCTGCGGCGCACCGGTGTAGAGCATAAACGTGTTGGCGTCATAACCGACAGCTTCTTTTACTGAATTTAAAAACATGTCTTTTCCAGACATGCCTACATGCGAACCTAGTTTTAACATTTTCCTCTGCGTATTCCTCCCTGATCAGTCATTATATTAAGTATAGTATAAAAAATAAAATTTGCATAGACTTGAACTGGAATTTTCCAGTGGAAACGAAAGATAAAAAGACAGAAAAAGCGGGATGATCTGTCAATAAGACCTTGGCAAATGAGATAAAATTCGGTAAGATAGTACATATTGAGAATGAAAGTCGGAGGATAAGACGAAATGGCCAGTTTTCAGGTAGAATTAAAAAAAGTAGTAGATGATTCCTATGAGATCGAGATAGGTCATGGACTGGAAGCGAAAGTGCTGTCAGATATCCAAAACGGTCTGGTGGGAAAGATTCATAAATTTGCAGTTATCACAGATACGAATGTTCAGGCAGGCTATGCACAGCCGCTGGCAGAGCTTTTGACAGATCACGGTTATCAGGCGGATGTGTTTGTGTTTGAGGCAGGGGAGAAGAGCAAGACACGTAAGACAAAAGAGGTAATTGAGGATTCCATGCTGGCGAAAGGTTATCGGCGGGACTGCTGTATTCTGGCTGTCGGTGGAGGCGTGGTTACGGATCTGGCAGGTTTTATCGCGGGTACTTACGGGCGCGGCGTACCGTTTATCAATTATGCAACAACACTGCTGGCGGCGGCGGATGCGTCTGTCGGTGGAAAGACGGCAGTGGATACGCCCTTGGCAACGAATCTGATCGGGCTGATCAATCAGCCGAAAAAGGTATATCTCGATCTGGAGGCATGGAAGACACTTCCGAAACGGGAGATTTACAGCGGACTCGCGGAGACGATCAAGCATGCGTGCCTGGCAGACAGGGAGTTTTTTGAGTATTTGGAGGAACATATGGATGAAATACTTGATCTGGAGCAATCGGCCTGCGAACATATCGCTGAGAAGAACTGCCAGATCAAATATCATGTTGTCATGAAAGATGAGCGTGAAGCCGGATTGAGGGAGGTCTTAAACCTCGGCCATACCGTGGGGCGGGCAATTGAGACAGTCAGCGATTACCGTTTGCTGCATGGCGAGGCGCTGGCAGTCGGCCTGGCAGCGGAGGTAAGGCTGGCAAATCGCCTGGGATATCTGTCCAAAGAAGATGGGGACAGGGTTGTGGCTTTGCTTCGGCGGGCAAACCTGCCTGTTGAGATACCGGATTATATTGACAGGGAAGCGCTTGTGAAAAAGCTTTATACAGATAAAAAAGTGCGGGACGGAAAACTGCGTTTTGTTATTCAAAACGGTATCGGTGACATTGCAGTTTTCGGCGATGAAATATACGCGACCCCGATCCCGGAGGAACTGGCGCGGGAAATTATAAAAGAGTTGTAGAATATTAAAGTGACATCAGATTAAGAAAATTATTTCTGAGCGGATACGAAGGCATCAGGAGGCGGCATAAGATGAATTATCGGCAAATAGGTAAAGAAAAAACAAGTGTTTTTTATCGTGTAACAGATCATGAGGCAAAAGCGGCGGAATTTTCTTATCATATGGAAGAGGAAAAAAGCACTGACAGAGATGGCGTAAGCAGATTCTGGCTGGAAGAGGTGAAGCTTTTTGGGACCTTTGCCAATTATGAATGTATGTATGCCGTTTTGCAGTTTATCAGCTACAAATCCTGGAGTACCGGGACAGATGCCATTTATTTGAAGATCAGCGGAAAAAATCTGTTTTATCTGGAATTGTATAAAAGATTCGGATTTTTTGTCATCGCAGAGGAGACGCGTGAAATTCATGAAGGTGTCAAAACGTATGAATATGTGATGAAATATCCTCTTCCACAGACGCGGGAGGAGGAATACTTTCACTATATTCGGGGAAAATAGAGGAGAAGGGTATGAAAGAGAGGGAAAAATTTGGCTCAAGGCTGGGATTTATCCTGGTCTCGGCGGGCTGTGCAGTGGGACTTGGAAATGTGTGGAAGTTTCCATACATATGCGGACAGAATGGAGGGGCTGCTTTTATTCTGATCTATCTTGTATTTCTGGCGGTCTTGGGACTTCCTATTCTGATCTGCGAGTTTGCGATCGGACGCGGGAGCAGAAAAGGGGCATCCAGAGCTTACGAGGAACTGGAACCGGAGGGGACTTCCTGGCATCATTTTAAGTGGTTTTCCATTTTTGGAAATTATCTGCTGATGATGTTTTATACGATGGTGGGCGGATGGATGCTTTACTATGCTTATCGCAGCGCTTCAGGCAAACTTGTGGGAATGCAGCCGGAGGAAATCGGCAATGCATTTTCACAAATGCTCGCATCACCGGGGGTAATGACCGGATGGATGATTCTGGCAATATTGATTTCCTTTGGTATCTGTCTGCTTGGATTGCAGCGGGGGATTGAGAAGATCATGAAAGTCATGATGAGTATTTTGATCATATTGATTATTGTACTTGCAGTGCATTCTCTGGTACTGCCTAACGCCATGGCAGGAGTGAAATTTTATCTTGTGCCGAATCTGGATGCAATACGCTCCAGAGGGCTTGGACCAGTCGTGTTTGATGCGATGACTCATGCGTTTTTTACTCTGAGTGTGGGTATCGGGGCGATGGAAATATTCGGAAGTTATCTGAAAAAAGAGCGGACGATCGCGGGCGAGGCAAAAAATATAGTTCTTCTTGACACTTTTGTAGCTTTGATGGCAGGATTTATTATAATTCCGGCCTGCTTTGCTTATAATGTGGAACCGGATGCAGGGCCGTCATTGCTGTTTATCACGCTGCCAAATGTATTTAATCATATGGGCAGCGGAAGAATATGGGGAACCTGCTTTTTCGTATTTATGTCTTTTGCCGCTTTATCGACCATTATTGCAGTGTTTGAAAATATCGTATCTTTTTACATGGATATGGGTGGATGGAGCCGCAGAAAGGCAGTTGGATTTAATATTATTCTGGTAACGGCTCTTTCACTTCCGGCTGTATTGGGATTTAATGTTCTGGCAGGTTTCCAACCGATGGGAGCAGGTTCCTCTGTGATGGATCTGGAAGATTTTCTTGTTTCCTATAATCTGCTTCCGCTGGGCAGCATGATTTTTGTCCTGTTTTGTGTAAAGAAGAACGGATGGGGGTGGAACAGCTTTTTGAAAGAGGTAAATACGGGGAAAGGAATGAAAATGTCCTCCGCACTGCAGCTCTATATGACATACATACTGCCGGCAATTATCGTAGTGGTATATCTGAAAGGTTATTATGACACATTTTCCGGTATGGGATGGAAAGTGCTGGCGGGCTGGATGGCGTTTGCGGCAGTACTGCTCGCAGTGATCTTCGGGCTGGCGTTTCACAGAAAAAAATAGAAATAGAAGAGGTAAGGAAAGATGAGAGTATTTGAAAATTTGGAGCCGAAAGAGGTATTTCATTATTTTGAGGATATTTGCGGGATACCCCATGGTTCCGGAAATACACAGCAGATCAGCGATTACTGTGCGGATTTTGCAAAATTGCACAATTTGAAATATCGACAGGAAGAAAATGGAAACATTATCATATGGAAAGATGCAGCGCCGGGCTATGAAAATGCAGATACAGTTATTCTGCAGGGACATATGGACATGGTTGCAGTGAAAGAAGCGGACTGTGATGTTGATCTGGAAAAGGACGGGCTGCGGATCGCGATAGACGATGGCTGGGTTTATGCGAAAGGCACATCTCTGGGCGGGGATGACGGTATCGCTATCGCTTATGCATTGGCGATCCTTGCCGCAGATGATATTCCCCATCCGGCGCTGGAGGCGGTATTTACCGTTGGCGAAGAAATCGGCCTTATCGGGGCGGCCGCATTGGATGCGGGCGACCTGAAAGGAAAGATATTGATGAATATGGATTCCGAGGACGACGGTATTTTTCTGATCAGCTGTGCCGGAGGGGCTACGGTGGAATGCTGTATTCCTGCACCGGAGGAAACGCTGGCGGGAGCTGTCTATGAGTGGAAACTGGACGGACTTAAGGGCGGCCATTCCGGAATGGAGATCCAGAAAGGCCGTGTGAATGCCAATGTGGCTTTCGGGCGTTATCTGATGGAAGTCGGAGAGAACATTGAAATTCATGCGGGGGCGATGCAGGGCGGAGAGAAAGATAACGCTATAGCAAAAATCTGTCAGGCAGTTATCGTAGTTCCGGAAGATCAGGCGGCAGAATTTGAAGCAGAGACCAGTCGTTTTGAGGACATATTGAAAAGAGAGTATGCACAGACGGAGCCGGAACTTAAACTGACCGTGACGCGCAGGCCGGAAAAGGAAGTGTCCGTATTGACGGCAGATGCATTGAAAAAACTGACTGCGCTGCTGGTACATCTTCCGGCGGGCGTTCAGAAAATGATGGCAGATATGCCGGATAAAGTGCAGACTTCCCTGAATATGGGAATCCTGAAGCTTTCCGGCAAAGAGGCTTCTATGACTTATTCTGTCAGAAGCTCCGTGAAGAGTGAAAAGGAATGGCTGATGAAGCAGATGACGGATCTGACAGAGATGATGGGGGGATACTGCCGGATATCCGGAGTTTATCCGGCATGGGAGTATGTACCGGATTCCAGAATCCGCACGCTGATGGCAGAGACTTACGAGGAGCTGACAGGGAAAAAACCGGTTCTTGAGGCGATACATGCCGGCGTGGAATGTGGCATTTTGTGTGAAAAAATCCCGGGCCTGGACTGCATCTCTTACGGACCTCAGATGCAGGATATCCATACTACCAGAGAGCGGCTGAATATTTCTTCCGTAAAAAGAAACTGGGAATTGACATTGGAAGTTTTGAAGAAATTGAAATAAGGATTGCGGAGAGCGGTCCAGATATGATTTGGGAAATTGGGGGAAATAAATGTGTAAATTGATGGATTGGGAAGAAAAACTGGTCAGATACCGGAGATTGTTTCATCAGTATCCGGAACCCGGTTGGCTGACCTTTTTCTCCACGATTTTTTTAGCGGATCACCTCACAAAAGCGGGATATGAGGTGTATGTGGGAAAAGAGATTTTACGGGACGAGATGCTGATGGATGCTCCGGATGAGGCGCAGATCGCCTGCTATGAGGCATTGGCAAAGAAATTTGCAGCTGAGGCGGGAATCCCGGAATATGATTACTGGCTGTCACGCATGGAACATATGACAGGTGTTATTGCGGTGATGGACATGGAAAAAGCGGGTCCGACCAGGGCTTACCGGTTCGATATGGATGCGCTGGCGGTAGAGGAGAGTATCGATGAAGAACGCAGGCCGGTGAAGGAGAAATTCTGCTCGGTATATCCCGGAGTGTCCCACGCCTGCGGACATGATGGGCATATGGCTCTGGGATTAACGCTGGCGGAGCGTCTTGCGGGAGAGAGCAGAAATCTGTCCGGCAAATACATATTTATCTTTCAGCCGGCGGAGGAAGGCGTGCGCGGGGCGTTTGCCTTTTGCCATCAGTGGAGATTCGGGAAGATAGACAGGCTCTTCTGCTGCCACATCGGTTTTGCCCCGGATGATACTTTTGTGGCGGGGGCGAAAGGATTTCTGGCAACGACGAAATTTGATGCGGATTTTTATGGCAGGTCTGCTCATGCGGGGCTTGCTCCGGAGAGAGGGAGAAACGCCCTGTTGGCGGCGGTGTCCGCAATGTCTGCCATGCAGGAAATTGAGCGTCCCAACGGAGGGATCACCCGCCTGAACGTCGGGCAGCTTCAAGGAGGAGAAGCCCGAAATACGATTCCTGCCCGGGCGTGGATGCAGATAGAGACCCGGGGGGAGACGGCGGAATTGAACCAATATATGAAAGAGCGTGCCCTGGAATGTGTTCGGGATGCCGCCAGAAACTGTGATGTGCGTTACAAGATCACTTTTCAGGGAGAAAGCGTCAGCGCTGCAAGTGATCAGGAGCTGACGGAATTTGTGATGGAGACAGCGCGGCAATGCGGCGGATTTCGGGATTATGTGCCGACACAGGATTTTGGAGCCAGCGACGATGGCGCCGTCTTTATGGATATGGTACAGAAACAGGGCGGCCAGGCGGTATTTATGCTGTTCGGTACAAAGATAAATGCACTGCATCACGAGTCGGCTTTTGATTTTTCAGAGGAAGTGTTAGTCAGGGCATTTGAAGTTTTATATCAGGTGGCGAAAAAATAGGAAAATGTGTAAAATGCGAATGCAATTGAAAGTATCCCAGCCGTAGTAATTACAGTGTGAATTAGAACGGAATAAATTGGTTTGGATAATACAGAGCCATCGCTCCGCAAGTGCATAAATACTTACGGAGCAATGGTTTTTTGTTATGATATAGGAAAAACTTCCGGACTTTCCATATCATAAAAACAGTATGCGTATGGCGCGGTTTTCTTATATATTTATCATATTTTGAAATTGTTCAATGGATTTTGCCTTGGCCGCCAGTAGAAGCCATTTTTTTAGAAGTTCAAGATTTGTCTGGGAGGAAATAGTATCTTTCAATTCCGGTGGAAGTGTTCCCAGTTGTTCCAACAAGTTACAAATGGCGGATGCAGTTCCTTTGGAAAAACCAGAACTTTCACCATCCTGAAATCCATCCTGGAAGCCATCCTGAAATCCGTACTCACGGCTGGTTTTCATTAGCCATTCATGATCCCGGATGGCCTTTTCACGGGCTTCATATTCTAAACGTTTCTGTTCATCAGCGCTGATATGAAGCAGCCTTTCATATGCTTCACTGATATATTCGTTTTTCTTTGAAAGCATCTCGAACTCCTCCCTTTTTTCCGCATTAAAAAATTTGGCCCATGGCAGAAGTTCATCTTCCGGATCTTCATAATCTGTAAGTTTTGGCAGTTCAAATACATGCAATTCTAATTCGTCAGAGTACTGACGTCTGCGTGAATCTTCCCAGATATGGAACCGTGAATAGTATTCGTCATCCTCCTCAAACAGAATAAAATCGAGGATTCCCACATGGATGCATTTTTTCAGGTTTTCATAGGAATCGCCTTTGTGCAGCTGTTCCGTGAACATTTTACAGAGATAGAAAAGTGTCCTTTTTTCCCATGCAGGAAAAGCAGTTACCTGCATTTCCATATCGATCTGAGTACCGCTTTTTAGCATGACGCGTACATCCAAAATGCCAAGTTTGTCTTCAGCGTGTTCCTGGCGCAGTGTTACAGGAAGCGACACTATGCTTTCAATTTCCTCCGGTGGTACATGCAGCAGCGCAGATACGAATCCCAGACAAACTTTTGGATCGCACATTAATTCCTTAAAACAGAAATCTACCTTAGGGCGCATTATAAAGTTTTCTTTGCTCAAAACGTAGCTCCTTTCTCCGGACAAGAAGACTGTTATGAGCTTTATAAATATAGTATAACGATATTTTATACAAAGTACAACAACCAACCTGTCCTGTTTATGCGTATTTTTTCTGGTTGTTCTGCTTAAATCATTTGACCGAATGGTCATGAAACATAAGATTCTTCAGAATTTAAGTAGATAATTCAGATAAAAACAGTATATCGTATTTGCGAAAAAAGTCAAGTATATTTTTTTATACAGTATAGTATTTTATGTTACGATTCACAGCCGATTTAAAATAGCCAATACCAATGGACCAAGAGGTTGGGAGTAACTCCATGGTTTACTGGTATTATAAAGCAATAAATCTTATACATAGTTTCTTCGACAGTATAGGGATTTCCTGCACACAGTCTGGACAATGCTTCCATTTCATTTATGTTGTTTTTCCTGCAGGTCTCCACATAGGTCTTTACTGCCGCATAATATTTTGCTGTTTTCTCGCTGTCAAACTGTCCCGATATTTTCATATGGGATTTAATGCTCCGCAGCCCGCGCTCGCTTAAATTATTTGTTGTCGGTAGCCGGAAATCCTCTACCCATCTGAAATAATTATCCTGATATTTTTCGATTCGTTCCAGGACTGCTTTTTCAAAGGGAGCGGCATATTTATTGTCTGATTTTTCGTTCTCTTTCGCCCCTGTCTTTAATAAACGGCGTATTTTTGCCCGAAAACCTTCCACCTCCTTGTCGGTAAATGCTTTCTTC
>CAZJSI010000002.1:24321-43885 GCA_964548675.1 uncultured Eubacterium sp. | reverse complement strand
TTCACAGGGAGGCGCTGATCGCGACAGGCGTGGTACTGTTTGTATTCATACTGATCATCAACCTCGCATTTAACATTATCAAAGGGAAAGGAGAAAAGGAATAATGAAACAGAAGAAAAAGATTTATCCCGGTTCCCTTGTCCTGAAGGTTCTGGTGTTTGCAGCGGCAGGATTTACGGTCATTATGCTTGGATATTTGATCGTGTATATTCTGGTAAGAGGAATTCCTTACCTGAAACCGGATCTGTTTGCACTGACCTATACGACAGATAATGTATCCATGCTTCCGTCTATCATTAACACACTGATCATGATAGGCGTTGCGCTTCTGATCGCGGTTCCGACAGGCGTATTTTCAGCCGTTTATCTGACGGAATATGCGAAAAAGGGAAATAAGCTGGTAAAGATCATACGCATGACCGCGGAGACGCTTACCGGCATCCCGTCCATCGTATACGGCCTGTTTGGTATGCTGTTTTTTGTTACGGCATTGCATATGTCCTATTCTCTGCTGGCAGGTACCCTGACCGTGGCGATCATGGTGCTTCCGACAGTGCTCCGCACCACAGAGGAGGCCCTGATGGCTGTTCCGGACAGTTACCGGGAGGGCAGCTTTGGGCTGGGCGCCGGAAAGTTGAGGACTATTTTCAGGATTGTACTTCCGAGTGCGATACCCGGTATCCTGTCCGGCGTTATTCTGGCAACCGGACGTATTGCGGGCGAGACAGCGGCCCTGATCTATACGGCGGGAACAGTGGCGGAGCTCCCGAAAAATCTGATGTCCTCCGGACGTACACTGGCGGTACATATGTATGTTTTATCCCAGGAGGGCTTCCACACCGATCAGGCATTTGCCACGGCAGTTGTTCTGCTGATCATGGTGCTGCTGATCAATGTTTTGTCTTCCGGGATCGCGGGGAAGATGGAGAGAGATTAAAGCGAGGAAAAAACATTGGAAAATAAAATAACGATAGAACACATGAATCTGCACTACGGTGATTTTCATGCATTAAAAGATGTAAATCTGGACATACGGACAAATCAGATTACGGCATTTATCGGACCCTCCGGATGCGGAAAGTCCACTTTGCTGAAATCCTTAAACCGTATGAACGATCTCGTGGAGGGATGCAGGATTGACGGCGTGATCGCATTGGACGGCGAGGATATCTACGGGAATATGGACGTCAATCTGTTGAGAAAGAGGGTCGGGATGGTATTCCAGAAAGCGAATCCGTTCCCGATGAGTATATATGATAATGTGGCGTTTGGCCCGAGAACACACGGCATCCATTCGAAAGCAAAGCTGGACGAAATTGTGGAAAAGTCTCTGCGGGATGCGGCTATCTGGGATGAGGTGAAAGACCGGCTGAAAAAGAGTGCGCTGGGACTTTCCGGCGGGCAGCAGCAGAGGATCTGTATCGCCCGTGCATTGGCGGTGCAGCCGGAGGTGCTCTTGATGGACGAGTCCACTTCCGCACTGGACCCGATCTCCACCTCAAAGATAGAAGATCTGGTCATGGAATTGAAATCACAGTACACGATCGTTATGGTGACGCACAATATGCAGCAGGCAGTGCGTGTTTCTGACCAGACAGCGTTTTTTCTTTTGGGTGATCTGGTGGAATACGGCCCGACAGACCTGATCTTTTCTATGCCGCGGGATAAGCGCACAGAAGATTATATTACCGGAAGATTTGGATAATGAGCGTGTGAATGATAAGGTATAACGGAGGCAGAAATGAGAAATCAATTTGACAGACAGTTAAATACCCTGAATGGTGAGCTGATCCAGATGGGGCACATGATAGAGCAGGCGATCGAATATGCCATAGAAGCGATCGTTCACCGTGATGTGAATAAGGCGAAAAAAAATATGGAGTTTGACGCGGAGATCGATCAGCAGGAACGGGATATAGAGACACTCTGCATGAAGCTGCTCATGAAGCAGCAGCCGGTGGCAAGAGATCTGCGCCTGATCTCCGCCGCCTTGAAAATGATCACGGATATGGAGAGGATCGGGGATCAGGCCGCCGATATATCGGAGCTTTCCATCTGCCTTGTAGACGTGAAGGAACTGCCATATATGGACAAGATTCAGAAGATGGCCCGGGAAAGTATGCTGATGGTAGTAAAAAGCATAGAAGCTTTTGTCTCAAAAGACCTTGAGATGGCAGAGAAAGTAATTCAGAGAGATGATATTATTGACAATTTATTTGATGAGATGAAAAAGGCTTTGATCGGGCTGATCCAGCAAAAGGCGGCGTGCGCGGAGGTGGCGGCGGATCTTCTGATGATGGCGAAATATTTTGAGCGCATCGGCGATCACGCCACAAATATTGCCGAGTGGGTCATTTATTCGATTAACGGAAAACATTCTTCACTGGAAAGCCATGTGGAATTGTAAAAAAATTTACGCAGATTTTACATTGGAATCTCCTGGATTTTACATATTTCCCTTAAAGTGGGAGATAGTAAAATTCAGGAGGTTTTGTTATGGACTTTTTTTCGTTACTGGCATTGATCGGCGGCCTTGCCCTGTTTTTATATGGAATGAACGTTATGGGAGACGGCCTGGCAAAAGTCTCCGGCGGTAAGCTGGAAAAAATTCTGGAAAAACTGACTTCAAATCCGCTTAAGGCAGTTCTGCTCGGAGCAGGCGTTACAGCGGTTATTCAATCTTCCTCCGCGACGACGGTCATGGTTGTCGGCTTTGTAAATTCAGGTATTATGAAGCTTTCCCAGGCGGTGGGGATCATCATGGGAGCAAACGTAGGAACGACGATCACATCCTGGATCCTGAGTTTATCCGGGATAGAGAGCGGTAATTTTTTTATAAAAATGCTGAAGCCAACCTCATTTTCGCCAATCCTTGCAATTATCGGTATCATACTTTTGATGTCTTCGAAAAGCGATAAGCGCAAGGATGTCGGAAGCATACTGCTTGGTTTTGCAGTATTGATGTTTGGTATGGATGCGATGAGCTCGGCGGTGGAACCGTTGAAAGATGTGCCGGAGTTTACCAATATTCTGACAATGTTTACCAATCCGCTGCTCGGCGTGCTGGCGGGATTAATCCTGACGGCTATCATACAAAGTTCATCGGCCTCGGTCGGTATCCTGCAGGCGCTCTGCTCTACCGGGGCGATCAGCTTCGGGTGTGCGGTTCCGATCATTATGGGACAAAATATCGGTACCTGTGTAACTGCAATGATATCCTCTGTGGGCGCTTCGAAAAATGCGAGACGTACCGCGCTGGTCCATCTGTATTTTAATATTATCGGAACCGCGATTTTTATGGCAGTGTTTTATATTTTAAATGCGTTTATAAAGTTTGATTTTATGTCAGACAGCGCCACTCCGGCAGGGATCGCGGTGGTGCACAGTATTTTTAACATAGCGGCGACTATTATTCTTCTCCCCTTTGCAAAAGGACTGGAAAAACTGGCGTATATGTCCGTGAAAGAGGATCACAATGAGCGGGCCGGTATTCCGGAGGAAACGGAGGAGGAACTGAAAAAACTGGATGTCAGATTTCTGGATCAGCCGGGACTTGCCATTAACCACTGCATGGAGGCAACTTCTTATATGGCGCATATGAGCCGGGAGGCAATAGAGTGCGCGATGGAGCTGTTGGATGATTATGATGAAAAAAAGGCGGAAAAGGTGAGGAAACTGGAAAAACGGATCGACCACTTTGAGGATCGGATCGGTTCTTATCTGATCCGGATCTCAAATCGCCATATGCTGGACAATGACAGTGCAAAAATGTCGGTCATCCTGCACAGTATCAGTGATCTGGAGCGAATATCCGACCATGCCGTCAATGTTCAGGAAACGGCTCAGGAGATGGCAAAGAAAGGGTTGAAGATGTCCTTCGAAGGAAATTCGGAGACGATGTTTTTGCGAAAAGCGATCATAGATATTTTAGACATTTCCGTGCGGGCGTTGGAGAACAGGGACCGGAAGCTGGCGAAAGAGATCGAACCTCTGGAAGAGGTCATTGATGATCTGAGCGATGAGTTGAAACGCCGCCATATTATCCGGCTGAAAGAGGGCAGGTGTACGATAGAGATGGGATTTGTTCTGACTGATCTCACGACCAATTTGGAGCGTGTGGCCGACCACTGTTCCAATATCGGCGTGAGCATTTTGGAGACAAACAGGGAAAATATCGGGCGTCATGCTTATCTGAATTCCATGAAGCATGAGGATGCGGTATTTTTTCAGGAACGGTATGAGCATTACCGGGAAGAGTATTTTTTGAATAGTTGAGTTATTGGGAAAAGCTGTCCTGTTGAGGGACAGCTTTTGTAATCATTCATAAGTTTCAATTGCTTTTTGCAGCTCTTTTGGCGTAGATACGATATGGGCTGCACCGTGCGCTTGCAGAAATTCTACAGTTTTAAATCCCCAATTGACGGAGATACAGGGAATGCCCGCGTTAGCAGCAGTCCGGATATCTACTTCCGAATCTCCTACATAAATACATTCTTCCGGGGACGCGCCCAATTCCTTCATAGCCTGAAATACAGTATCCGGGGCAGGTTTTTTCTGAATGGCCGGGGATTCCCCGATAGCAACCGGTATATATTTGGAAAAAAAGTCCTGATTTAATCCTTTTACAGCAGCGTCGAATTTGTTGGACACAATTGCCAGGCGGTACCCGGCTTTTTTCAGGTTATCCAACATTTCATAGATGCCCGGAAATGGTTTTGTCTGATCCATCATATGTTTTTTATAGTGAACCGGGAAGTCTTTCATACAGTCCTCGTAATGAGGATGCTCCCGCCCGCCGGGCAGAGCTTTTTCCATCAGGACATAGATGCCGTTTCCGACTTTTTCACGGACATCTTCTCTATCGTAAATTGGACCGCCATATTTTTTCATGCAGTAGTTGACACTTGCGGTGAGGTCATCCAGAGTATCAAGCAGAGTGCCGTCAAGGTCAAAAATAACTGTGTTTCGTTTGTTCATGGTACATCCTCCTGTTGCATTGCCTTGTATTATACCACAATCACTAAATTCGACAATACCTCATTAAGTGATTGGGTATTACAATCGCTAAGCTCGAAAACACCTCGCTAAGCGCCTTGTATTATACCACAAAAAAGGTGGTATTTTACAGTGGGATGTGTTAAAATTCCTTGATAATAATGGAGGAACAGTTGAGATGAAGCTTGGAATAGTGATGGAAGGCGGCGCCAGCAGGACTATTTTTTCCTGTGGAGTGACGGACGTATTTATGGATGAGGGGATTTATCCGGATTATCTCATCGGAGTTTCTGCGGGAATCGCCTACGGCGTGTCTTATGCGTCGGGCCAGAGAGGCAGAAATGCGGATTTTACGGAAAAATATATGCATGACAGACGTTATATGGGGCTTTCACATTTTTTAAATCCCCGGAAACGCTGCTATTATAATCTTGATTTTGTATTTGGTGAGGTTCCGAATAAGCTGGTGCCCTTCGACTATGATGCTCTTGCCAATTATCCGGGTCAGGTGGTCGCAGTGGTGACGAATATAAATACCGGTGAGGCGGAATATTTTGATATTCCCAAATACGAAAGGCACTGGGAGACAACGATTGCAAGCTGTTCTCTTCCGGTATTGTTTCCGCCGGTGAAATTAGGAGAAAATTATTATCTGGATGGCGGAATCGCAGATCCGATTCCGTATAAAAAGGCTTTTGCAGAGGGCTGTGACAGGGTGATCGTTATTCTGACACGGGAAAGGGACTACATAAAAGGGGATGAAAAAGCCCTGAAAATTATCAACCGTGTCTGCCGGAAATATCCAAAAGTAGTGGAGCGCCTGAACCGCAGGTCGGAGGATTACAACCGGATCAGCAGGGAGCTTTTGGAGGAGGAGAAAAAAGGCAGTCTGTTCATTATCGCACCGACGGATACATATGGAGTGGGCCACACGGAGGGAGACTGGAAAAAAATGCAGCCTTTGTATCAGGAGGGCATCGATGTGGCGAAAGCGCGGATGGATGAGCTGAAAGCTTATTTGGAGTAGACGCAGATATCAATGATTGACGGCATGTCAGTCATTGACAGTGCGATATCTGATATGTGTACGAGAAAAATATGTCTGCGAGGCAAGACAGGAAGAGATGGGGAAGAATATGGAAATCATATTGATACGTCACGGAAAAACAATGGGAAATCTGGAAGGAAGATATGTGGGGCGTACAGATGAGCCGCTGCTGGATTCTTCAAAAGAGGAACTGTTGGGATCAGAGTATAGAAGTTTTTGCCCCGATATTGTTTATTCAAGCAGGCTGCTTCGATGCAGGCAGACGGCAGAGATCCTGTTCCCGGGTCGGGAAATTCAGATCCGGGATGGGCTGGAGGAGACGGATTTCGGGGAATTTGAATATAAAAATTATGAGGAATTGAATGGTCATCCTGCTTATCAGGCGTGGCTAGACAGCGGAGGGATGCTGGCGTTCCCGGGGGGAGAATCGGGAGCAGATTTTCGGGAACGCTGCTGTCAGGCTTTTGTATCCTGTATACAGGATGCAGAGAAAAGAGGGCTGGAAAAGATTGCAATTGTGGCTCACGGTGGTACAATAATGTCAATTATGGAAAAATATGGAGAGCCGAGAGCGGATTTTTACAGTTGGCAGGTGAAAAACGGTGAGGGCTACCGGGGGAAAATATCCGAAGCAGATAAAATGATAATAGTTTAGTAGCTGAGTTATCATTTATCATAGATTAGGAAAGGGGGATTCTAATGCCCGAGAAAAAAAAGAAAGGGATTTCGATTCGTTCCAGTGCGGCGGAATATTTGACGTATGTTGCTTCTGTTGGGGAAGAAAAGAGTAGTGTGGAGATTCGCTATGAGGACGAGAATATATGGCTGACTCAACGAATGATGGCAATACTTTATGATGTTGAGGTAAATACTATTAATTACCACATTAAAAAAATATTTAAAGATAGTGAATTACAGACAGAGGCAGTTATTCGAAAATTTCGAATAACTGCCGAAGATGGGAAAAACTATAACACGAACCATTATTCTTTGGAAATGATTATTGCTGTTGGATTTAAAGTGAACTCTGAAAGAGCTGTTCAATTTCGGAAGTGGGTAAACCAGATAGCCAAGGATTATACGATTAAGGGTTGGATTATGGATGTCGAACGTATCAAGAGAGGAACTTATCTGACAGAAAAATATTTTGACGAACAGCTTGAGCGGATTCGGGAAATCCGTGCCAGTGAAAGGAAGTTTTACCAGAAAGTTACTGATTTGTATGCGACTGCCATCGACTATGACAAAACAGCGGCGGCTACCAAGCGGTTTTATGCTACAGTCCAGAACAAAATGCATTATGCTGTACATGGGCATACAGCAGCAGAACTGATAGTAGAGAGAGCTGACCATAAGAAAGAACATATGGGGCTGACCACATGGTCAGATGCTCCAAATGGAAAAATTAAAAAAAGTGATGTTACGATTGCAAAAAATTATCTGTCTGAGGCAGAGGTGGGACAGCTTGAGCGCATGGTATCGGCTTATCTGGATTTTGCGGAAAGTATGACACTGCGCCATATTCCGTTAACAATGCAAGATTGGGAAACCAGATTGAATAGATTTATTGAGATGTTTGAATATGGTATTCTGAAAGATGCCGGGAAAGTTTCTGCTGAGATTGCGAAACTTCATGCAGAAACAGAGTTTGAAAAGTACCGGGTCATTCAGGATGAGCTCTTTATGTCCGACTTTGACAGATATGTAATGGAACTTGAGGAACAGGCAAAAAAGGGAAGCATAACTAAAGGGAGAAAACAATGGTATTTGGAAAATTTATATCAGGAGCAGACGACCTGACGCAGGTTCAGGAAATCAGACAGAAAGTATTTGTGCAGGAGTTGGGTCTTTCGATGAAAGAAGATATGCCGGATGAATTTTGTATGCACGCGTTGGCTTATGCCGGGGATATGCCTGTTGGAATCGGGCGCATCTTATTCGACGGGGAACGTTTTACGATAGCAGGGATTGCCGTTCTGCCGGAATACCGCGGACAAATGTATGGAGATTTCCTGATCCGTCTGTTGGTCGATAAAGCGATGATGTCCAACGCGCGGGAGATCTTTCTGGATGCACTGGCAGGAACGGAAGACTTCTTCCGGACAATAGGATTTGAAGTGTGCGGCGAGAGTTATGAAAATCTCGGAGGAACGTGGACGCCAATGGTGCTGCATACAGCTCAGATACATAAGTGCTGTGATTGCGGTAGATAACGAGCGGGTTTCCGGGAGATGAACGAGAGGAATTCCGGTAGATAGCGATCGGTTTTCTGGCAGATGAAAGAGAACTGCAGATGAGAATCTGAGTTTTGGAAGAATTTGGAAGTGATAAAGTATGCGAACAGAACAAACCGGAGATTTTTCACAGGGAAGTATCATGAAAACTTTGCTGCGCCTGGCTGTGCCTATGACAATGGCGCAGCTCATTAACGTGCTCTATAATGTGGTGGACCGTATGTTCATCGGACGTATTGGCGGCGAGTCCATGGATGCCCTGACGGGAGTCGGCGTGTGCCTGCCCATGATAACGATTGTAATTGCTTTTGCCAATCTGGTGGGCACGGGAGGGGCGCCGCTGTTTTCTATCGAACGCGGGCGGAAAAATGATGCGGAGGCAGAGGCGATTCTCGGCAACTCGGTTACTCTTTTAGTCTTGTTTGCAGCTGTACTGACTGTCTTTGGCATGATTTTCAAAAAACCGATTCTGATGCTGCTCGGGGCAAGTAAAGTAACGCTGCCCTATGCGAATGAATACATCACCATTTATCTGTTGGGGACCGTGTTTGTATTGCTGAGCCTGGGATTGAACAATTTTATCAACGCCCAGGGGTTTGCAAAAATCGGGATGTGCACTGTGGCAATCGGGGCGGGGCTTAATATTATATTGGATCCATTGTTTATCTTTATTTTTGATATGGGCGTGCGGGGTGCGGCCATTGCAACGGTTATTTCCCAGTTCGCAGCGGCAGTCTGGACAATTCGTTTTTTGACGGGTAAAAAAGCGTTGTTGAGAATTCGTAAGCATCAGCTCAGGCTGAAGGGAAAGCGAGTAAAAAAAATGCTGGCTCTGGGGCTGTCAGGTTTTACAATGTCTGTCACAAATTCTATTGTTCAGATGGTCTGCAATGCGACACTTCAGCTTCACGGCGGGGATGTTTATGTGGGGATCATGACGATCATAAATTCCACCCGGGAGATCGTTTCGCTCCCGGTCAATGGATTTTCCAGTGCGGGGCAGCCGATCCTCGGATATAATTACGGTGCAAAGCTGTATGAGAGAGTAAAAAAGACGATTCGGAATATGGGGGCGGTGCTACTGATCTACACCCTGGGCGCATGGGGGATCGTTTCTGCCTTTCCGCAGTTTTTCATCGGTCTGTTTGGCGGAAGCGGAGAGATGATGACCCTGGGGATTCCATCCATGCATATTTACTTTTTTGGATTTTTTTTCATGGCGTTTCAGTTTATCGGACAGACGGTGTTTACTTCCCTGGGAAAACCGAGGCGGGCGATGTTTTTCTCTATATTCAGAAAAATTGTTATTGTTGTTCCCCTTACATTGCTGCTTCCTGCGATTGGAGGGTTGGGAGTACACGGCGTGTTCTGGGCGGAGCCGGTTTCCAATGCGGTGGGAGGCATAGCATGTTTTGCTACAATGATGCTGACTGTGTACAGAAAATTGGGGAAAACATTCGAATGATATGAAAGAAAACAGCTTCCCGGGAAGCCGGATGAACAGAAATTCTTTGACAAATATTCAAATACTATTAAGAAAAACAGCCAAAACGACAGGCAGAGAGAGGCGGAGTAGTGATCGATGGATAAGGTGCAGATCAGAAAATCAGAAATAGAAGATATCCCGGAGATTATGGAAATTATCGGTCAGGCGGCGGACAGCCTGAAACGTCAGGGCGTGGATCAGTGGCAGGACGGTTATCCGAATGAGGAGACGATCAAAGCTGACATTGCAAAAAATATCAGTTATGTGGCATGTACAACGGAGAGCGGGCAGGAACGGATTGTCGGAACGGCAGCGATCTCCTTTGAACCGGAATCCGTATATGCAGGCATTTATGACGGGGAATGGCGGGCGGAAGCGCCCTATGCGGTGATTCACCGGATCGCAACGTTGGAGAACAGGAAAGGACAGGGAATTGCCGGACATTTGATGAATCATGCGCGGCAGCTCTGCCGGATGCGGGGAGTGGAATGGATACGGATTGACACTCACAGGGATAACCGGGTGATGCAGAGCTTTCTGGAAAAACAGGGATTTGAGAGAAGAGGGAGTATTAGGCTGAAAAGCGGGGCACATCGGTTTGGGTATGACAGGAAGATTACCGATTTGAAACAATAGATAAAATATATCTTGCAAGATACATTAAATTAGATTATAATATTACTGTTATTTTAAAAAAACGGATGGAATCCGTTTTTTTTCGGGTTAATATTTAGGAGGGAAAAAAATGAAAAAAATGAATCGTTGGGTATATGCGATTATCGGGGTAATCGTATTGCTTATGGCGGGATTGATCTATGCATGGTCTGTAATGTCCAAATCGATCGGAGCTTCCCGCCCGGACTGGACTGCCGCGCAGTTGTCTCTGACATTTACGCTTGTTATGGCGTTCTTCTGTGTCGGAAGTCTGATTGCAGGTATTTTGTCAAAGAAAGTGAATCCGAAAATATATGTGATCCTTTCGGGAGTGTTTCTTTTGGCGGGATTTTTTATCGCATCTTTAACAAAAGAATCTCCGGCGATGCTGTATCTTGGATTCGGAGTTTTTTGCGGACTTGGAGCAGGTTTTGCGTATAATGCGGTAATGGGAACGATCAGTGCATGGTTTCCGGACAAGCAGGGTCTGATATCAGGTATTTTGCTGATGGGATTTGGTCTGAGCAGCTTCATTATCGGTAAAGTGTTTGCGGCAGTTACCCCTTCAGACGGAAGTGATGCCTGGTGTGGTACATTTAAGGTTCTCGGCATTATTATCTTTGTAGTAATGATCGTCTGCAGTTTCTTTTTTGTGAGACCGGGGGATGATTTTGTACCTCCGACAGCGGCCAAGAAGAAAGTTGTGAGACAGCCGGCTCTTGACGTCAATACGGCGCAGATGGTGAAAATACCATCATTCTGGCTCACCTACATATGGGCGATCATGGTCAGCGCTGCCGGATTGGCTCTGGTAGGACAGGCAAGTGGTATTGCCACACAGGTTGGAACAAATGTTTCAGATGGAAATATTGCGACAGTGGTAGGACTGATTTCCATTTTAAATGGTATTGGCCGTGTTATTTACGGTGCACTATTTGATAAAAAGGGATATAAGCTTACTATGATCGTGGATATGGTTTCTTTTATCATTGCCAGCCTGATACTGATCGTTGCATTGACCAGCGGAAACTTTGCGTTTATTATACTTGGTTTTCTTGTAGGCGGTTTTGCATATGGCGGAGTTACGCCAATGCAGTCTGCAATTATCAGTGACTTTTACGGAAGAACTTATTATTCCGTGAATTTCTCCGTTATCGTGACAAATCTTCTGATTGGATCTTTTGCATCCACGATCGCGGGTAAATTGTATGATATGAGCCAGTCTTACATGAGTACAATTTTTATGATGATTGGAGTTACGGTCGTAAGCTTTATCGTATTCCTCGGAATCCGCAGGCCTGAATCAAAATAAATCAAGTCAGATGAAGGGAAAACGCCCATGTTGAGGCGTGAGGGAGAGTATTGAATATAGAGGAGCCGGTGCACCGGCGGGAATTGCGGTCTATCTGACAGACAGCAGTTCGGTAAACGGTGCCCCGGCTCCTTTTTTGTATCACAGGAAACTGCTCTGGAATATTTCTTTGGTACAAAATCCCTACGGGAAAACGATGCGCAGCTACGCGAGCGGCAAGAAAAGCTGTGTTTTCGAAGTTTTTGATCGCGAAAGGATGCGAAACACACTTTTCTTGTAATCAAAATTATTGGTCGCGAAAGTGTGCTTCTTAAGATAGACAGCGGTTTTCAAATATTTTCAGAGGCTTATTGATCTGTTTTGTGAGGAGCCCCACAAAAATTGCGGCAGCCACAGTGCCTTCTCTGACACCTTTGATTCCCCCGGCGAAAAGCACTCCAAGCACACAGGCTGTTACAACGAGAGTCACATCAAAGACCACTTTCATATTTCCGAACTTGATGGGAGCAACCTGACATACGGCCAGGACCAATCCCTCCCCCGCAAGTGTCACTACTTTTGAAATTACTTCGAGACTGACGCCCAGGGCAATTAGTACAATGCCGATGATGCATAAAAGCCATTGCTGCCAATAGGCGGTATATGTAATGGACTGTATGGCCCAAATACTGAAATCCGTCAGATATCCGAATAAAAATGCGACGGGGAGCTGCAGCAGCTGAAAGGGATCGTATTTTTTCCTTAAAATAATTATCTGCAGTAAGATCAATGTACAATGCAGTGCAATTGTAGCGGTTCCTACAGTCAACGGAGTAAACAGGCTTAAGACATAAGGCAGACTTGATATGGGGGAAGTACCAAGGTTAGATTTGATGGAAAAGGCAACGCCAAATGCCATGATCGCAAGACTGAGGCACAGTATGAGGCAGCGTCTGCCAAAATATGGTATTTGTTTTCTGTGGTTCATAATCAGATCATCTCCTTTGATTCTTTGTTTTGTAGTGAGGCGCAGATTTTTCCCAGTGTTGTTTTGAATGCCTCCAATTCTTCGGGTGATATGGATTGGATCGCTTCCGATTCAGAATGATCGAAGATCCGCATCATTTGCTCGGCAGCATCCTGTCCCTTTTCTGTGAGTGAGACATAAAGAGAACGGCGGTTGCCCTCATGCTGTTTTCGCACAATGAGATTGGCTTTTTCCATTCTGCTCAGGATGCTGCCGACGGTAGCCTGTTCAATCTCACAATAGGAGGCGATTGTTTTCTGGTCGCTTTCTCCATACTTAAATAAGAAATCTAAAATTTTTGGCTGGCCGGATGTGAGGCCAATCTGAGTTGCCTGGGAGACTATTCTTCGCTGCAAAAGCGTATGGGTCTTCATTAATAAATAGTGCAGTGATTCCATCATTTATTTCCTTTCAAAATACTAAGAATACTTATTATAATAATACTTAGTATATGACGATCTGGGGCATATGTCAAGAACTGATAAGTTCAGGTCTGTTTCGGTATTCTTGCCGCGAGGTTTGCATCGGATTTGCAGAAATATGCGTGTATTGGCTTTAGCTTTGCAGATATACGGTTATTGCCTTTTGAAAAAATATGTTGTAAAATGTCCACGTTGGCAATGAGCAGTGCCAGATCAGACAACCAAATATTTGCGTCATGCTGGCATGTAAGCAAATATTTGGCTGGCTGATCTGATAGGGCGAAGCCCGTGAACGAAGAAAAGCAAAGCTTTTCTGAGTGGGCACTGCGGATGTACACGAGAAAAGGAAGTAAGTGGCGCAGAAAAAGCAGAGCTTTTCTGAGTGGGCACTGCGGATGTACACGAGAAAAGGAAGTAAGTGGCGCAGAAAAAGCAGAGCTTTTCTGCTCGGGCACTGCGGATGGGAAGCGTTGTAATAAAAATGGAGAAAAAGAAAATGAATATTGTTTTTCTGGATGCGGATTCTATCGGAAAGGATATTGATTTATCCGGTTTTGATTCCCTGGGACATGTGAAGCGGTATGGATACTCAAAAGCGTCTGAGATGCCGGAGCGTGTCAGGGATGCAGATGTTATTATCGTAAATAAAATGGAAGTAAATGAAAGGACTGTCGGAGAGGCAAAGAACCTGAAACTGGTCTGTGTGACAGCGACAGGAACGAATAATCTGGACAAGGATTTTCTGGCCCGCAGAAATATAGCATGGAGAAATGTGGCAGGGTATTCAACGGAGAGCGTTGCCCAGCATACATTTTCCCTTGTCTTTTATTTGCTGGAAAAGATGCATTATTATGACAAATATGTGAAAGATGAAAAATATGTCAATGATGCGATGTTTACTCATTTTTCCAATGTGTTTCATGAGATGAATGGAATGACATGGGGGATAATTGGTCTGGGAAATATCGGTCGTCGTGTGGCGGATATTGCAAAAATGTTTGGCTGTCATGTGATCTATTATTCTACTTCCGGGAAAAATCAGCAGGATGGCTATGAAAGAGTGGATCTGGATACATTGCTGACCGTTTCAGATATTGTTTCTGTCCATGCTCCGTTAAATGACGATACTTTGAATCTGATGGACAAAAAGGCATTTTCAAAGATGAAGAAAAGTTCTATTTTCATCAATGTAGGCCGTGGTCCGATTGTGGTGGAGGAGGATCTGGCGGATGCGCTGGAGAACGGAGAGATAGCGGCAGCGGGACTGGATGTCCTGCGCATTGAGCCAATGACAGAGGACAACCCATTGCGCAGAATAAAAGACAGCGATAAGCTGGTGATCACGCCTCATATTGCGTGGGCAAGTGTTGAGGCACGCATCAGATTGATGGATATTGTATCAGGACAGATCAAAGAATTTTTTGGGCAGGGTCAGTGTTAATTCTATCTGTGAATGCAGATCATTCATATATTTTGATGTTTGGTGGGTATATTAGATAGGAGATGGCTTTTGTTTCCATGGGGCGCGACACTCCGCCGGAATCGGCGGGTAAGTTCCAAATAGCAGTAAAGGCAGGTGATAGATCATGAAAAATAAGAAATTGTTGTTTAAGATTATTTTTGTTGCTATATTAATCGTAATTATTATTTATACATTCCGAGATTCGGCGGATTCCATTGCGGAGCAGCTCCGTTCCACATCATTGGCTGTATTGGCGGCAATAGCATTGTCATCGGTGGTTTATCATCTGTTTGAGGCCTGGATCACCTATTCACTTGCCAAAAGATATAATCCGGGGTTCCGCTATCGGGAAGCGGTGTATTGCGCGTTCTTTTGTTCGTTTTACCGTTTATCTACGCTGGGCAGCGGAGCAGGAGTTGCGGCTATTGTTTATCTCGGTAAGAAAAAAGTGGGATATTCGGAGGCAACCGGATTATATATGATACAGTATGTATTCCACAAGGTCAGCATTGCTCTGTTCAGCGGTATATTTTTTATTGTAAACTGGAGCGTAATGGCTGCAAATTACCGGAATTATGCAGTGTATCTGTTGTTGGCCTATATCCTTACCGCACTCATTTCAGCAGGCTTGATCCTGTTTGCTGTTTCTGCAAAATTTCACACGCTGCTGCTGGCTGTTGTGCGGCATTTTAACAAGAGCGGGAAACTGAACGGAGCGTTGGAAAAACTGGAACAGAGTTGTTCAATTATGGAGAAAACCACATCAGAATTGATGAAAGATGTAAAGACGCTGATCGCGATGGTGATAAAGAATCTGATGAAATTGTGCTTTTGGTATGGCATACCATTTTTGATCTTATTTGGAGGAAAGGAAATAAATCTGTTGGATTCCCTGTCTGTCACATCTTTATCGGTTATGACGGCGGCGGTAATTCCGACCCCGGCAGGTATCGGTGCGGTGGAACTGATCATGACGAACCTGTTTGGAGTGTTGGTGGATCTGCATAAAGCGGCGGCGGTTACGGTGCTGTACCGGCTGGCAACTTTTATTTTCCCCTTTGCAGTGGGCGCGGTGCTGATTTTAATCGGCAAATTAATCTTGAGAAAAAAATCGGGTTTCCGTTAAAAGAGTGGATAAAAGCTGTCCGTAATAACGGACAGTCAATTTGCATAAATTTTATCAACAACCCCCTTGTATAATGAATAATAATGAGTTATAATAGCCTAAGTGACAAAAGAAAATCTTCAGGGCAGGGTGCAAGTCCCTACCGGCGGTAAAGCCCGCGAGCGTGAAAGCGTTGATCCGGTGATTCCATCAGGAAAATTCCGGAGCCGACAGTATAGTCTGGATGGAAGAAGAGCGTATATGGAAAGCGTAAAGTGCAGTTGAACTGCCGGTTACGATGATTTTCGTTCCCTGAGATTTTTAATCTCAGGGATTTTTTGTATCATAGGAAACTCCTCTGGATTTCCTATGATACAAAATCCCTACGGGAAAACGATGCGCAGCTACGCGCGCGGCAAGAAAAGCTGTGCTTTCGAAGTTTTTGACCGCGAGGATGTGCGAAGCACACTTTTCTTGTAATACAGGAAACTCCTCTGGATTTCCTATTGGAATATTTAGTTGGAAGGAAGTGCCTTTTATGGAAAAAGAAATGTATATGCGCCGGGCGTTGGAATTGGCCAAAATGGGAGCGGGATATACATCCCCGAACCCGATGGTAGGGTGTGTTGTCGTAAAGGACGGCCGGATTATCAGTGAGGGATATCATGAACGTTACGGCGAGTTTCACGCGGAGCGGAATGCACTGACGAGATGCACGGAAGATACGTCTGGCGCGGATCTCTATGTAACGCTGGAGCCGTGCTGCCATTACGGAAAAACGCCCCCCTGCACAGAAATCATCATTGAAAAAAAGATTGGCAGGGTATATGTGGGAAGTATGGATTCCAATCCGTTGGTGGCGGGAAAAGGCGTACAGATTTTAAGGGATCATGGAATCGAAGTGGAAACAGGTATACTGGAGGATGAGTGCCTGAAACTGAATGAAGTATTTTACCATTATATTCAGACAAAAACCCCTTTTGTTGTGATGAAATATGCGATGACCCTGGATGGGAAAATTGCCTGTGCTACGGGCGACTCCAAATGGGTGACAGGAGAGGCGGCAAGACATCAGGTGCATGAGATGCGTGGGCGATACAGAGGCATCATGGTTGGGATCGGAACTGTTCTTGCGGACGATCCGATGCTGAACTGCCGGGGCGTTAAGGGAAAAGATCCGATACGGATTATCTGTGATTCCAGACTTCGCATTCCATTGGAAAGCCAGATTGTGAGGACGGCCTCAGAAATACCGACGATCGTGGCCTGCGCACATGGAACAATGGAAGCGGAGAGAAAGCAGGAAAAGATAGAGAAGCTTCGGGAGGCAGGGATTCAGATCATCTCAACGAAAGGCGCTCATGGAGTAAATCTGAAAGAACTGATGACTGTCCTCGGAGAACAGAAGATAGACAGCATTCTTCTGGAGGGCGGCGGTACACTGAATGCCTCAGCTCTGGAGGATGGAATTGTCAATAAGGTGTATGCATATATTGCCGGGAAACTGATCGGAGGCATGGATGCGCGCTCACCGGTGGAGGGTATGGGAGCGGAAAAAATGAGAGACGCTGTGCAGCTTGCCGATATGGAGATTACCCGCATGGGAGATGATTTCTGTATCTGCGGTTATCCGGTAAAGTCAGAGAAATCTTAGCGGATAAGTGTTTTAGAATCATGACATGGACAGGTACCTTGGAATTCTGGTGCGGGCAGATACCTTAATCTTAGCGGACAGGTATTTTATAGGATGGTTTATGGCAATCCGCTGTTTATGGAAATAAAGAGGAAAGCAGGTGAGACAGGATGTTTACAGGTTTGGTAGAAGAGGTAGGCGAGATTCAGGGAATCCGTCGGGGGCAGCGCTCCTGCGTGCTGACCATTGGCTGTAAAACAGTGCTGGAGGATGCAAAAATCGGTGACAGTATTGCAGTCAATGGAGTGTGTCTGACAGTGACTTCCCTGGGAGGAAGTTATTACACTGCGGACGTAATGTCGGAAACGATGAATCGAAGCTCCCTCGGGCAGTTAGCTTCCGGTTCAAAAGTCAATCTGGAGCGGGCAATGCCTGCAAACGGCAGATTCGGCGGTCATATCGTGTCCGGTCATATCGACGGCACGGGAACGGTACAGTCTATTTTGCCGGACGATAATGCCGTCTGGTATACAATTGGGGCAAAGCCGGAGCTGCTGCGATATATCGTGGAAAAGGGATCCATTACGATTGACGGTATCAGTCTGACAGTAGCATATGTGGATGAGAGCTGTTTTAAAGTTTCCATCATTCCGCATACTCAGCAGGTGACGGCGCTTCATGACAGGCAGGTGGGAGATCTGGTCAATCTGGAGTGTGATATTATCGGAAAATATGTGGAAAAATTAATGACGCCTCAGAAAGAGGAAAAGAAGGAAAGCAAGATCACGGAAGCCTTTTTGAGGGAGTACGGATTTTAAAAGACAGATAAAATAAATGGAAAAACAGGAGGAAGGACAGATGGCAAAAGAACTGTCAACAGTAGAGCAGGCGTTGGAAGACCTGCGTGGTGGAAAGGTCATTCTTGTTATAGATGATCCGGAGAGAGAAAATGAGGGAGATCTGATTTGTGCAGCGGAATTTGCGACACAGGAAAATGTAAATTTTATGGCGTGTGAGGCAAAAGGCCTGATCTGCATGCCGATGAGCGGAGAATTGTGCGATAAACTTGGACTGGAAGCCATGGTAAATGTCAATACGGACAACCATTGTACCGCATTTACCGTGTCCATTGATCATGTGGACACTACCACAGGTATTTCCGCAGCAGAGCGCTCTATTACTGCAATGAAAGCCGTGGAAGAGGGAGCAAAGCCGGCTGATTTCCGCCGCCCGGGACATATGTTTCCGCTGCGGGCAAAAGAAGGCGGCGTGCTTGTCCGTGACGGACACACAGAGGCGACGGTTGATCTGGCAAAAATGGCGGGGTTAAAGCCATGCGGCCTGTGCTGCGAGATCATGCGTGAGGATGGCACGATGATGCGCACTACGGAGCTTCTTCAATTTGCAGAAAAGCATGACCTGACTGTGATCACCATAGCAGATATTATTACTTACCGCCTGCAGAATGAAAGCCTGATCCGCAGGGAAGCTGATGCGAAACTTCCGACAAAATATGGAGAATTTGAGATTTATGGGTATGAAAACATACTGAATGGCGACCATCATGTAGCACTTGTGATGGGCGATGTGGCAAACGGTGATCCGGTACTTTGCCGGGTTCATTCTGAGTGCCTGACCGGAGACGTGTTCGGCTCCAGCCGCTGTGACTGCGGGGAGCAGCTGGATGCAGCCATGAAAGCAATTGCAAAAGAAGGGCGCGGAGTACTTCTCTATCTGCGTCAGGAGGGCCGTGGTATCGGGCTGCTGAACAAGCTGAAAGCCTATGAACTTCAGGAACAGGGATATGATACTGTGGAGGCAAATATCAAACTGGGATTTCCGGCTGATATGCGGGAGTATGGCGTGGGAGCACAGATTTTGCGTGATATCGGAGCAAAGCGTCTTCGCCTTTTGACAAATAACCCGAAAAAGATAACCGGGCTTTCCGGGTACGGGATCACAATTGAGGAGCGCGTGCCAATCCAGATCAAGGCACAGAAATTTGATTATTTTTATCTCAAGACAAAACAGGAAAAAATGGAACATATGACGGATTACGAATAAAGATGAAGTGATCGTCAGAAAACGAATAGCAAATAAAAATGAAGCAGTCGGCAGAAATATGAATAACAAATAAAAATGGAGTAGCCGGCAGAATACGAATGACAAATAATGTGAGAAAAGGAGAACAAAGATCATGAGAGTAT
>CAZJSI010000002.1:0-24221 GCA_964548675.1 uncultured Eubacterium sp. | reverse complement strand
CAGAATACGAATGACAAATAATGTGAGAAAAGGAGAACAAAGATCATGAGAGTATTAGAAGGAAATGTAGTAGCAAGTGGAGTGAAAATCGGTATTGTGGCAGCACGTTTTAATGAATTTATCGTGTCAAAATTGGTCGGAGGGGCACAGGATGCGTGCATCCGTCACGGAGTATCAGATGATGATATTGATCTGGCATGGGTACCGGGAGCATTTGAAATTCCGATCGTGGCAAAGAAAATGGCCCAGTCCGGAAAGTATGATGCGATTCTCTGCCTTGGCGCAGTGATCAAAGGCTCTACCAGCCACTATGATTATGTGTGTGCGGAAGTAAGTAAGGGTACTGCAATGGTTGGACTTGAGACAGGAGTACCTACACTGTTTGGCATTTTGACAACCGACAATATTGAGCAGGCAATTGAGAGAGCAGGAACAAAAGCAGGAAATAAGGGATATGATGTGGCTTGCTCAGCAATTGAAATGATTAATCTGATGAAAAATCTGTAGTATTTCAGGATTAGACAGAGGAAAAGATATGCGGGTTATGTCCGCTGGGGAACAGATTTTGTGACAAAAATACAGCAGCCTGAAAATGTGTAACATTTTCGGGCTGCTGTCATTTCCGGAAGCCAGTCATTTCCGGAAGTCAGTCTATTTCTGGAAGTCAGTCTATTTCCGGGAGCTAGTCTATTTTCGGAAATAGACTGGCTTCCGGAACTTGACCTGATCCATTATAATACCGTATTCTTTTCGGTACTCAAAAATCCGATTACTTTGTCCGCAGTATTGACGATTCCGGCTGTTTTCCGGGCGATTTCTGCAGAAGGCATTTTTAAATCAGGAATGCATATGACAGGAATACCTGCATTCCATGCGGCCAGAATACCGTTTTCAGAATCCTCCAACACAAGGGCGCGGGAGGGTGTGGTATGAAAATACCCGCAGGCCGCCAGAAAAATGTCCGGTTCCGGTTTGGAGCGGCGGATCTCGTTTCCACCGATAATGTGGGAAAAGTATCCCAACAGACCGGCCTGTCTCAGATATTTTTCCACATAAATGTGAGGAGTGGAGGAGGCGACACAGCAAGGGATATTTTTTGCATAGATCCATTGCAACAGTTCCTTTATTCCGGCTTTCACCTCCGGTCCGTTTTTATCGATCTCAGCGTTTACGATCTGCCGGGTCTTTTGACTGATCTCCGCGGCCGGATAGTCCGGGCCGTATATTTCATGCAGGATATCCGTCAATTGCTGTCCGGCAGTTCCAAGAGTTCGGATGTAATCCTCGTCCCGGGCCTCATATCCGTATTCTTTCAGCACATCGGCTTTTCTGTTCATAAAAAGCCGTTCCGTGTTAAAGATCAGGCCGTCCATGTCAAAGATGATCAGTTCGGGTAAATTCATAGTGGATACCTCCTAAAATGCCGGCAGCGGTTCATATATAGCGAGAGCGCCGCCCAAAGGTGCAATCAAATATTTCTATACAAACACCATTATATCACCTACGATCAATCCTGCAAGTGTTCCGTTTCGGTTAGAGCGTTTTCAGAATAAAGCGAACAGCATGACCGGTTTGAATGTTACTCCGAATCCGGCCCAGACAAAGGGCACGATACTATCCCTGAAAGAAAAAAACAGTAGAAATATAGTAAAAAGCAGATATAATGAAAGCAGGAGGATTCGATTTATGGCAGCAGTAAAGAATATGACCAGTGGTTCTCCGGGAAAATTGATTTTTTTATTTTCTCTGCCGCTGATGATCGGAAATGTGTTTCAACAGTTATATACGGTAGTAGATACAATGGTAGTCGGACAGGCGCTGGGCGTGGATGCGCTGGCTGCATTGGGGGCCACCGACTGGCTGGGCTGGATGTCGCTGGGACTGATCCAGGGATTTACCCAGGGATTCGGAATATTGATAGCCCAGAAGTTTGGCGCTGAAGACAGGGACGGCCTTCGTAAAACAATCGGAAATTCGCTGGTGTTGTCTGCTATCCTGGCAGCAGTTTTGCTTATGGCTATGCAGATTTTGGTGAATCCCGTTCTGGAAATCCTGAATACGCCGACGGAGATCAGGCACATGTCTGTATTTTATCTGCGTCTGGTTTTCTGCGGAATACCGGTCGTTATGGCGTTTAATATTTTTGCATGTATTTTGCGGTCGCTGGGAGACAGCCGTTCTCCTCTCATGGCAATGATAATCGCGGCGCTGACGAATGTGGGGCTGGATCTGCTGTTTGTCCTCGTGTTTCACTGGGGAATCGGGGGAGCGGCATCTGCAACTATATTTGCTCAGGGAATCTCCGCAGTATATTGTATCCGGAAAATACTGAGAATAGAATTGATAAAGCTTCGGAAGAAAGATTTTTGCCCGGAGAGGGCGTTGGTGCGGCGTCTGTGGATCCTGGGAATACCCATGGCTTTTCAGAATATGGTGATCGCAGTGGGAGGGATGATCATTCAGTCTGTGGTAAATGGAGTCGGGGTTATTTTTATTGCCGGATTTACGGCCACGAACAAGCTTTATGGGTTGTTGGAAATTGCGGCGACCTCCTATGGATTTGCCATGGTGACATACACGGGACAGAACCAGGGCGCTGACAGGATTGACCGGATACGGACCGGCCTGCGCTCGGCTCTGGGTATTGCTATGGTGACCTCGGCAATGATCATGATAGTAATGCTCTTGTTTGGACGTTCGATACTGGGGCTTTTTATTTCAGGCACGCCTGAGCAGACGGAAGCTGCATTGGAAATTGCATTTCGTTATTTAAAGATCATGAGTATCTGCCTGCCCATATTGTATCTCCTGCATGTGGTCAGGTCATGCATCCAGGGAATGGGGAATACAATTCTGCCCATGATGTCAGGAATTGCCGAGTTTGTCATGAGAACGGCGGCAGCCCTTCTGCTCCCGCTGCTGGCAGGTCCGGATGGGATTTTCTTTGCGGAAGTTCTGGCGTGGACAGGGGCTGACGTGGTGCTGATCATCAGCTATTTTTATGTCATGAAAAAAAGAAGTTTATCGTGATTCAGGATTGATAATTCAGGATTGATGGGTTGTGGGAAAACTTATAAAGTGGTAAACTGTATATAAACAAATGAATGGAGACCGGAGGACACGTGGTGCCGGGTAAAGGGAGAAATTGTGAATATAATTATATAGGGCAGTACGGAGCGGGAGAAAGATCACATTGTTTTGACGAATGAGAATGGGAAAGAGTTATGGATTTAAACAGAGAGGAGTGACATATAATGAAAACAGAAGGGAAGAATCTCAATTACCGGAAACTGGCGGAGCGTTTTTATGCGTTGGATACGGAGGTGTATGAGGCTTCCGGCAGCGAGATGGGAAAGGTATTTCCGGGGGAAAAGCATATTTCCGAAAAACGGATCCTGAAAGATATGGAGAGACAGAATACCGATAAATTGAGGGAGGAACTGATCCTGGTTCGAAATATGATCCGGATGATGGAGGACAATGAACGTTACGATGAGTTTGCAAAAAGATATAAAGAGTTGAGTGATGATATGGAGGTCTTTTTTGAAGACAGCAATGAGGTATGTGATCGGATTTCCAGAGATTTTACGGCTGACAGGTTCGGGCTTCACTGCAAAGAGGAGAATGACCATATTGTAATCTGCATTGCACGGCAGACCGGAGCAGGCGGGCATGAAATCGGATATCGGCTTGCGCAGCGTCTGGGTATTTCCTTTTACGACGACGGTATTATGGATATGATGATAGATGAGATGGATGAGAAATTTCCGGGGATCGGGGGGAAGGATACTCACTATATCCAACAGAGCAAGGTGATTGAAAATATTGCCAGGGCTGGCGACTGTGTCATTGTAGGGCGAAGCTGTGGGCATGTTCTGATGGTTCACAATATTCCGCGTCTGAGTGTATTTATCGGGGCTCCGTTGGAGAATCGGATACGCAGAAAAATGCTGCTCACCGAGCAGAGCCGGAAAAGCACGGAGGATATGATCAAACGCACTGATAAAAAGAGAAAAACTCATTATAATTATTATACCGGTAAGAAATGGGGAAATCCGGCGGATTTTGATATCTGCCTGAACAGTGCATGCTATGGAATCGAAGGAACTGTAAATCTGTTGGAACGTCTGGTAAAATTGTCATTGGATAAAAATTTCTAGGAAAAAAATGGGAAAATGATATAAGAAATTTGAAAGCGGCTAAGATATTTGATATATCGAAGCCGCTTTTTTTGTTATATTATTTGAAATTTGAAACTGTTTTTATAAAAGTAAATTAAACATATAAAAATTAAAACTGTTTTCATAAAAGCAAACTTGAATTTCTCATACTTAAGCATGAGGAATTATTTTTCAGGAATGTTAAGATACCACAAAAGAAGAAGTATTATGGAGCGCGTGATGGATAAGGAGTATTTTCTAAAACAAATGGTAAATTTAATACATGCGTCCATTTGCTGTTATGATAAAGAGAGGCACCTGAAAAAAGAGTTTGTTTCAGAAGAGAAGAACAGGGAATTTTCCGGGGAGGAACATGATCTGTTTTTAAAAGCTTTTCCGTGGAAGAAAAAGGACTATCCTGTGATTATTGTAATGGAAGAACTGATCATGGCTCAGATATGGAATAAGGATCAGGATGAAGAATGTTTTTTCATTGGACCCATCATCCCGGGATTTGTGGGAAAAGAGAGATATCATTATATCCGGAAAAAATATAAGTGGATAGAAAAGCTGGGGTTTCAAATTCAGATATGTTCAATGGATACATTTGTTTCAGGGGTGTTGATGCTGTTCTGGTATATAACGGGAACAGAACTTTCTACCGGAGATTTCTGGGAGAGGAACAAGGAACAGTTTGAGAAAGTCCGGCAAATATCCCAGAGGATGGCGAAAGATATATTTTACCATCAGGAAAACCAGGGGTCGCATAATCCGTATGAGCAGGAACTCAGGGAACTGGAGAGTATTAAGAATGGTGATATGGATGCGCTGCGGAGAAGTATTGCGGAAACCTATGAGGGAGAACTTGGGATTTTAGCAAAGGATCCGCTGCGGCATCATAAAAATATAGCGATCGGGAATATTACGTTGGCATCCAGGGCGGCGATACGTGGAGGAGTCAATGTGGAACAGTCCTTTTCCATGGCGGACAGCCTGATCCGGCAGGTGGAGGAACTCGAGAGTGTTCCCGAGGTGGAA
The DNA here is from genome assembly GCA_964548675.1 of uncultured Eubacterium sp. GTDB lineage: Bacteria > Bacillota > Clostridia > Lachnospirales > Lachnospiraceae > Eubacterium_I. Next base: position 19,023 of record CAZJSI010000002.1, on the reverse strand, counting down.
ATCTTCAAGAGAGAAGCCAAATATATGTATGCCCAAGTGGTGGAGGCGGAACGTCCATACGGAGAGGATGGGAACAGAAATCCGCTCGTTGGGGGGGTGAAAAATTATATTTTCAGCCATCTGCACAGTTCGATACAGGTTTCGGATATTGCAGAATATCTTCATGTGAATGCGGATTATTTATCACATGTATTTTGCAAGCAGGAGAAAGTGACGATAAAAAGATATATCCTCCGGGAAAAAATTAAGAGAAGCCAGAACCTGTTAAGGTATTCCGGTTATAGTATCCAGGACATTGGATTTTATCTGGGATTCAGCTCTCAGAGTCATTTTTCCAAGACATTTCGGGAAATTATAGGTATGAGCCCAAATGAATATAGGAAGCAGTTCAATAATCGGGAAAAATGGTAAAACTTGTAAGAAATGTAAAAAACAGCCAAGATATTTGATATATCAGGGCTGTTTTTTTCAATATAATAAACTTGGGTATAGCATAAAATGCAGGATTAACTGCGCCTGTATTTTAAGTATATACCAAATAAAAGAGGAGGATGAAATATGAGAGGATTGAAGAAATGCATTAGCTTAGCTGCTGCGGCAGCGCTCTTTTTCACCGGGCTTCCTGTGAATGGAATCGGCATCCAGGCACAGGCGGAAGAGATTGCTGCAACCGTAGATTCAACGGTCAAGCTGCAGCCGACAAATGCATCAACATTCAACGACACGAATGAAGATGGCCTGGGTGAGTTCGAAGGCTGGGGGACATCCCTGTGCTGGTGGGCGAACCGCATAGGGTACAGTGAGACGCTGACTTCGGAAGCGGCCAGATTGTTCTTCAGCGACGAGGGGCTGGACATGAATATCGGACGCTACAATGTGGGCGGCGGTGATGATGTCGGAGAGGTTACAGTGGAGGAAATTCCGGTTAATGAAAAAGCGCAGTTCTATGGTACAAGCGATGCGGCTTATACAGGAACAAGCATGAAGGAGACTTCACTTACCAGTTTGGCAAGCTCGACATACGCAGCTTCCGATGCGGATTTCGGCTTTGCGAAGGGAGAGCAGGTCGGTAATCTCACCTATATCGGCTGGATTAACGAATTGGGTACTGCGGATGATACGTCTGCAAGCGGCGGCAATCTGCATTATACGGTAAGCGTAGACGAGACAACAAATTACACTGTGAAGCTGCTCTTAACACTTTCTGGAAGTAATAGCAGGGCAGTGGCGATCCGGGTAAATGGCGAGCAGGATTATGTGGTTGATGCTGCAACTATTAATAATAATGTAATTGCATCATCAAGCAATCAGAAGCTGTTCCTTGTGACAATCTCTGATGTGGCGTTAAATGCCGGAGAGAATACCATTGATATCGGCGGTTCTGGTGACTGGACACTTGATTTTGTTAAGATGGCTGTCATCAAGTCAGGAGAAGAAGGAGTTCTGCCTGAGACGGATGAATTCCTGCACGCAGAACACATTATCCGTTCTGATTCTGGTGTTCCGGGATATGCGACGGATGTGACGAAGATTGATACATCTAAGAAATCAATTGAAGAATATGAAGCAGAATTTACAAGAGTAGATGAAGAATGCGGCTATGCATGGAATTACGACTGGGATGCGGACGCAAACCAGATGAACATTCTGAAAGCGGCGGCGGCAGCCAGCGGAGAAGATTTCATTGCGGAGGCATTCTCCAATTCACCGCCATACTTTATGACAGTCAGCGGATGCAGCTCGGGAAATACAGATTCCAGCGTAGATAACTTGAGAGCAGATTCTGTCAATGCGTTTGCAGCTTATATGGCAGATGTCATCGAGCACTGGAACAATGAGGGAGTCATTACATTCCAGAGCGCTACTCCGATGAACGAGCCATATACAAATTACTGGGGAGCAAACAGCAACAAACAGGAAGGCTGCCATTTTGATCAGGGTGAGTCTCAGTCCAGAATCATTGTTGCATTGAACAAAGAGTTGGAAGAAAAGGGAATCGACATTATTCTCTCAGCATCTGACGAGACAAGCATCGACACTGCGATCACTTCCTGGAATGCATTAAGCGATGAGGCAAAAGCGGCTGTAGACAGAATTGATACTCATACATACAGCGGTTCTGACCGGGCGGGCCTGAAAGCCACAGCGGAAGAAGCAGGAAGAAATCTGTGGATGTCTGAGGTGGACGGCGCCTATACAGGCGGTACAAATTCCGGAGAGATGAGCGCGGCGCTTGGACTGGCACAGCGTATGATGACAGATGTCAATGGACTGCAGTCTTCAGCATGGATTCTGTGGAACGCCATCGACATGCATGCAGACAGCAGTGAGTATGGTCAGTCATGGGTGAACAAGGGAAGCAATAATGACTACCTGTCTATGGAGGCTCTTGAGGCGGCGTGGAAGTCCAGAACCTCAAACGGCTACTGGGGACTTGCAGCAGCGGATCATGATAATGAAGAAATCGTTCTGAGTATGAAATATTATGGTTACGGACAGTTCTCAAGATATATCCGTCCGGGATATACCATTATTGGAACTAACAAGAGCGGAACAACGCTGGCTGCGTACGATCCGGAAGGACAGAAGGCAGTTGTTGTGGCAATGAATACTTCCGATTCAGACAAGACATGGAAATTCGATCTTTCCGGTTTTGAGACGATGGGAACTGACATCACAGCAATCCGTACCAGCGGTTCTATGGATGATGGCGAGAAGTGGGCAGATGTAACAGCTAGTGATAATATTGCTGCTGATACTGAGAGCAACAGCTTTACCGCAACGATGAAAGCGAACTCTATTACTACTTATATTATTGAGGGTGTAAGTGGTATTAAAGAAGTAACTGAGGAGGAGACGCCTGTTGTAAAACAGATTCCGGTTACAGCAGATCAGGTATCAGGCGAAAAAGTATGGAATAATGGTACCGCCAATACACCTGCAAAGGTAGTGGACGACGATTACAATACATTCTTTGACGGCGTTAATACTGACAGCAACGATCCGGGTTACGTGATCATCGATCTGGGTGAAGAAAAAGAGGTTGCAGCAGTGGGATATGCACCGAGAAGCGGATTTGCAAGCCGTTGTGTCGGAGCAACCATCTATGGTTCTGTTGACGGGGAGAATTGGACAGCACTATATACGATTGAGGATACTCCGGCACAGAATACGGATACTATAGTATATTACACTGAGTTTAACACAGGAAAGATTGGTTCCTATCGATATATCAAATATATGCGGGATAGCGAGTGTAATGTGTCAGAGTTAAAAGTATATGAACTGGAAGATCCGATCGTGGCAAATTTGAAAGCTCATTATGATATGTCTGTAAAAGATGGAAAGCTGACAGACGTTACTGGTAATGGTAAGGATGCGGTTTTGCATGATATTACAGAATCTAGTGTAGCTTCTTATGGCGATGAGAGTGTATTGCAGTTTAATGCGGATGGATATGCAGACATTCCGGAAGGACTTGTAGGTGAAAACGGTGAATTCACTGTACAGACAACCTTTAGCACACAGACACAGGCAAACCATTGGCTGTGGTGCTTCGGAAGAACAGTTGCAAGCTGGCCGAATGTAGATAATTACATTTTCGTTGGGCCGATGTCCGCCCAGAGCGGTTACACGGGAACTGTTCTCGCTGCGATCAGCGCAGGCGGAGAAACAAGAATGGCCAGACCAACCAAAGATCTTGGCAGCGGATATACGACAGTAACAATTGTATCCGACGGAACAAAATTGTCCATGTATATGGATGGTGAACTGGTATCTGAATTAACACATGGAAAGAATGTTCTGGAAGCAATTCCGGAAAGCGGAGTAACAGGATTTATAGGAAGATCTTTATATAATGGAGATGCGCTGCTGAAGGCAAACGTTTCTGACATGAAAATCTGGAATGTTGCATTGACAGCAGAGCAGGTAGCACAGGCAGCTCCGGGCACAGAGGATAAAACAAACATGCTTCTGGCTGATATCCAGAAAGCTTTGTTAAACGGAAATGCTTCTGCAAGCGAGATCGAAACAGATATTAAGCTTCCAGGCAGCATTGACGGATACGACCTGACATGGACGATTCCGGAGAACGATGCAATTGCTCAGGATGGAAAAGTAACTGCTCCGGCAGAAGATGTAAATGTTGATGTGACTGTAGCTTATGGAGATCAGGAAGCGACATTTGCACTGACCGTTCCGGGAGAGAACATCGAAAAGACTCTGAATGCAGCATATGAAGCGCTGGATATCCCGAACAAGGATGACGTCCGCGGAAACATTACACTTCCGGTCGAGACCGAGAGCGGCGTTGAGATTACATGGGCAACGAGTCATCCGGAGATCGTGGATGTGAATGCGCAGGAAGAAACGATAGAAGGTTACGGCGAAACTCCGGCAGGTGTTGTGACAAGACCTGTTGAGGATACAGAAGTAACCATGACGGCAACACTTACTTACAAGGGTGAGACCAAGACAAAAGAAATTGTGTTGAAGGTGAAAGCGGCGCCGGCAGAGATTGATGAGTCTGATTATACAGATTACTTCTTTGCATACTTTGCGGGTGAAGGCTATGCAGACGGTGAGCAGATCTACTTTGCATCCAGCCAGGATGGTATGAACTGGGATGACCTGAACGAAAATAAACCTGTATTGACTTCTACACTGGGAGAACAGGGAGTTCGTGATCCATTTATTATTCGTTCACCGGAGGGTGACAAGTTCTACTTGATCGCAACAGATCTGAAGATTTACGGAAATAATGACTGGACGGCAGCTCAGAACAGCGGAAGCCAGAGCCTGATGGTATGGGAGTCTACCGACCTTGTAAACTGGTCTGACCAGCGTATGGTAGAAGTGTCTGCTGAGATTGAAGCAGGTTGTACATGGGCGCCGGAAGCAACTTATGATCCGGTAACAGGAGAATACGTAGTATACTGGGCATCCAGAACACCGAATGTAGATACAAAGCAGCGTGTATATTATGCAAAGACCCGTGACTTCTATACATTTACGGAGCCACAGCTTTATATCGAGAAGGATCAGTCCAGCATTGATTCTACGATGATTGAAAATGACGGAACTTACTATCGCTATATAAGTATGATCTGAAGATGACTGTTTATGCGTTTACTTGTATTCTGGCGGGAGAAAGGCGCAGGGCAGGCAGCATTCTTCGGAGCTGGAAAGGAAAAAAGACTGTGCGGACAGTAATATTGAAATCGGGGCTTCGGGCGGCCGTGTGCGTGCCGCCAAAAATCAACCGAATGTTGTATGCTGTCCGTTTAAAAGTGTTTTAGAGATAAATATCAGGCACTGAGGCGGATAAGTTACGGCTAATCTGTCTCAGTCCTTTGAGGTTATAGAGAATGAATTTTATTTTTCTGATCAGTGTATTTTTAAAATTGCTGGGAGCAGTGTTGGAAATACTGCTGCAAATTGTTATCACCAGGGAAATAGGAGTTTCAGGATATGGGAGCTATACCACCTGGATCAATGCGGCAGATCTCATTTTCTGGTGTTTCTTTTCCGGTATTGTAAAGTGCAATACTTTTTATCTTTCCGGAAAAACAAACACACTGCAAAAATTTAAAATCAGATATTACCTCCGATTTGTTTTGCCGGTCATGGCCATAATATGTGTGGCGTCAAAGCTGCAGGGAAGCGTTATGCTGGTTATTATTGCGGGAATTGCCTTTGCCGAACTTCTTGTGATGGATCAGAGCAGTTGTCTGCTGGCGGAAGGAATTTATGTGCAATCCTTAATAGGAGAATATGTTTTAGGACGTCTTTTTCTGTTTGCTTCTATACTGGCGCTCCGGAAAAGCGCTCAGATTGATTTTCAGGGGATAATCTTTCTGTATTTGGCGCAGTATATTTTGGTTCTTGTTTTTTTTACGGGAAGAAAATTGTGGAATCGGAAAAAACAGTATGTTGGAAGGGAGAGAATTGATTGTTCTGCAGATGTGTCCATGCGGAAACTTGGACAATATCAAAGAGCAGATATTATGCAGGCGATGGTGGGACAGGTCCCTGTCATTTTGCAATATTTTGTAATAGGGGCTTTTGAGGCTGGTGTTGTCAGCATTGTCATCATGATCAGAAAGTTGACAAATTTTGTGTCAGGGCCAACTTCAAAAATATTTTTGCCGGAATTTTCCAGACTATATCATGAAGGTGATAAAAATGGTATCCGGAATTGCTTCGCTTCCATTATGCGGATTCAAATGTTATTTGTAGGCCCTTTGGCAGTGGTTTTACTTGGGTATCCGACAGTTGTTCTTAAGGTGTTGGCGGAAGAACTGCTGCCGCAAACATCGTTGTTTGCAGGATGTTCCGTAGTATTTTTGCTGGCGGCTACGCTTGGTCCGTGCGGAGGACTGATGCAGATGACCGGGAACGAACGTATGGACAATCGCTGCCGGGAGCTGGCAATTCTGATGATGTTTATCATATTTTTTGTTATGCATAAAAATCCCTTTTTTGCGTTATATGGATTGGCAATTCAGGTTCTGATAGAATCTGTCAGTAAATATATTTTTGTATGCCGCTGGATGGAAAAAGCGCCCGTGCGGCTCTGCACTTATCTGAAATGGTGGCTGTTTCCTCTGGCAATCATTGGAGTTACTTATTTGCTTCATTGTCAAAATTCATTTTTTATGATGATGATTACTGCGGTTGGACTTTTTTTGGCACAGTTTTTGATAGAAATGAAAAAGGGAAACGGTTTACAAAAAGTATTGAAGTATAGAAAATGTGCCCGCAAATAAATTGTGATCGGGGTGCTGCCGTGCAGAGAGAAGAAAAATGGAAGATATGGGATATTTTTTTAAATGGTTTATCAGGATCAGTTTGTCTAAATGTAATAGCTTAATGTGTAAAATCGTGGATGTTCGGGATTTAAAGGTATTTATTTCACGTTGCTATAAGCATCGGAAGATAGATCTTAAACATCCGCAGAAATTAAATGAAAAAATTTTATGGTTGGAATATAATACGGATTCGCAGCTTCGCAGCAGACTGACGGATAAATATGAGGTCAGGCAGTACGTGGCAAATAAAGGTTATGAGAATACATTGATTCCGATTTATGGTATTTATGATTCTTTTGAGGAGATTAAATTTGAAAAAATTCCGGAGCAGTTCGTGCTGAAAGCGACTCATGGCTGTGATATGAATTATATCTGCAGGTCAAAAGCGGAAATGAATATACATAAATTACATAGATTGGTGAAATTTTGGATGAAAACCAATATTGCTTACATTTCGCTGGAAATGCATTATCTGCCGATCAAACCCCGGCTGCTGTGTGAGAAGTTCATGGATTCCGGACGGGAAAATATTACGGACTATAAGTTTCATTGCAGTGACGGAATCCCCAGGTTTGTACTTGTATGCAGCTATGGAAGCGGCAGAAGATATCGGGATGTGTTTGACCTGGAATGGAATCATCTGAATGTGGTCGAGGGGGCGCTGCAAAACCCGGACAAGCCGCAGAAACCGGATTGTTTTCAGGAGATGTGCGAGATAGCCGCCCGCCTGGCAGAGGGAATACAATTTGTACGGGTGGATCTGTATACACTGCAGGACAAAGTTTATTTTGGAGAGATGACATTTACCCCTGCAACGGGGATATTGTTTCATTTTACAGAAGATTTTTTATTAGAGCAGGGAAAATATTGTACGATTGAGTGAAAGGATATGGAAAAGATGCAAAAGATTGCCGTGGCGGGGCTTGGATATGTCGGATTGTCAAATGCAGTGCTGCTCTCCGTGCATAATGAGGTGTGGGCGTTGGATATTGTACCGGAAAAAGTAGAATTGGTACGTCAACGAAAATCTCCGATTATGGATAGAGAGATAGAGGAATATCTGAAACAGAAAGAGTTAAATTTGTATGCGACTACAGATACAAAGCAGGCGTTCGAAGGCGCAGATTTTATCGTAGTTGCGGCTCCGACTGATTTTGACGAGGATAAAAATTATTTTGACACCACTCAGGTGGAATTGGTCATAGATCAGGCGGTACACTATGCTCCGGGGGCATGGATCGTGATCAAGTCGACAGTGCCGGTGGGATACACCGAGAAAATACGTAAAAGATATGCGGGGACGCACTTTCTGTTCAGCCCGGAGTTTTTAAGAGAGGGAAAAGCGCTGTATGATAATCTGTATCCGAGCCGGATCGTGATTGGTATTCCAAAAGGGGAAACACAAGGGCGGGAAAAAGCATGTCAGTTCGTCTCATTTTTACAGGAAGGAGCGTTGCGATCGGAGATACCTGTATTTTATATGGGAAGCACGGAAGCAGAAGCGGTTAAGTTGTTTTCAAATACTTATCTTGCAATGAGGATTGCATTTTTTAATGAACTGGATACTTATGCGGAAGTGAAGCGGCTGGATCCCGGTCAGATGATCAAGGCGGTCTGCGCAGATCCAAGAATTGGAGATTATTATAATAATCCGAGTTTTGGCTATGGAGGATATTGTCTGCCAAAAGATACAAAACAGCTGCTGGTGAATTATCGGGATATTCCGGAAGAATTGATAGGGGCAGTGATCGCGTCCAATCAGACACGAAAGCAGCATATTGCAGATAAGGTGGCTTCATTCAAGCCAACAGTAGTGGGGATTTATCGATTGATGATGAAAACAAAAAGCGATAACTTCCGGCAGTCCAGTATCCTGGGGATTATGAGACTCATACAGGAGAAAGGGATAAAAGTTATTGTGTTTGAACCGGCTGTAAAAGAAAAATATTTTGATGGCGCGCAGGTTATCCGCAATCTGGAAGAATTCAAACAAATGTCCGACATTATTCTTGCCAATCGGAGGATGGAAGAATTGGAGGATGTAAAAGAAAAAGTATATACAAGAGATTTATTTGGAAAAGATTGAATTCCTTACTGTTTATAAAAGATGAGTAATGAGATGAGGGAAAGATAATTATGATATTTTATTTACTGCAGATAGTTGTTTCGCTGTTTGCTTTTTATCATTATCGGAATAACCGGATTCGATATTTGGCAGTGATAACAACGATGTACTTTGCGGTGTATTTTATGGATGGAGGTTTTGACATTGCCTTATCAATTTATTTTGTTATGATTTTTCTCGGCATAGGAAAACCCACGAAAATAGATATGGGAAGTTTTTGGCTGATCGTATGGATCTTGGCCTATACGATAGTGGGAGTCGTTTTTCAAAATATTTTTACTACATTATCAACCCTCATTACACGTTATGGTTATATATTGGTTTTTGGTTGTATGGTTTTGGAAAAGGGATCGGAGAATGCATGGTATGCAAAGGCGGAAGACTATCGATTTGTGGTAAGGCTGGGATTGTTTACGGAAATAGCGCTCATAGCCCTGGTCTGGATGAGGGATGGTTTTGGCGCAAGGATAGTTACAAACCATCAGCCAATTGGCGCCGGTATGGTGATCGCGTTGACAATTGTAACCGGCTGGTGTTATCTAAACAGATGTTTTTCCGCTGCGGAAACCGTATGTTACAGTATTTTTTTTATTATCATTACAATATTATCCGGGACAAGAGGATATATGGTAGTGATCGGCCTAACGTTGATGGTCATAATGATCTCTTATCTGTTGGATGTTCCCGATAATGGACAGAAAATGTTGATTCGGATTGGAATTTGTTGTTTTGGCGCCGCGGCTGTTATTGTCTGGCTGTTTGTGTTAAATCGGGGAAAAATGATAGGTGATTTTTTGCGGTTGGATGAAAGCCTTGGATATCGGGAAAATGAAAATGTTTTTGTCAGGGAACTGTTTTTGAGAGAACCCTGGTACAATAAAATATTTGGTTTTGGTTTTGGCGGTAATGCATCCCATGTGGAAGGGCTTTTGGAGGCAGCGCAAAAGGCAAGCTGGAATCGTCCTTATATGTTTGAAAAACTGCAGAGCAGAACGATTTTTCATAATTATTGGTATACCGTGCTATTTAAGCAGGGAATCATGGGACTAATAGTTATAGTAGTCTTTTATGTCACGATGATAAAGAGTATTTTTGATATGAATGAAAAAAAATGGAAACGGTGCCTGCTGCTAATGTTTGTTGTGGGAAGTGTTATTTCTCTTACGTTTCGTATCACAGCAACATGTTCTGTTTTTGAAATGTGTATGATAGCATTTTTTATCAGACAGACGGAAAATCGGCAGGAGGATGCCGGATTGCCTTCGGATAAAAATTTGGAAGCTTACGGAAAGAGGGAATACTAAAATGAACAAAAGAGACATTAGTATGTGGAGTGTCCTGAAGATTTTAGGCAGGGAAAAAATCCGGATATTTTTTTGGACTATTTTAAGCGGATTTGTTTTGTGGCTGATCAGTGTGGCGGTAATAGTTCCGGAGTATACAGCGTCTGCAAGCCTTTATGTATATAGCGGTATGAACAGAACTGCAACGGATGATGAGGGTATTACATCATCGGAGCTTAATGCCTCTGTGCAGTTGGCAGATACCTACAGCGTTATTATTCAAAGTGATACTGTTTTAGACAAAGTGATTCATAAGATGGAGCTTTCCATGTCCGAAGAAGATCTGAGGAAAATGATAGAAGTTTCTACTATAAACAATACCGAAGTACTTTCTATTTCAGTGACTGATACGAATCCACAGCGTGCGCAGGAGATTGCCAATACAATTGTGGAAGTTTTGCCTGATGAACTGATCCGGGTGGTAAAGGCCGGCGGAATCGAGGTAGTAGATTATGCAAAGATACCGGAAGAACCTGTGGCACCTAATATATGGATGAATACGTTGGCAGGGATTTTGATAGGATTCTTTTGCTCCTGCGGTGTGTTTATTCTGAGAGAATATTTTAATACAAAAATCACCGGAGAGGAAGATTTACAGGATTATTTCAAGGGTGAAATCCCTATACTTGGCATTATTCCGATGATAGACAGGGAACTGTGGAAGGAGGATATGAAAGATGAGGACAGGACAAAACTTCGGAAGGAGGATATGAAAGATGAGGACAGGAAAAAACTTCAGGGATAGGAACAAAGAAGAAGTATTCTTGCCGAGAGAATACAGGAAGATGCTGGGAAAAAATTCCACCTTTAGGATAAAGGAAACATACAATTTAATACGTGCGAAACTGATGTTTACAACAAAAGGTGAGGTATGCCCGATTTATGCTGTTACAAGCGCGAGGGAAAATGAGGGAAAGACACTCAACACAATTAATCTGGCAATATCTTTTGCAATGGCGGGGAAAAAAACGTTGATCATTGACGGAGATATGCGCAACCCATCTGTTCATCGATATTTTCGGACGGAATGCAGCCCGGGATTAAGCGAAACGCTTGCGAAAATTCAGGAAAAGATCAGTGTGGTGCAGACTGAACAGGAGAATCTTTTTTTTATGAGATCCGGAAAGATCCCGCCGAATCCGACGGAATTGATCAGCGGCCCGGTTATGAAAAAGATGCTGGAACAGCTGGCACAGAAATTTGATTACATATTTATTGATATGCCTCCTGTTGGAGTGGTATCCGATGCAGCTCTGCTCAATAATCTGGTTACGGGATACATTATGGTGGTGAGAGCTATGCATTCTGAAGCGAAAGAAGTGCAGAGAGCGGTTGAGATATTAAAAAACTTTCGGGGAAATCTTGTCGGATTCCTTTTGAATGACCTGGAAGGAAAGGGCGAAAAATATTACGGATATGGGAAAAGTGGATATTATGGATATGGAAAGTATGGTTTATACGGAAATGAGGGGAAATATCATGCGTATAAAAAGAAAAAGCAGGAGCGTTTTTAAATGAATAGAAAATGGTATTTTTTTATTTTGGCAGGTATTATATCCGTACTGACAGTTGCTGGCGGATGCAAAAATGAGAAGGTCACAAGCACTGAGAAATCTATAAAAACGGGAAGCGCTGTCTTTTATCTGGACGATATCCCGGTGACCGCACAGGAGTACAGTATGCTTGCACAGGAATACTGCAATCAGATTTATATGCAGTATTCTACGGAACAGGTAAACAGTGAAGATTTCTGGGAGACAGAAATTGATGGCGTCCAGCCCTGTGAAATGCTGGAAAGTATAATTGAGGAAAAACTGCGGTACAATTATGCATTAAAAGATCTGGCGGAAGAACTGGAGATTCTGGAGGACTTTACCTATGCAGATTTACTGGAATCCATGGATGCCGAGAACGATTCCAAAGAAAATTTGTCAGAAAATGAGATCTCCTATGGATTGAACGGTTACGACGCGGCATCCTATTACAAGTATTGGTATTCCAACCTCGAGACGCAGGTGGTCAGCGCGTTGATTCAGAATAAGACCGATGTTTCACAGGAGGACTGCAGATCGTATTATGACGAAAATCCGGAAGAATTTGCCTATGATGTGGGAGTCGATATCTGGTATGCGGAGATTCCCTATGGTGAAGATATGCAGCAGAAAGAAGCGCAGGAGATAGCGGTACAATTGTCAAAGGCGATGGAAAAAGCCGGATCAACAGAGGAATTGGCAGATGTTTTCTCGGATATTTCCATTCAGCAGATGAATTTGAATTCGCTGGACACTCAGGAGGGAATGAGCGGTGTTTATTCCCAGCGCTGGAGCCTGGCATCTCAGCTCGATACCGGAGAGGTATACGGCCCCTATGAGGAGAACGGCGCCTTCTGCGTGATAAAGTGTATCCGGAGAACGGAAAACGGATTTCTTGATTTTGATACGATACAGCCCCGTATTGAGCGCTATCTTCAGACCCAGGAGGCGCAGCGTATGATCGCGGAGGAAGTGGAGCAGATGACGGTGAAAGAGGGAGAGATCATTGCCAAAGAGGTGATCCTGGAGGCACTTGAAAAAAGTTGATATTGGACAACCATAATATCATGTGGGATATTTTAGAACATATGCCTGGCGAACAAGATCAGGAGATATGAGACGGGGAGCCGGACAGAACAGGCGGTGTAAAAGCTGCTGTTCTGCCCGGCTCCTTTTGTATAATATCACATTTTTCTCATTACTCTTATATAAATTGGAATTGGTTATACCAAATACCAAAATAATAAGTTATAAATATAATTTTAAGATATAATGCGAAAAAACCGCAAAAAACAAGAAAAGTGTATAACTAAAATTGACAAAGCAGATACGAAATATTATAATTATTAAAAGAAAATTTTTGATTGGTATAACCAAAATGAACGGAGATTGAAACGTATGGGAACATTTAGAACGATTGAGATCAAGCAGAGCATTTTTGCCGATAACAATCGGCGTGCGGACGAAGTCAGAGAGGAACTGAAAAAGAAAAAAGTGTTTTTGCTGAATCTGATGTCATCGCCGGGATCGGGAAAGACAACGACCCTGACGCGGACGATTGAATGCCTGAAAGAAGAATTGAAAATAGGCGTTATGGAAGCAGATATTGATTCTGATGTGGATGCCAGGACGATATCGGATCTGGGGGTGAAAGCCATTCAGCTTCGCACCGGAGGCATGTGCCATCTGGATGCGGATATGACCAGGCAGGGGCTGGAAGGCTTGGAGACGGGGGACCTTGATCTTGCTATTCTGGAAAATGTGGGAAATCTGGTGTGTCCTGCGGAGTTTGATACCGGAGCCGTAAAAAATGCGATGATATTGAGCGTGCCGGAGGGGGACGACAAGCCGCTGAAATATCCGCTGATGTTCACAATCTGCGATGTGGTTTTGATCAATAAGATCGATGTGCTGCCGTATTTTGATTTTGATATGGAGAAATGCTGCGAAAATATCAGATTTAGAAATCCGAATGCGAAGATCATTCCGATCTGCGCAAGGACAGGAGAAGGGATCGATGAATGGGCTGACTGGCTGAGACAGGAAGTTTCGGATTGGCAGTCTTAATATAGAACGGGGAAGGAGAGAGAAAATGGCTGAACAGAGGGAATTGATACTGAAACTGGGACAGAAGATCACAGACCGTATCGGACATAAGGTGACGGTGGATGATCCGGAGTACTGGGGACTGGCATGTATTGTCACAGACGAAATGGCAGAAGTTGCCCTGAAAATGAAAGTGAGAAAGCCAATGACGTTTCCGCAGCTTTTGGCCGCCACCGGAAAGGGTGAGGCGGAGCTGGAAAAACTGCTGCAGGAGATGTGTGTTGTCGGTTTGCTGGAATACAACTGGGAGAACCCGGCGAGGGAAAAACAGTATATTCTGCCGATGTTTGTACCGGGCAGCGCTGAGTTTACCAATATGAACAAAGAGCAGCTTCAAAAGCATCCGGAGCTTGGAAGATTTTTTGAGAGAATGTCGAGGCTTCCGCTTGAAAAGGTGACGCCGATGGTTCCGCCGGGAGGAGCCGGGATCGGTATGCATGTCATTCCGGTGGAAAAGGCGATTGAAATGGAAAATCAGTCGGTGGATGTGGAACATATTTCGCACTGGCTGAAGAAATATGAGGGAAAATATGCGGCAAGCCCATGCTCCTGCCGTATGTCCAGACAGACCTTCGACGAGGGCTGCGCGGATGACCCGGAGGACTGGTGTATTGCGGTAGGCGATATGGCGGATTATGTTGTGGAGACGAATAAGGGCGGCAGATATATTACCTATGACGAAGTGATGGATATCCTAAAGCGCGCCGAGGATAACGGGTTTGTCCATCAGATCACAAATATTGACGGAAAAAATAAGATATTTGCCATATGCAACTGTAATGTCAATGTCTGTTACGCACTGCGTACTTCTCAGCTTTTCAACACACCGAATATGTCCCGCTCCGCATATGTGGCGAGAGTGGAGACAAAGGACTGCGTTGCCTGCGGGCGCTGTGTGGAATACTGTCCCGCAGGAGCCGTAAAGCTGGGACAGAAGCTCTGCACGAAAGACGGACCTGTCACATATCCGAAGCAGGAGCTCCCGGACAGGGTAAAATGGGGACCGGAGAAATGGGATGAGGATTACCGGGATAATAACCGGATCAACTGCTATGATACCGGAACGGCACCCTGTAAAACGGCCTGTCCTGCTCATATTGCGGTTCAGGGTTATCTGAAAAAGGCGGCTCAGGGAAAATATACGGAAGCGTTGGCATTGATCAAGAAAGAGAATCCTTTCCCGGCTGTCTGCGGACATGTGTGCAACCGCCGCTGTGAAGATGCATGTACCAGAGGCACGATAGACCAGGCCGTGGCGATCGATGAAGTGAAGAAATTTATTGCCAAACAGGATCTGGATGCCGAAACCCGGTATATTCCGCCGATCATTCCGCCCTCTACCGGAAGACTGTTTAAGGAGAAGATCGCGATCGTCGGAGGCGGGCCTGCCGGCTTGAGCTGTGCGTATTATCTTGCGGAAAAGGGTTATAAGCCAACTGTTTTTGAGAAGAATGAACGTCCGGGCGGTATGCTGGTATATGGCATTCCGTCTTATAAGCTGGAAAAAGATGTGGTAGAGGCAGAAATCGACGTGATGCGTCAGATGGGCGTGGAGATCCGCTGCGGCGTTGAGGTCGGAAAGGATATCACGCTGGATGTACTTCGTTCACAGGGATATAAGGCATTTTACATAGCGATCGGATGTCAGGGCGGCAGACTGCCGGGCCTGTCCGGTGAAAACGCGGAGGGTATCATGACGGCCGTGGATTTTCTGCGCAAGGTGGGAGAGGATGAGAAATTCCCGTTGAGCGGAAAATGTGTGGTAGTCGGCGGAGGAAATGTGGCAATTGACGTGGCGCGTACCGGCGGACGCTGCGGCGCGTCGGAAGTGTCCATGTATTGTCTCGAGAGCCGGAACGAGATGCCCGCATCTGAGGAGGAGATCGCGGAAGCGCAGGACGAGGGAATTATTGTAAACTGCGGATGGGGTCCAAAAGAAATCCTTACAGAGAACGGAAAAGTGACGGGCATCGTATTTAAAAAATGTGTATCTGTATTTGATGAGAAAGGACAGTTTGCCCCGAAATATGCGGAGGAGGAAACTGTTACCGTTGCCTGTGACCATCTGTTTTTCAGTATCGGGCAGAGCGTGATCTGGGGAGACCTGCTCAATGGATCTCAGGTGAAACTGGCCAGAGGCAATTGTGCGGCAGCGGATGCGCTGACTTACCAGACGGCACAGCCGGATGTGTTTGTGGGCGGCGACGTGTATAGCGGCCCGAAATTTGCGATTGATGCAATTGCAGCGGGCAAGGAGGGAGCCGTTTCCATTCACCGTTTTGTGCAGCCTCACAGCAGCCTTACAATCGGAAGAAACCGGCGCCAGTTCAAAGAACTTGACAAAGAAAATATCGAGCTGGAGCAGTATGACAACGCTTCCCGGCAGATTCCGGGCATGGATGAGAGTATTGATCACCGCAGGTCTTTCCGTGATGCACATCAGACATTTACAGAAGAGCAGGTGAAGACCGAGACGGCCCGCTGTCTTGGCTGCGGAGCTTCTATCGTAGATGAAAACAAATGTATTGGCTGCGGCGTATGTACGACAAAATGCGAATTTGATGCAATTCATCTTTATCGTGAACATCCGGAGTGCAGTACGATGTATAAATCGGAGGATAAGATGAAAGCAATCCTGCCATATATGCTGAAACGGGAATTAAAGATTAAGTTCGGCAAAAAGGGTAAATAAGCGATGCATGAATTGGGAATCGTATTTCATATTATAGAAAGCCTTGAGGAAGTCGGAAGAGAAAACAATCTGAGCGAGGTTGCCAGCGTGACACTTGAGATTGGGGAAGTGTCCGGGGTGGTGGGATCCTATCTGACAGATTGTTGGAAGTGGGCGAGCGCCAGATCCGAATTACTCAAGGGCGCTCAATTAAAAATGGAACAGATTCCGGCTGTGACATTTTGTGAGGATTGCGGCAGGACATATGGCACGGTAAAGCACGGGAAAATATGTCCGTTTTGTTCCGGCAGCCGCACATATCTTGTCACCGGAAATGAGTTCCAGATAAAAGAAATAGAAGCAATGTAAAAGAAAATAGAAACTATGTAAATATAAGGGAGGAATTGAGATGTTATTTCAAATTTATGGAGACGGAGCCGGCTGGCAGCTCCTTGGATGGGTTCTGGTATTTGTTGGATTGATTTTGGCAAATGAGATTGCCCGCTGCACGAAGATTGGGGGAATTGCATGTTTTCTCATTTTGCCGGCAATACTTACCGTGTATTTTATCGCTATTTATGTGGGTGCGGCAAGAGGCGCTGAATGGGCGTTGAATAATCAGACTTATGTCCATATGAACAGTTGGTTCCACTACGCGAAGCTGTATGCCGCGACTGCGGGCTGTATTGGTTTTATGATGCTTAAATATAAGTGGGGTATCGGAAAAACACAGTGGTTTAAAGTTTTTCCATTTTTGATCGTTGCTATTAATATTCTGATCGCTGTGGCAAGTGACTTTGAGTCTGGTATCCGTGGGGCGATGGCTCTGGCCGAACACGGAAGCCGCTGGTGGCTGTCTTCTGAGAATGTATGGCTCTACGGCGGATGGTGGAACTGGGTAAACGGAATTGCGGGAATTCTGAATATCCTGTGTATGACCGGATGGTGGGGAATTTATTCCTCCAAAGACAAAAAAGATATGCTGTGGCCGGATATGACATGGTGTTTTATCATAGCGTACGATCTGTGGAATTTTGAGTATACGTACAATAACCTCACGACCCATGCATGGTACTGCGGACTTGCCCTTTTACTTGCGCCGACCTTTGCGAATGCGCTGTGGAACAAGGGCGGCTGGATACAGAACCGGGCAAATACGCTGGCGTTGTGGTGCATGTTTGCGCAGGTGTTCCCGCTGTTCCAGGATAACAGCCGTTTTACGACCATTACTTCCGTTTATGCGGACGGCGTGATGGATGCGGCTGTGAGACCGACCGCGGCCAACCCGACGGCTCAGGGCGTTATAGCGATCATTGCGCTGGCAGCGAATGTTATTGTACTCGCAGTGATCATCAAACGTTCCGTAACACAGAAGAAAAATCCGTATAAGAATGAGATCTTTACGGATCAGCGAGACTTCAAGCTTGCTATGGCAAGGGCAGAAGAAAAGTAAAAGGAACGTCAGAAATAACCTGACGTTCACAATATGGATCAATCGTAATATATTTCAAGATTTCCGCTAATACACTCGCCGAGGGACTGTCGAATCCATGCGACAGCTCCCTCGGTGTCGCGTTTACTGATATAGGACCACATGGTATGGTTGCGCTCATAGAGCGTCTCTATCCCGTACAGATTACAGAAGCGTTCCCACATAGTGAAAATGGGAGCACGAAAGGACTGGAAGATAAGGGGGATCAGGGTATTTTTGGAAGCAAGAGCGAATTCATGTTGGAATTCAAAGGCGGCCTGGATGGCCTTCTGCATACCCGGTGCATTTTTAATATCTTCAACCTTTTCCTGAAGAAGCTGTATTTCCTCATCGCTGATTCTGTCGATACAGAGCTGGGCAGCCAGAGTATCCAATGCGATCCGTACCTCAAAAATAGAGCGGATTTCTTCGTTGCGCAGGCGTCCCCCGCTGTACTTCATGATGGACAGCAGTGTATCGATCGTTCCTTTCCGCCGGTAATCTGCCACATAGGTTCCGCTTCTTGGTTTGACGATCAGAAAGCCCATACGTTCAAGATCGCAGATGCCGCCGTTGACGACGGCGCGGCTGACCTGCATTACTTCTGCCAGCTGCCGTTCGGGCGGAAGCTTTTCACCGATTTTTAGTTTCCCGGAAAGGATCATGTGGACAAGCTGTTCCACAAAAAGTTCCCGGAGGGATGGGGAGCTGATTTTTTGAAATTCCATATAATTATCTCCAATCTGATCCTGGATGTACCAATGACCAATTTATAAACACATTATAAGGCAGAATGAACTTTATGGCAATTATGAAAAACAGAATCTATCTTTCATTTTGCTTCCGATGTTTATCAGAGTGTTATTTATATCAAAGTTGTTGTATTGTTAAATTATCGGTTTTTGAGTTGTTATATATTTCAAAAAATCTATTTGGACGAAACAGCAGCGCATAAAATTTCTC
>CAZJSI010000001.1:21042-47477 GCA_964548675.1 uncultured Eubacterium sp. | reverse complement strand
GCTTTTTTAACACGGATTTGTCTTGTTATGTTTTGGTTTATAATACCCCTATTCTTAATCGGCTGTGAATCGTAACTATTTTATACATTTCTTATTTCAGGTACTTTCATTGCACATAAAATATCACAAGGTACCTTGACAAAAAAACTGTTTTGCAGTATAAATACAAAGGTACCTTAATAAATATGATCGAGGAAGTGATGAACTATGCGTGAAAAAAATAAGTGTTTCCGTGGGCTGACAGGATATGACAATATGGATATAAACAATAAGCTTGTCATTAATCTTAGGGATCTGGGACATATGATACGATTTCTTTCCGAGGGAAAGGGAAGTCAGAAGCGGATTTTGATTATTTTATATGAAGAAGGAGGAATGACGCAAAGGGAACTGACGGAGCGGATTGGGATTCAGCCCGGTTCTGCCAGTGAAGTCATTGGAAAGTTGGAGAGTGCCGGTCTGATCCGTCGGACACCAAGTCCAACGGACCGCAGGACGACGGATATCAGATTGACAGAGCAGGGTGAAGTGAAAGCGAAAGAGGCAGCGCAGCAGCGGCGGACACGGCATGAGGAAATGTTTTCCCGTTTGTCGGAAGAGGAAAAAAATGTGCTGTTGATGATTGCCGAAAAGTTGAATGCGGACTGGGATGATCGGTATTGAGAGGAGAGATGTATATGTGGCAATATATTAAGAGGTATCTTCCTTTTGCAATCCTGGCTGCAGCTTTTATGGTTGGAGAAGTGCTGATGGATCTGGTTCAGCCGGGACTGATGAGACAGATTGTAGATGAAGGAGTTCTGGGAATCAGCAACAATGGAGTTGGCGATCTGCATCTGATTTTTACGGTGGGCCTTACTATGATCATATTGGTCATAATTGGCGGAACCTGTGGCTCGCTGAACAACGTATTTGTACATATGACAGGACAGAATATCGGAAATGAAATTCGCAAGGATTGTTTTCGCAGAATTATGAAGTTTTCATTTCCGCAGATAGATTATTATACGACAGGATCGCTGGTCACAAGAGTCACGAATGATATTACGCAGGTACAGAATTTTGTCGCGCAGTTTGTACGGGGAATGATACGTACATTCATGTTAATGGCGGGAAGCATTTTCTTTATGTTTCAGCTAAACCGCAGATTTGGACTGATAGTTCTTTGCGCATTTCCGTTTATTCTCGGCTGTATGGCCTTCTGCCTGGGGAAGGCGAACCCGCTGTTTACAAAACTGCAGGCTCAGCTGGATCAAATAAACGGGATTATGCAGGAGGATGTGGCGGGCATTCGTATTATTAAAGCCTGTGTGCGGGAAATATACGAAAAGCTGCGGTTTGGAAAGGCAAATGGCGATCTGATAAAGACACAACTCCGGGTGCTGGTCATTTTTGCATTTATGAATCCGGTGATGAATGCGTTGGTCTATATTGTTATTGCGGTGATTTTACGGGATGGTTCGGTACAGGTGGAATCAGGTTTGACGACTCCGGGAACGATCATGGCGGCAATCACCTATATGACACAGTTATTAAACGGCATTTTGGGGCTGGTAATGTTGTTTCAGAGCATTTCGAGAGGAATTGCCTCGTGGAAGAGAGTGAAAGAAATCCTGCAAAGTGAACCGGAATTGAAGGATGGAAGTTATAATGGAGAGATTAAGGCGAAAGGAGAAGTTGAATTTAAAAATGTCTCTTTCGCCTTTCCGGGAACAGATCATATGATTCTGAAAAATATTAATTTGACGATACATTCCGGAGAGACAGTTGCCATTATGGGTGCGACCGGAAGCGGAAAGACGGCGCTTGTCAGTTTGATTCCGCGCTTTTATGATGCTGTGGAGGGTGCCGTTTATGTGGATGGAGTTGATGTCCGGGATTACGGACAGCAGGAACTGAGGGAAAAGATATCCATCGCTCTGCAGAAAAGTGAATTATTCAGTACGTCAATTAAAGAAAATATTATATGGGGAAATCCGGATGCATCGGATGATATGGTGCGTAGTTGTGCAAAGATCGCCCAGGCGAATGAATTTATCGGGACTACTGCGGATGGATATGATACTCTGGTGGCAGAGCGCGGTATGAGCCTGTCAGGAGGTCAGAAACAGAGGATATCCATTGCCCGGGCGGTCCTGAAACCTGCCGGGATTCTTATATTTGATGATTCCACCAGTGCTCTTGATCTGAAGACCGAGGCAGATTTGTATCGGGCGTTGGATGAGGCACGGCCGGACAGCACAAAGATCATTATTGCACAGCGTATTGCTTCTGTGCGCAGAGCGGACAGGATCGTTGTTCTGGAGAACGGAAGTATCGCTGCCTGCGGTACACATGCCCAACTGCTGAAATCCTGTAAAACATACCAGGATATCTATCATTCACAGATTGGAAGTGAGGGTGAGTATAATGAGTGAATCAAAAATAATGGAACGCAATATTCCCGGAATAAATAATCGAAATAACCGTTTTATGGCAGTGGAACATGCGGAAAATGTGGGGGATACATTGCGCAGAATAGTGACATATTTTGTGCATGAAAAAGTGATGGTCATCAGTATGTTGGCAATCGTTATTTTCGGTACGCTGTGCGGCATTTATGCACCAAGTCTCCAGAGCAGAGCAATTGATATTATTGCAGGAACAGAGAAAGGCGGTCTGATACGTACATTGCTGTTTATGCTGGCAGTATACCTGCTTTACAGTGCAAGCCAGCTGATCCAGGGATTGATCAGCGCAAAACTGAGTCAGCGGATTGTCAAACGAATGCGCGGAGAATTATTTGAAAAGATTGTTGATTTGCCGATTCGGTATCTCGATACTCATTCTCATGGTGATGTGATGAGCCGGATGACAAATGATATTGAAAATATTTCAACGACAGTTTCTCAGTCGCTGCCTTCTCTGTTTTCCGGTGTCCTGACAGTGATCGGTACGATGGCAATTATGGTGTGGTATTGCTGGGAGCTTGCGCTCTTAAGCTGCGCAACGGTGATATTGACTGTGCTTGCGACAAAGATATTGTCAAAGAAAGTGCGCAAATTTTCAAGGAAGCGGCAGCAGCTTCTGGGAATGTTAAATGGTACGGTGGAGGAGATGATTGCCGGATACCGGACAGTTGTGGCATATAATCATCAGGACATCACTACAGAAGAATTTTGCGAAACCTCGGATTCTCTCACAAAAGCGGGAATCAGGACAGATATTTTCAGCGGCATTATGGGACCTGTCATGAACTGTATTGGAAATATCGGTTTTGTCATCATTGCGGCTTTTGGCGGATATTTTGCAATCAACGGCCTGATATCAGTCGGAGTTATTTCTGCATTTATCGTGTACGCAAAACAGTTCAGCCGGCCAATCAATGAGATTGCCCAAATTTATGGGCAGCTGCAGACTGCTATCGCAGGGGCGGAGAGAATTTTTCAGGTTCTTGATGAGACCAGCGAGGATAAATCAGGGGAAGAACTGGAAAAAGAGAAAGAGGCCAATGTGACGTTCGAACATGTACATTTTTCCTATCAGCAGGGTCGGCCGGTACTGCACGACTTCAGTCTTGAGGTTCCGGCGGGCAAAAAGGTTGCCCTGGTGGGTGCGACCGGAAGCGGAAAGACGACAGTAGTAAATCTGCTGATGCGCTTTTATGATATTGATGGCGGAAGTAT
Organism: uncultured Eubacterium sp.; assembly: GCA_964548675.1. Taxonomy (GTDB): domain Bacteria; phylum Bacillota; class Clostridia; order Lachnospirales; family Lachnospiraceae; genus Eubacterium_I. The sequence continues at coordinate 43,812 of CAZJSI010000001.1, read as the reverse complement.
ATTTATTAATCATCAGAATATAAGGGATATTTCCAGAGACAGCCTGCGAAAAGACGTGGCGATTGTACTGCAGGATACGGTGCTGTTTTCTGACACGATCCGCAGCAATTTGAAATATGGAAATGAAAATGCATCGGATAAGCAGTTGGAAGATGCCGTGGAAATGAGCCGCTGCTCAGAGATGATCCGAAAACTCCCAAAGGGCTATGATACTGTATTGACTGGCGCCGGCGAAAATATCAGTCAGGGGCAGAGACAGCTTCTGGCCATTGCAAGGGCTTTTGTTGCGGATCCTCAGATTTTGATTTTGGATGAAGCGACTTCCAATGTGGACACCCGGACGGAAAAAGCAATTCAGGATGCAATGCAGCTGGTTATGAAAAACAGAACAAGTATTATCATTGCCCACCGTTTATCTACGATCCGGGATGCGGATATCATTGTAGTAATGGATCAGGGCAGAATCGTGGAGAGCGGCAGTCATGACAGTCTGTTGGCAAGGAAAGGCAAATATTATGAGTTGTATATGACACAGTATGCGGGATTTACAATATAATTAATAAAGAAAATTTTAAACATAAAAAAGTCCGACTATAGCAATGCAATAGCACAACTGTAGCCGGACTTTCTATGTATTAGTAGGTGAAAATCTTGTTTTTCAAAAATTATTTTTTATCAAAGCCTCTTATCTTGTTATACATCTGCAAATATTCGGTTAGGATTTGAAGTTCGGAATCATCTGCAGTATGAAAAAGCTCAAGAAAAGATGGGGGTATTTTTGAAATATCAGGATTTTGATATCCACGGATAAGATAATCCAGATTTGTATCAAAAATGCCACACAAATCAATGAGGCGTTCTAATGAGAGAGCCGCAACACCTCGTTCTACGCAACTGCAGTGTTTGATGGAAATATCAAGTTTTTCTGCCAATTGTTCCTGAGTAAAGTGATGTTCTTTTCGCAGTTTGGATATGCGTTTCCCAATTTCTTCATTTAGATTATTCATGGAATGTCCTCCTTAATTAGTATATTATAAACGTCTGGTGTGATACACAAAAATAACATATTAGGTGTTGAAAAATATACCTATAAGGTATATAATTTAATCGGATTTATAACGTTTTCGGCATAAGAAATAATAAAAACAGTGAGACAGAGGAGAGAGTATTATGGCTTTTTACAATGATATTGGAAAGAAAATTTCGCAGACAGGTCAGGGGGCAGTTCAGAAAACAAAAAATTTTGCGGAAATATCGAAGTTAAATTTTGCTATTTCAGAATTGGAACGCAATATTACGACTGCATATACTGATATGGGAAAATTATATTTTCAAAAGTATGCTGCATCTTCTGAAGATATGGATATGATACCTTTTTTGCAAAAAATCGCAGAAGATATGCAAAAAATTGAAGAATATCAAATGCAGATACGAGTAATTAAAGGTGTGACGCAGTGCTGTAAATGCGGCGGTGAGATAAATGCAGACGCATCCTTCTGCAATATCTGCGGAGCAAGGCAGATGCCAAAAGTGAAAATAGTGAATACTGGCAGCTGCTGTCCTCAGTGTGGAGCATCAGTTGAGGTGGGACAGGGTTTTTGTGTACAGTGCGGTCATAAACTGGAGACGCCAAAACCAGTTGTGGAAAAAATATTTTGCACATGCTGCGGTGCAGAGCTGGAACAGGGCGCATTGTTTTGTATGAATTGCGGACAGAAAGTGGGAGAGAATTTTGATGTGGAAAAATCTGATAGAGATCAAATTGTTCCTTCCATTATTACTGATGAAGCAGTTTTTGAACGGGAAGAAAATTGCACTGTGGAAGAGGTGGAAAATGATGTAGATGTAAATGAGCTGCCTGCTCCGGCTATAGACGCTGAGCCTGAGGTATCATATTATCCGAAGGAAGAAAATTGTGAGCTTGAGAAAGCACAGGAAGCCGCTTTTTGTTCGGAATGTGGTTCAAAATTGGAACCAGATGAAATTTTCTGTTCTAATTGTGGCCATAAGGTTGAGTAATGGTTGTCAGGAGAAACAGTAGCATTGACAAAAAATAGGCATAGTTGTTTGCATGACAGGGAGTGAGAATATGTTTTGCGGAAAGTGTGGAAAGGAAATAAAGGAAGGCACAAAATTTTGTCCTATGTGTGGGGGTACAGTGGCAAATGTATCTCAAAATAAGGAAAAATCAACAAATAAAAAGAGAAAAGCAGCCAGTATTGTGGGTATCTGTGCGATAGCGCTTGTAGTGATTGTTTTATTTACAACTATTGGCTCTGGTTCTGGTTATAAAGGGATTGTAAAAAAATATTTTAGATCAATGGAAAAGGCGGATGGGGCGCTTTATGCTTCTATTATTGCAGATGCATACAAACAGGATATGATTGATGGTTGGGGATATGAGGAGGATGAACTTGTAGAAGGATATGGGGAGGAACTGCAAGATGAAATGTCCGATTATGCTTTGCAATACGGTAATAATATTAAAATTTCTTATGAGATAGACGATGTTTATTCTGCAACAGAAAATGATTTGATCGAGTTACGCAGAGAATTGGAGTATACACATATTATTTCCAGAAAAATTGTAAATTGGGTTGGTATTGAATCAAATACGGAAATGACAGACGAACCCGGCGCAATTAATGAAGGGTATTCTGATATCTTTGGAGAGATAATTGAAAGTTATATAAATGGACAGGAACCGAATTGGAGTCATAGAGACCGGATTATATCTGACCCTATGTCGGGAAATTATCCGGCAGCAGTTGGCGATAAAAATATGAAAAAATTGATGGTGATGAATGGGGAATGTGGATATCTGGAAATTGGCTTTTGGGGGGAGACTATGAAGATTATTCACATGGTTTTTCAACAATTATTTCTCATTGCGCGTATTTAATGTATACCGGTTTAGATGGTACGTATGCTAAATTCTCAAGAGATGAGCTGGCATGTCTTTGGTACAATACGCTGCTTGTCCTGCCGTCAAACTGTACATTTACCGCGCTTAGAGAATATATGGAAATGACAGGCGAAATTCTGGAGTTAGATGATTCTCAGAAGGAATGCATTTCTGCAGCTTTTGCTGCAGCAGGAATCAGAGATCAGGAAGAAAGCGGAACATACCATACAGATTCATCGTTGTTTGTTTATGACGCAAAGGGCGATTTGTATGACAATTACACTGTTTCAATAACCGGTGAGGAATATACCGGAATTTTCAAATGGGGATGGTTTAAAAGTGATTTTAGTCTATCCAGAACTGTTACTACCCCAAATGAAGTTCCGGTAATTCTGCCAAAGGGTAACTATAAGATAGTTATTACAGATAATAATGATGAAACACTATCGCAGAGTCGGGATGTGCAAATACGGCCAAACAGTAAAAATAAAGAAATACTTTTTGTGACAAAATTTGGTGGAAGTGAAGAATCATTACAGAGTACGGCGGAATATGTACCATCAAAGGAAGAAGAAGTATTTAAAACGTCTGATCTACCAGATGAGGCGGTTGAATTTAACAGTCATTACTATTATGTTTATGATTTGGACACAGTGACCACCTGGGAAGAAGCAAAAGAATATTGTGAATCTCAGGGAGGTTATCTTGCAACGATCACCAGTCAGGAAGAGGACGAATTCGTTTATTCCTGCTTGAGAAATAAGTTCGATTGTGAAAGCGCATATTTTGGTTTTACCGATCAAAATGAAGAAGGAACTTGGGTATGGGCTAATGGTGAGGTAAGCAGTTATACAAACTGGCATTCCGGGGAACCGAATAGCGAAAACCCCAACGAAGATTTTGCTATGTATTATTACAAATATTCAGATGGTTCATGGAATGACGGTGATTTTGGCGATAGGACAGTGAACAGCGGCAGAGCTTTCATCTGTGAATGGGGAGACTACAATACGTCCAATACTATATCTATGTCAAATATTACAAGTGTTAAGGCAAGTTCGTCATTGAGTGAATATGGTATGACGCATTTCCCGGAATATTCCATAGACAATGATGTTACAACGGGATGGGTTGAAGGCGTAGAGGGGCAAGGCGAAGGTGAAAGTTTGGAGTTTGTTTTTGATAATATATATTTAGTCAATGGTATAAATATACGTGCCGGATATCATAAATCCGAGTCTTTATTTGAAAAAAATTCAAAACCGGCTCTAATAAAAATTGTTTTTTCAGATGGTTCGTATCAGGAATACGAACTAAAGGAATCATTTTCGAATCAAAAAATTAATTTTACACAGGCGAAGGAAACAACAAGTATAACGATTGTGATTGAATCAGTTTATCCAGGAAGCGAATTTGAAGATACGGTCATTTCTGAAATAGAGTTATATTAGCAGGAGCCATACAAAGGAAGCTTATTCGAAGGCTCATTATTAGGAGGAGAGACTATTATGTATTGTGCTAAATGTGGAAAGGAAAACAGGGAGGAAGCAAGGTTTTGCGCAGGCTGCGGCGCCGTACTGAATGGAAATCAGAATATAAAAACGGTTCCATCCGGAACAACAAAATTGAACAGCAGGTATCGAATAAGAAAAATGATTCTTGCTGTTGCTGTCGTTATTGCCGCTTTTATTGCATTAGTTACTATTTTTGGCGGGAGAAGCTATAAAGCAACGATTAAACAGTATATTGATGCTCAGTTTGACGTAGATGCGGAAAAAATTTTTGAACTGATTCCGAGAGAATGGTTGGCGCTTATGCTGGATGAGGATGAATTTGGCGGTATGGATTTTGACGAAATGCTTGATTATTTCGTCGATGAGGCAAATGAAGAAATTCGGGGACAGCTTGATTACATAGAAACGTATCTCGGCGAAAACTGGGAAGTGACTTATGAGATTTTAAGCGATGACGATTTAAAAGGCAATGAGTTGGATGAATTAAAAGAAGATTATGCAGACATGGGTATGAAAATATCTGCCGCCAAAACGGTTGAAGTTCAGCTTACTGTTAAAACGGATGATATGGAAAACAGCGATACGCTGGATGTATCCCTGGTTAAGATTGGACGCTCCTGGTATCTGGATGTTGAAAATATGGATGATATTCATTTATTGTGACAGGTGTTTTGGCAAAAAAGAAAGCAATTTGAGGAGATATGAAGGATGAAATGTATTCAGTGTGGAAGAGAAAATAAAGATGGAGCAAAATTCTGCGCAGGCTGCGGCGCTTCACTGATTCAGACTGATCTGGAGCAGAATTCTGTTCAGTCAAAGCGGTCTGCTAAGAATGGCAGTAAAAAAGTATTTATACTGCTCATCGTTGTTGTTGTCCTTATTGCAGCGGCAGTTGCCGTATATTTTGCATTGGACATGCGAAAAGAGAAACAGTATCAGAATCGTGTGGATACGGGATTGGCTTACCTGGAAGAACAATCCTATGAAGAGGCAGTGGAAGAATTTACAGAGGCGATTGCGATTGATCCGAAACAGATCAAACCTTACCGGGGGCTCGCGGAGGCCTATGATGCACTGGATGAAACGGATTTGGTAGAAGAGACCTATGAAACGGCAATCGTTGTTGTGGCAGAGGAGTATGCAGATAATGGGAAGCTGCCCGACGAGGCAAAGGAACTTTATGAAGATGCGATTAATCATTACGGCGAGAATGACAATATAGAAAAAGTAGAAGAGCTGGCAGATGAAATCATTGGAATGTTGGATGATGAAGATGAGGTGGATGAAATCAACGACCTGTATGATTATTATGGCAGGTACTGGGCTTACTATAATAAGATAATGGAACTGCAGGAAGAGTATGGGGATGGAAATAAAACGGAAGCATATGTTGATTTCCCAGATAAGAAGACATATTTGTGGGGATTGTGTTTTGCGAAGCTGATAGATTTCAACGCCGATGGATATGAGGAATTGATAGTTGCGTATTTGGAGGATAAAGATGAATATCAAAATAGTATTGTCGGTGAAGACTATGTGATTGAGGTGTGGGCGTATCAGGATTTTGCCTGTCAGAAAGTTTTTGAGGGAACGATATACATTCCGCATGAAGGTTATACGGATGAAGGGTTTTACATTGCCAGTCTGGATGAAAAATATTATGTAGTACAAGGCTATAGTTTTATTACGTTTAACTTTTGGGGATATAACGGGAAAGAATTTGAACAGGAAAAATCCTTGGAAGGTCATTGGATTTATGAGGATTATTATGCTGTTGACGGAAAAGAGGTAACCGAAGCCGAATATCAGACTGAATATGACAAATGGATGGAAAATGCTCAAATGTATCTGTTGGAAGATTTCAAGGGCGGAAGTCTGGAAGATAATGCGCAGGATTTGGAAGAAACCTTACAGGAACTGGATAATACAATAAAATTGCTGTGTGAAAAATTGCGGATCCCTTATGAAACGGAAGAGAGTGATGACGTCAATGCAGAAGACAGAACGGAAGAGACATCACAATCGGTTATGGGGGAAGAAGATTTTGCAGAAATTTCAGGAGAAAATGTACTGAATTACGAGGTTTTGGATTATGACGGCGATGGGAAGGAAGAGGCTTTTGGAATTACAGGTACTGAGCCAGACGAATTCTTCCTTTGCGACAAAGTAAATATATACTATATTTCATCGGATAATGAGATAACAAAGCTTGAGTCGAATACATATGGATTTTTTAGAGATATTATCCAGATGGAAAATGGGCAGAGTTTTTTACTCTGGGAAGTCAGTGCAGGAGGTTCCGGAAGCGTAACCATTATATGCGGCGTGAAAGATGGACAGGCATATGAGCCTGACATTTCTAAAAATTATGGGGATTTTGATGAATGTGATGGAGGATATATGGGGACTACCAGTGATTTCTCAAAGGGATACCACGACTGGATTGAACATTATTTTAAGTTCAATGAGGAAAGCGGTCAGTTCGAGGAGGTATAAGGGATGAAATGTGTTCGGTGTGGAAGAGAAAATAAAGATGGAGCAAAATTTTGCGCAGGCTGCGGCGCTTCACTGATTCAGACGGATTTGGAGCAGGATTCTGTTCAGTCAAAGCGGTCTGCTAAGAATAGCAGAAAAAAAGTATTTATACTGCTCATCGTTGTCGTCGTTCTCATTGCAGCGGCAATTGCCGTATATTTTGCATTGAATGTGCGAAAAGAGAAACAGTATCAGAATCATGTGGATACAGGATTAGCTTATTTGGAAGAACAGTCTTATGAAGAGGCAGTGGAAGAATTTACAGAGGCGATTGCGATCAATCCGAAACAGATCAGGCCTTACCGGGGGCTTGCAGAGGCCTACGATGCACTGGATGAGACGGATTTGGCTGAAGAAGCCTATGAGACGGCAATCGTTGTTGTGACAGAGGAGTATGCGGATAATGGAAAGCTGCCCGACGAGGCAAAGGAACTTTATGAAGATGCAATCAGTCATTACGGCGAGAATGATAACATGGAAAAAGTGGAAGAGTTATCAGATGAAATCATTGAGATGCTGGATGATGAAGACGAAAAAACGGAGATAGAAGAATTAAGGGATGAATACAGGACATATACCTGGGTGGTTGAGCCGACAATTGAAGCGGATGATATTTATTATGTGGCGATGACTGATGAGGAGTATATTTTTAATGAAAGATGCCGGCAGTTTGAATCGCCGTATGCGGTAATACAGCGGGGAAGCACGCTGGGATTGATCGATATGAACGGAGAAATTATAGGAGGGATGAATTATAAAAAGATAAAGAATTGGGGCGATTCTTATGGATTGACCAGGATAGTTCCGCAATATTCAGAAGAATATGAACAGGATTGGGATTTTTACTATATGAATCCGGACGGAGAATTTGAAGCATCAGTGGGAATGGGAGATACAATTGATAGCGTCTTTTATTATACAGAGAGCAATATGTCACCATTCTGGGAGGGGGAGTCTTTTGGTCGTAATATACCGGAGGACCCTGTTCCGGTGGCTGTTTCAGAAAAATTTTCGATAACAGGAGATATTTTTTCGGACATGTGGGATGATAATTTGGTAAAATATGCTATATGTGTTAATGGAACTTTAAAAACGGATTTTATATATAATAAGTGCGGTTCCTATTCGGATGGGCTGTTGGCTGTATGTAAAGATGGAAAATGGGGCTATGTAAATAGTGAGGGAGAAGAAATAATTCCGATCGAATATGATGCGTCCTGGCACAATTTTGTCCCGGTTTTTTTGGGATATGAGTTAAGTCGAAAGGAATACTGTTATGCGGCGTCGGATGGATTTGTGACGTTATGTAAAGATGAAAAATGGGAACTGCGTGATATAACTGGAAATCTTGTCATTTCGCCGGGAATTTTTGAGGAAATATGTCCGGTATATGAGGGAAAATGCTGGGTTAAGAAAAATGGAAAATGGGGAGTTATTCAGTTGACGACGATTCCTTATGAAACGGAAGAGAGCAATGATTCCGATGTGGAAAATAAAACAGAAGAAGATAAACATGATATGTATCTGGCCTATTATGAAAAGTTAATGGAGCTGCAGGATACGTATGGCGTTGGACAGATAATAACAAAGGAGCGTGGTTATTCTGGTAATGATTATTGGTATTGTCTGACGGGTTTGTGTTTTTCAGAACTCGTTGACTTTGACGGAAATGGAAGAGAAGAATTATTGACAGTGTATGCGGATCCCGAAAGCCTGGATGCTTTGTTCCCGGAATATGTAATCGAAGTATGGGAATACAAAAAAGCGGAAATACAGCGAATATATACAGGAAGCGGGTATATGGAAGATGCTTTGAGGACAACACTTTATATTTGCGATGTAGATAATGAAAAGTATATTATTGAAGGCTCGGGAGGGATTTTTTTGCAGGCTTTGCATTTCTGCTTTTGGGGATATGAGGAAGACGGATTTGCACAAATGATGGTTTTAGAGAAAGAGAAAGAGAATGGGGACGGGGGAATTATTTATCGTATGAATGGCGTCGAAATTTCGGAAGACGAATATGAGCAGGAATTTGATAAGTGGTGGAAAAATGTCGAAACATATAGTCTATTCGCTGGGGAGAAGGATGATTTAGAGAATTATCTTAAGGAATTGGAAGATACAACTACAATGTTAATCGACCTGATGGGGAAAGAATGATATATTATAATCTTAACCATGATATCAAGTTATATTTCCCATTTACTGAATAGGGACTATCGCACCTGCTAATTCAAAACAAATTTGAATTAGCAGGGCGTTAGTCCCTGATAAATTGGAGAAAAACTTCTATCCCCGGCTGCCGAACAGCCGGTTGATGTTTTTATTGTTTGCCTGAACTTTTTCAGCTGCCTGCTGTTTTTGTGCATCATAGAGGCGGAAAATAGCGATCCGTTTTTCGGCATCCGGTGCGGTGCGCTCCGGAATATCCGGGATATACATACGATTATACTGCCGGATATTCGACAGAAGCCGGTCATAGGAAGCCATGCAGAAGCTGCGGATATTCTCGGAAACGACGGAAAGCTCTGTCTTTGTGTAACTGTCGCTGGTCGTTTCGACAACCCGTGTTTTGACAATCTGGCAGGCAATCCTGACGCCGAGCCTGTACAGACCGTCCTGAGATCTGGAAATCTCTGAGTGGGCGGCAGAATCCATAATCTGTTCCAACAACTGCTTTTTTTCATTGCGGTATTCATTGAGATTTTCCGGGATGTTGGGAGTGTGTTCCCACTTGTTATCTAATTTGTTATTTTGGTCGCAAATTTCAGAAAATAAATCACTATGCATTTCGTCAGATCCTCCTTTTGTATAGGGCAGCAATTTTGTATTTTATTTCAAAAGTATTTCGTTACTAAAAATTATACTATATATTTGTGAAAATGTAATTGCAAAATATTGTATTTTTGAGTATACTAAAAGAAAAAAGTGCAAAAATGCAACAAACAGGGGAATGTTTATGGCAGAAAAAAAACAGGAATTCATTTCAAATTCTCAATATTGGGATTATTTGGATGAAATATTAGATCATGTCCAGGAAGGTATTTATATAACAGACAGTGAGGCAAATACAGTATATATTAATCATACATATGAGCTGATCAGCGGATTATCAAAAACAGAAATGCTTGGGAAAAATATGAGAGATATTGTGGAAGGCGGGGCTATTTCCGCGAGTGGTACGCTGATGGTGCTGGAGACGGGTGAGAGCACCACGATCGAGCAGAGCTTCAGAACCGGAAAGAGAGCGATTATCACAAGCGCTCCGGTGTATGATGACCCTGTGGAGCGGACACATATTATTATGATCGTGACCAGCGTCCGTGAGATCACAGAACTGTATTCCGTGCGCAAAGAGCTTAAGAAACTGGAACAGCAGAACCGGCAGTATGCCATTGAACTGGCACGGCTGCACGATGAAATGAGCGAAAATGTGGAAATCGTGGCGGTGGACGCCACATCGGTGAAAACGGTACATTTGGCGCAGAGGGTTTCTATTGTGGATAATCCGGTGTTTATCTCAGGGGAAGCAGGTGTGGGCAAAGAAAAAATGGCGCGTTTTATCCACGATCACTCCAGCCGTTCCGGATTCCTTTTTATGCGGATCAATTTTTCAGTGATACCGAAAAATGATCCGATCAAGTACTTATTCGGGTATGAGGATTCGGAAAAGGGAGAGTATCATATGGGAATTTTGGAGAGCGCGGACGGGGGAACTGTCTATCTGGATGAACTTGCCGAAATGCCTCCGATCGTGAGAGGGCGTTTTCTCTCCCTGTTGAGAGACGGAACCTGTGTGCTGGGGGACGGTATGCAGCACAAATTAAATATCCGTATTATTGCGGGGAGCAGTTATTCCTTTGAGGAATTACAGAGGCTTCAGCTGATAGAAAGTGATATTCTGGAATATTTCTCGTTGTTTCCTCTTCTGGTTCCGCCGCTTCGTGACCGCAAAGATGATATTATTCCGCTGTTGGAGTATTTTCTGAAGCAGCACCAGAGAAAAACCGGAGAGAAAAAATACTTCACCCGAAAATGCTATGAAAAACTTTTGGCTTACGGATGGCCGGGCAATGTGCGTGAAGTTCATACTTTGGTGCAGCGCGCGGTGATCGTAAGTGCCGGAGAGGCGATCACGCCGGAGGATATCATGCTGAGTGGGGCGGTTGAAAATGAAACTGCCCGGGCAGAAGATCATGCTTCTGAGTGGCCGGTGCTGGATGCCGATGGCGTGGATCTGAAGATGGAGCTGGCAAAGCTGGAGGCGTATTACATGAATCAGGCGTTTACAAAATATCAGAATATACGCGTTGCATCCCAAAAGCTCGGGATGGACAGTTCCACTTTTGTGCGGAAGCGTCAGCGCTATGAGAAGATAGGATTGATGGACAGAGAACGGAAAAAATAAAAAAGTGTGCTATGCACACTTTTTTTCTTTTAATCTTTGAGCGCCAGGGAAATTTTTCCTGATGCAGCTTTTTTTCCGTTTACCGATGCGGATACGCTGCAGTCATACATACCGTTTCCGGAATCGCAGTCAATTTTGGCTGAGAGCTGTAATGTGTCATTTGGATATGCCGGACGCAGAAAACGCATTTGGGAGATTCCGAGGAATAATGGATATTTTTTTTCATTTCCGGGTATGCTCAATAAGATCAGGTCAGCCGCCTGCGCCATGCTCTCTGTAATATAAATGCCCGGGAGTGTCGGACGGCCGGGAAAATGTCCTTTAAAAATCTCCCAGTCCGGGTTTAAGAATACCTCGGCTGAAACAGAAGTCCCTTCCAGAATTTCCGCCCGGTCGATCAATAGAATGGGCTCCTTTTGGGGCAGAATATTTTTTATGTCCGATATTTCTAAAATCATGAGAAATCCCTCCTGAATTTTTCCAATATTATACCATAATCATTAAATTCGACAACACCCCCGCTAAGTGTAATGTGTGTCTCTAAGCGGCGCTTTTATTATACCTTAAAAAGGAAATAAAGTAAAAATTGCAAAAATGCATCAAAATAAAATCTGAAACAGAAGGGAAAAATGTGTACAAAATGACAAGAAACACAAAAAAATAACCAATTTTGAAGTGAAAAACTTGTGCAAAACAGAAAAAATGAAAAAATGCAAATATTTAATTGCAAAATTGCAATTGATGAGTTATAATTGCAATATAGCAACAGAGAGGTAGCTTAACAATCAAACTTTCAAATTCAAGGAGGATTTTATTATGGCACTTATGACAGGCGAACAGTACATCGAAAGCATTCGCAAAATGAACATGGAAATTTATATGTTTGGGGAGAAAGTAGAGAGCGCAGTGGATAATCCTATTTTACGCCCATCATTAAATTCCGTACGTATGACTTATGATCTGGCTCAGGATCCACAGTACGCAGATCTGATGACAGTGACATCACCGTACACAGGAAACAAGATCAACCGTTTCACAAACATCCACAGAAACACAGATGATCTGAGAAACAAAGTTAAAATGCAGAGACTTTGCGGACAGAAGACAGCAGCATGTTTCCAGCGTTGTGTAGGTATGGATGCTTTCAACTCAGAGTTTTCCACTACATATGAAATCGATAAAAAATATGGCACAAACTATCATGAGAACTTCAAAAACTTCATGATCTACTGCCAGGAGAACGACTTAACTGTTGACGGCGCTATGACAGACCCGAAGGGTGACCGTTCCAAAGCACCGCATGCACAGGAAGATCCGGATCTGTATTTAAGAGTTGTTGAACGCCGTGAGGATGGTATCGTTGTTCGTGGCGCAAAAGCTCACCAGACAGGTATCTGCAACTCCCATGAAGTAATCGTTATGCCGACAATTTCCATGGGACCGGATGACAAAGACTATGCTGTATCCTTCGCAGTTCCGGTTGATACAAAAGGTATCTTCATGATCATCGGACGTCAGTCCTGCGATACAAGAAAACTGGAAGGCACAGAGCTGGATGTAGGAAATGCTGAGTTCGGCGGTGTGGAAGCTCTCGTAATCTTTGATGACGTATTCGTTCCGAATGACAGAATCTTCATGAACGGCGAGACAGAGTTCGCAGGTATGTTAGTAGAGCGTTTCGCAGGATATCATCGTCAGTCTTACGGCGGATGTAAAGTAGGTGTGGGCGATGTATTGATCGGTGCAGCAGCAGTTGCAGCAGAATATAACGGAGCACAGAAAGCATCTCATGTAAAAGATAAACTGATCGAGATGATGCACTTAAATGAGACATTATACTGCTGTGGTATCGCTTGCTCCGCAGAGGGACATCCGACAGAATCCGGCAACTATATTATCGACCTGCTTCTTGCAAACGTATGTAAACAGAACGTTACAAGATTCCCGTATGAAATCGTACGTCTGGCAGAAGATATCGCCGGCGGCCTGATGGTTACAGCTCCGTCTGAGAAAGATTTCCGCGATGAGAAACTTGGCAAATATATTGACAAATATCTGCGCGGTGTTGCTGATGTTACAACAGAGAACCGTCTGCGCATCTTAAGACTGATCGAGAACCTTTCTCTTGGTACTGCTGCAGTTGGTTACAGAACAGAGTCCATGCATGGTGCAGGTTCACCGCAGGCACAGCGTATCATGATTCAGCGTCAGGGTAACCTTGCATACAAGAAAGAACTTGCAAAAGCAATCGCTCACATTGAGGAGTAGTAGATCACACAGATTTTTCAGTATATTGTGGAAATAAATGAATAAAAAGGAGGTTGCCTCTTATGGCCGGGATATCAATAGAAGAAATAGAGAAAGTATTGGATGAACGGGTCCGCCCGGATTTGTCTCTCCATGGAGGCAACATCCAGATCGAAAAGCTTGAAGACGGCGTGCTGCATGTGCGTATGCTGGGACATTGCAGCGGTTGTCCGTCTGCGGAGCTTACGATGGAAAACCTTGTAAATACAGAGTTGAAAGAAGCATTTCCGGAACTGAAACAGGTGGTTTTGGTGACCGGCGTCAGCGATAATCTGATCGCTGCGGCAAAGGAAATGTTAAGCAGGAGGCATCAGTGACAGTCAATATAAAATATTGCGGAGGATGCAATCCGAGATTTGACCGTGCGGAGATTGTACGGCGGCTGAAAGAGAAATTTCCCTTCAATACCTATTCGATAAATACCCGAGAGAGCACAGATGCTGTGGTCATATTATGTGGCTGCAGCACAGCCTGTGCGGATGTGACAGATTGTTACGGTGTATATGGGAGATTTGTCCTTTGGAATGAATCAGCATGGGAATCATTATGTGACTTTATAAATTCAATTGATAGAGAGAAGAGGAATTGTTTATGAGCTGGAAAGAGGTATATGCGGGTAAGATATGTACGGCTGATGAAGCAGTTGGTCATATTAAATCCGGCGACCGTGTGGTCGTGGCACATGCATGTGCAGAGCCGGTAGTTCTGACAGATGCTATGGTTGAAAATGCAGAAAAATATGGTTATGAGAATGTAGAAGTCGTTCATATGGTAGCGATGGGAAAAGCAGGTTATTGTGCAGAGGGAATGGAAAAACATTTCCGCCACAATGGATTATTCCTCGGAGGAAGCACAAAGGGTGCGATAGAAGCAGGCCGGGGAGATTTTACGCCGATCTTTTTCTCACAGGTACCGGAGCTGCTTGCTACTACACTGCCTGTAGATGTGGCTTTGCTTCAGGTAAGCGAGCCGGATGAACATGGATATTGTTCTTTTGGCGTTTCCTGCGATTATACAAAGGCGGCAGCAGAAAATGCAAAAATCAGAATTGCACAGATAAATAAAAATATGCCCCGGGTTCTGGGTGATAATTTTATACATATCAGTCAGTTGGATCACATTGTTGTGGAGGATTCTCCTTTGATTCAGCTTCCGCCGCCAAAGATCGGCGATGTACAAAAAAGAATCGGTGAAAATATCGCATCTTTAGTAAGAGACGGGGACTGCCTTCAGCTTGGTATCGGAGCAATTCCGGATGCAGTTTTATTATTCCTGAAAGATAAAAAAGATCTGGGCATTCATTCTGAGATGTTCTCGGACGGCGTTGTTGAGCTGATCGAGGCAGGCGTTGTTACAAATGAACGCAAACAGATTGATAAAGGCCAGTGTGTGGCAACGTTCCTTATGGGAACAGACAGATTATATGATTATGTGAACAACAATCCGGCTGTACGCATGGCGCCGGTAGATTATGTCAATGATCCGAGGGTGATCTGTCAGAATGACAATGTAGTATCTATCAATTCCTGCGTTGAGGTAGATCTGATGGGACAGGTATGCTCCGAAGCTATCGGTCTGAAGCAGATCTCAGGCGTAGGCGGACAGGTTGATTTTGTCCGCGGTGCAACGATGTCGAAGGGTGGACGCACTATTATTACAATGCCTGCCACAGCGGCAAAGGGAACGATCTCCAAGATTGTACCTTTCCTTGCAAACGGAGCGGCAGTTACGACTTCCAGATGTGATGTGGATTATGTAGTAACAGAGTATGGTATCGCACAGCTTCACGGACGTACATTGAGAGAACGTGCAAAGCAGTTGATCGCTATTGCAGCGCCTGAATTCCGGGAGGAGTTACAGAAGGAGTTTAAAAACAGATTTCTGTAAAAACGCCGGTTTTATGAGCAGGCAGCGGAGTGGATCGTGAATGTCCGCTTGATACAGATTTTTTTAAAAAGGGCGGGGGTATTATGACAAACCTGGAAAAATATCATAAAATTTTGAAATCGAATTTGGGCGCAAAAGACGACGAATTGAAAGATGAGGTTCTGATCTATAACCGTTATCCAACCTGGGATTCCGTAACCCATATGGAAATGGTGGCTGAACTGGAAGAAAAATTTGGCGTGCAGTTTGATACACTGGATATTACATCCTTTGGAAAATACAGCTTAGGAATTGAAATTTTAAGAAAACTTGGCGTTGATATTTAGAAAATATTGGCGGCAGTTTAAAAATGAGAGAGCAGGGTGACGGATATGATTTTTTCAATTGAGAAAAAAAATGCAGATGCACTTGCAATTTGTTCAGCAGACGGCATAAATGTGACTTATGGTCAGTTGAGAGCGTTTGCGGAGCAGATGAAAGGGATTTTCTGTGGCCGCCGCCTTGCTTTTTGCATGTGTGAAAATACGCCGGGGGCAGTGGCAGGTTATCTGGGTATGTTGGAGAGCAATATAGTTCCGCTGCTTTTGGGCGCAGATCTGAATCCGGAACAATTTGACGCATTTTATCATGTATACGAGCCATCCTATGTGTGGGCTCCCGTGGAATGGGAGGGAAAATTATCCGGCCGTGTATGTGATAAAGTGTGTGAAAAATATGGTTATTGTCTTTGGAAAACCAGATTTTTTACCACCCAACTTCATGATTCTCTTGGACTTTTGCTGGCGACTTCCGGGAGTACCGGAAGTCCGAAGCTGGTCCGATTAAGCCGGAGAAATATTGAGGCTAATGCAGAGTCTATAAGGGAATATCTGGAACTGGATGAGACAGAACGTCCGATCACGACGCTGCCAATGCAGTATACGTATGGGCTGTCCATCATAAACAGTCATCTGTTGGCTGGAGCCTGCATTTTGATGACAAAAGAAAGTTATGTGCAGGGCGGATTCTGGAAATTTTTTCGGGAAAAGGAAGCTACCAGCTTTGGCGGCGTGCCCTATACTTATGAAATATTAAAAAGGATGAGGATTTTTACAAAGCCTCTGCCAACTCTCAGAAGTATTACGCAGGCAGGCGGAAAACTGCCGGCTGCTTTGCAGGAGGAAGTAGGAAAATGGGCTGAAGCCCAGAATATACGTTTTTATGTTATGTACGGACAGACGGAGGCCACTGCCCGTATGAGCTATCTGCCGCCGGAAAACTGCCTGAAGAAGCTTGGAAGTATCGGTATCGCAATTCCGGGAGGAAAATTTTCTCTGGCGGAGGATAATGGAGAGCCCGTCGGCCGGATTGATGAGCCGGGAGAATTGATCTATGAGGGGCCGAATGTGTCTCTGGGATATGCCCGGAATAAAGACGATCTGCTGCTCGGGGATGAGAATTGCGGCATTTTGCATACCGGAGATATTGCAAAAATCGATGAGGACGGTTATTATTATATAGTAGGAAGAAAGAAAAGATTCATCAAAATATTCGGTGTGCGGGTAGGCCTGGATGCCTGTGAGCAGGTACTTCGGGCACGCTTTGCAGATACAGAATTCGCATGTGTTGGTTCCGATAATCATTTGGAGATTTATGGTACAGATCAGGCTGCGGTGGATGAGGCAGTGGACTATCTTTCCGGATATCTGAGACTGAACCGGAAGAGCTTTTTTGCTTATTATCTTCCGGAAATACCGAAGAATGATTCGGGGAAAATACAGTATACAGTATTACAGAATGTGCCTCATGCTCCGGACGGACAATGAGGAACAATATTTGCAATGGGGAGAGATCGTAATGAACAACAGACAGAGCCCTTTCTCATTAAAACAGAAAGAAAAAAATATTTATATGACCCAGGAGCTTCTCAAACTGACGGATTATCACCGGGAACATTGTAAAGGTTATCGCCGGATGTTGGATGCTCTGGGATATGAGGCAGCCGGGGTAGCGCATTACCGTGAGCTGCCTTTTTTGCCAGTGTCATTGTTTAAGAAACTGACGCTGAGCAGTCTGGAGGATGGACAGGATGATTATAAAGTGGTGACTTCCTCCGGTACGAGCGGGCAGATGACGTCCCGCATTATCCTGGATGCGGACACGCGCACATTGCAGCAGCAGGCGTTAGCGGTGATCGGGGGAGATTTTCTCGGCACGAAACGAATGCCTATACTTGTGATCGACTGCCCTGCCACTGTAAAGCTGAGGAATCATTTTTCGGCTCGTACATCGGGAATCCAGGGCTTTTCCCTGTTTGGGACCCGGCGTACCTTTGCGCTGAATGACGATATGACGCTGAATGTGGAGGCGGTCGATGAGTTTTTGGAGAAATATGGACAGGCTCCTTTCCTGATATTTGGTTTTACTTTTATGGTGTGGCAGTATTTTTGTCTGGAACAGGAACGCCGGGAAATCCGGTTTGACTGCTCCCAGGGTGTACTGGTGCACGGCGGGGGATGGAAAAAGCTGATCCAGGAAGCGGTCTCCAAACAGGAATTTAAGGATCGGCTTTTCCGTGTGAGCAATATAAAGCGTGTGATCGATTACTATGGAATGGCGGAGCAGACGGGCAGCATTTTTATGGAGTGTGAGTGCGGACATCTGCACTGTTCGGATTATTCGGCTATCCTGTTTCGGCGCCCTCATGATTTCTCAGTCTGCGAAACAGGAGAGAAAGGATTGATACAGGTGATGTCATTGCTTCCGAAGAGCTATCCGGGACATAATCTGTTGACGGAAGATGAGGGGCGGCTGCTCGGAGTGGATGATTGTCCCTGCGGCAGGGCCGGCGCCTATTTTGAAGTGATCGGAAGAGTGAAAAATGCAGAACTCAGGGGGTGCAGTGATACTTATGCGGCAGGAATATGAGTGTGAAGCGATTCGTTCTGTGGAAGTTGGCGGCAGGGTGGATTATGTACTGGGAACGGCGGAGTTCATAGAAAAAATAAGAGAAAATGCGGCCTATGTGCCTTTTGCGGGTGATACAGTACAGTTCCTTACCGCATTGTCGGAGGGACTTTTGCGGAAAAAGGGACTGAGAGGGATGCCGGAAGTGACGGCATTTGCATTTTGGTGCCGTAAGGCGCATTTGATGCAGCTGAAAGAAGAATACTGTACTGGCAGTGGAAAGAGGCTTGGCAGAGGCGTGAGCCTCCATTTTGCACCCTCCAATATGCCGGTACTGTTTGCATTTACGATGGCGGCAGGACTGCTGGCGGGAAACAGTGTGATTCTCCGGCTTCCGCAAAAGAAAACGGAGCAGGAAGAAGTGATTGTCTGTGAGATGGAGAGACTTCTGGAGCATGAGTTTTCCATGCTGAAAAGAAGAATCGTGTTCTGCCGGTATGAGCATGACAGGACAGTTACAGATACATTGTCTGCCCTCTGTGATGTGAGGATCATGTGGGGGTCCGATGCTTCTATTGCAGAAATACGCAGATCTCCTCTGCCTTCGAGGGCAGTGGAGCTTCCTTTTGCATCCCGGAGTTCGGCAGCGGTTTTCTGCGCCGATGCGGTGAACAGGGCAGAGGATATGGATTCGCTTGTGCGAGGATTTTATAATGATACTTATTTAAATGATCAGAATGCATGCTCCTCCCCACAAATGATCTTTTGGCTGGGAACGGAGCGGGAGACAGAGCGGGCCGGAGAAAAATTCTGGGGTGCGCTTTCGGTCTTGTTGGAAAAAAGAAAATATGCAGTTCCGGCGGCGGTGGCGGTGCAGAAACTGGATGCGGCGATGTTGATGGCAGCCGTTTTTGAAGATGTCCGGATCTGCAGAAATACCAATCGTCTTGTGCGGGTGCAGGTGCCGGAATTACGCCGTGAGATGTGGGATTATACGGTGCCCGGAGGATTTTTTATTGAAAGCCGGGGAGAGTCTTTGGAAAAGATGACAGATATTCTGACCGGACATTGTCAGACCTTGTGTACTTATGGCGTGGATGGGACCAGGATCGCAGAATATCTGGTTGACACGCGGGTATCCGGTGTGGACCGCATTGTTCCGGTGGGGCATGCATTGGACTTTTCGCTGACATGGGATGGGTTTGATCTGATCGAATCCATGTCGCGAAGGATTCGTGTGAATGATTAAAATATAATGAGAAAAGGGTAACCGGCTTCGGACAGATATGCGGTAAAAAAATATGCATTGGAGTTGCCGGGGACGAGGCTTTTATTATAAGGATAATCTGGAACTTTTGCGGGAACTCGGAAAGGAGGCAGGAAATGGAATTTGTAGTGGAACATGCCGGATGCAGGCTGCATGTAACAAAGCAGGGCAGCGGCAGGGTGCTTTTGCTCATTCACGGCGTTGCCTGTGACGGAAATTATTTTTCAGAGACGGCAAAGTATCTGGCCCGTGATTTTACCGTAGTGACTTATGACAGGCGGGGATATTCCAGGAGCGAGGTATCTGAAAATACCGGTTTTGGCGTGAGTGAGCAGGCGGAGGATGTTCTTGCTATTCTGGATGCTCTGGATTGCAGTCGGGCATATGTGGCGGGAAGCAGTGCGGGAGGATTGATCGCCCTGGAACTGGCACGAAAATACCCTGAGCGGGTGGAAAAGATGTTTTTGCATGAACCGCCTCTTGGTGCGGATGAGGCGTTTCAGGACGAAATCGGGGAATGGCAAAAGAAACTGCAGCAGTCAGCGGATAAGAACAGGATTGCATCAGCGCTTCTGACATTTATCGGAGTGTTGGGAGGTATAGATCAGAACGCACCGGTTAAGTCCATGGAACAGCAGGGACAGGATATGGAAAATCTGAAAGTATTTTTATATGAAGAAATGCAGGACTTTTTGGCCTATGTAAAGCGGAATCCCCAAAGAATTTCACTGGAAGTACCCTGCATACTGGCTGTCGGTGAGAGGGACAGCGCCGGGTTATTTTCCCGGGCGGGCCGGACAGCGGCGGATTATCTGGGATGTCCCCTTCTGCATGTGCCCGGATATCATAATCTGCCATATGATTTACCATATGATTTTGCTGTGATATTGAAAGGTGCGTTTGCTGCAATGGATTGGGAGATTCCAAAGAGTTGATTTTGATTGTTCGGTAGGGACCGATATAAAGGCAAATTTACCTTGCATTCTTCCCCGGAAGAGATTATGCTTTAATTAGTGATGATTCTGGCGGAGGTAAGGACTATGTTTTGGAAAAAGAAAGAGAAAGAGCGGAAACAGTTTGACGCCGAAAATTATAAACCTGTATTAAAATGCAGTATTTGCAACGGAGAGCAGGTTGCCGGGTTTAAGCATTTAAAAACGGGTAAATTTGAGGAAGTGACACTGATTCGGAATGAAAGAGAACTGGCGGAGTTTCTGGAGATGTACGGCCTTACGGAGATTGAAAAGGTGTATTAAAAAGCGGCACGCAGATATTGGATCATGCTGATATCTGCGTGCCGTCAGGTTTTATAACATTAATAAAACGGTTTGTCATTATAAAAAAATAAGCCTGCTCGAGGGAGGCTTATTCGCTTCGTTTTATGTATTTAATCATTTCAAGCAGCAAAGACTGCTGTTCTTCTGACAGCAGAATATAATAATCAAGGAATTCTTTTTGTTTTGGCGTGACCGGATAGATCAGTTCTTCTTCCTCCACAAAAAATTGTGCCAGAGAAATGTTCAGAGCATCACAAATACATGTCAGCACAGGAATGGTAAGTGTGGTATTGCGTGTCTTCATGTTTGAAAATGTCGATGTGGGAATATTGGCAAGTTTGCATAATTGATTGGCATTCAGGTTTTGCTTTCTCATAATTTCCTGTATTTTCTCCAGTACATTCATATGAAGCCCTCCTTATGAGGATATTTTACTCGCATAGTGGGAAATAGAACAGGATACATGCGTATGGAAAAAGTCCTCAAATTTGAGAAAATCAGACATCACGTTTTAGATTTTTTATAATTTCGAGAATTAAGTTTTGCTGATTTTCGGATAATAGGATATAATAGTCTAAGAGTTCTTTTTGCTTTGGCGTTACCGGATATTCTTTGGTTTCGTCATCTGCGAAAAACTGTGATAATGTAATCTGAAGGGCATCACAAATATATTCCAGCGTGGCGACGGATGGAATAGTATTGCGTTTTCTCATATTTGAAATGGTGGATGTAGAAAGACCGGAAAGTTTAGATAACTGATAATCGGTTAAATCCTGCTTTTTCATGATCTCGTCGATTCTTTCAATGACATTCATGTGAGCCCCTCCTTTATGAAGTTATTTTACCCACATAACAGAGAATAAAATAGCTTACATAAGTAATGAATTACTATTCAGGTGAAGTGAAAATAACTGCGGGTAAAAATCGGTTGAATTCCAATATAAAGTTGATTATACTGAAAGAAGAATTTTGGGGAAAACGATAAAAATTGTTAAAATTTTCAAAGTGATCAAGATATAGGAGGAAATGGAATATGGAACTGAATTATATAGAAGAAAGAGAAGAAATCTGTGATGTCTGCCACAAACTCTGGCAGAGGGGAATTGTGGCGGCAAATGACGGAAACGTATCTGTGAAACTGGATGACGGAACCTTTTTGTGTACGCCGTCAGGGGTGAGCAAAAGTGCAATGACTCCTGAAATATTGGTGCATTTGGATCAGAACGGAAATGTCATTTCCGCTGCCGAAGGATACAGCCCTTCCTCAGAGATGAAAATGCATTTCAGATGCTACAGTGAGCGCGATGATGTGCGGGCCGTAGTGCATGCTCATCCGCCTGTGGCTACCAGCTATGCATCCATGGGAAAAGCCTTAGACGGGTATCAGACAATGGAAAATGTGGTAAATCTGGGTGCGGTTCCGGTTGCGCCCTATGCACAGCCGTCTACGGATGAAGTGCCGGATTCTATTGCTCCTTTTCTGCAGGATCACGATGCGGTTCTTCTTGCCCATCACGGGGCGCTGACTGTGGGTGATACTCTGACGAGAGCTTATTTTCGTATGGAATCTCTGGAAATGTTTGCAAAGACTTCCCTTTATATCCATCTGCTCGGCGGAGCTCCGGATATGTCGGCGGACAAGATAGATGCGCTGATAGATCTGCGGAAAAACGGATATAAGATTCCGGGCAGGCATCCGGGATATGTAAAATATAATCTTTCGGAAGAGTGAAATTGAGGTAAGACAGATGAACAGCAGGCAATTGGAATATTTTCTGGCA
>CAZJSI010000001.1:0-20942 GCA_964548675.1 uncultured Eubacterium sp. | reverse complement strand
TTCTGGCATGTACGCCGGACAGTGAAGTGGGAGAAGATGAGAAGATCATCCAGACATTCTGGAAGCTGGGTTATCAACCGAACATTGTGGCAAAGATTGAAGATATCGAGACGATCCTTTTGATGCTTTCGGCAAATATGGGCGTGACAATTTTACCGGCATATCTGACGATCCCGCTGAGAGGCAGAGGACGTCTGACGGCGGTTCCTTTCGGCGGGGTAGACGATCGGATCGATATTGTCGTTGCATGGATGCCGGGGCAGGAAAATCCGTCGTTGGAAAAAATACTGCCATTTTTAGAGGAGGATGTCAGAGAGAAAACTGGTATGGAATAAACTTATGGAGATCGGTTTAGAGGGAAAATATATTATCAAAGACAATAAAAAAATGAGATTTGGTTATACCACGGGAAGCTGTGCGGCTGCGGCGGCGAAAGCCGCTGCGTGGATGCTTTTTTCCGGTAAAACAGTGACAGAAGCGGGACTGATGACCCCGAAGGGGATCCGTCTGAATCTGGAAGTATTGGAAACGGTGTGTCAGCCGGAAGAGGCAAGCTGTGCCGTTCAGAAGGACGCAGGGGACGATCCGGATGTGACAGATAAGATCTGTATTTTTGCCTCTGCAAAAAAATGCAGCAGGCAGGAAGCCGGGGCGTTGGCTGATGTGTTTGCCCTGTCTGAGCAGCAGTACGATCCGCAGGAGGCTCTTGTGGGGATCACAAAAGGCGAAGGGATCGGAACCGTGACTCTGCCGGGGTTGGAACAGCCGGTGGGAGCGCCCGCAATTAACAGAGTACCCCGGGCGATGATCACGGAGGAAGTACAGGCGGTCTGCCGGGAGTTTGGTTATTCCGGAGGAATGGAGATCAGGATCTGGGCGCCGGGCGGCGGAGAGATCGCAAAAAAGACATTTAATCCCCGGCTTGGGATTCAGGGCGGTATTTCTATCCTCGGCACCAGCGGCATTGTAGAGCCGATGAGCGAACAGGCCCTGGTGGCGAGCATTGAGCTGGAAATGCGCCAGAAATCCGCCGGAGGACGAAAATATCTGCTTGTTACTCCGGGGAATTACGGAACCGGTTATCTGAAAGATAATTTTCCCTTTGAGCCGGAGGAAGCGGTGAAATGCAGCAATTATGTGGGACAGACGATTGATCTTGCGGTAAATATGGAGCTTTCCGGAATGTTGTTTGTGGCGCACATCGGAAAATTTGTCAAAGTGGCGGGCGGAATTATGAATACCCATTCCCGGGAGGCGGACGCCCGCATGGAGATTCTTGCATCCTGCGCTGTGCGGGCAGGGGCGGGCGCTCAAACCGCCCGGCGGATACTGGATTCCGTGACCACGGACGAGGGGCTTCGCGTTCTGAGGGAATCTGGCGTCTGGGAGGAAACCTTACATATTTTAATGGAAAAGCTTGATTTTTATCTGGGGCACCGGTCCCAGGGAAGGCTTCAGACAGGCGTGATCCTGTTTTCCAATGTGTTCGGAGAATTGGGACGCACAAAAAATGTAGGGGAACTGCTAAAAAAATTAATAGAAGAAAAGTCCCGTTTACGTTAAGATACAATGAGTGAGAAAAGGAGAGTATGACATATGATCTGTTTTGTGGGCGCCGGAAGCGGAGCGCCGGATTTAATTACCGTGCGGGGACAGAATCTGCTGAGGCAGGCAGATGTGATCATTTACGCAGGTTCTCTTGTAAATCCTCAGCTTCTGGAAGTGAAGAAGGAGGAGTGTATTGTCTATAACAGTGCAAAGATGACTCTGGAAGAAGTGATTGAAGTGATGCAAAAAGCGGAAGCGGAGGGAAAAATGACCGTTCGGCTTCACACCGGTGATCCCTGTATCTATGGAGCGATCCGGGAGCAGATGGATATTCTGGATGAACTGGGTATCGCCTATGAAAGCTGCCCGGGAGTGAGTTCATTCTGCGGGGCGGCTTCAGCGCTGAATCTGGAATATACCCTTCCAAATGTCTCCCAAAGTGTGATTATTACAAGAATGGCGGGGCGGACTCCCGTTCCCGATAAGGAGAGTATTGCGTCTTTTGCCGCACATCAGGCAACAATGGTCGTATTTTTGAGTACGGGGCTTTTAGAAGCGTTAAGCGGACAGTTGATCGCAGGGGGATATTGTGAGGATACCCCGGCGGCTATTGTATACAAGGCGACCTGGCCGGAGGAGGAAAAATATATCTGTACGGTGGGAACGCTGGCGCAGACAGCGAAAGAGCACGGTATCACAAAGACGGCTCTTATTATTATCGGAGATGCGGTAATTCACAGTAATTATGAACGTTCGGAATTATACAATCCGTCTTTTTCAACAGAGTTCCGGAAAGCGGTGAGAACATGGGAAAAATCCGAATAATATCTTTCACAAAGACAGGATTTGCGCTGTCAAAACGTCTGGCGGAGATATTGGAAAATGAATATGAGGTTTTTCAATATACAACAAAAGATACGGTAACTCAGGAGAATCCGGGAGCCGTTTTTGCTGCGGGCGGGCTGAAAAACTGGTGCGGTACCGTATTTTTGGATTCGGACGCCCTGATTTTTATCGGAGCCTGCGGGATCGCTGTGCGCACGATCGCCCCATTTTTGAAATCGAAGGCAGAGGATCCGGCGGTATTGGTGTCGGATGAACTTGGGAAAAATATCATTTCCCTCCTGTCCGGGCACCTGGGTGGAGGCAATGAGCTGACGGAGTATCTGGCAAAAGAATTGGGGGCAAATCCGGTGATCACAACGGCATCCGACGTCAACGGACGCATTGCCATTGATGTGTGGGCGAAGAAAAACCGTTTGTTGATCGCGGATTTAAAGCTGGCAAAGGCGGCAGCGGCAAAAATTGTGGCGGGAGAGAAAGTTTCATTTTACTGTGAAGGAACGATTCGCGGGAGGATACCGGAAGAACTGAGCCTGCAATTTTGGAATAGAGCAGAAGGACCGTACCGGAAAAACGGAGCCGTCTGTCCGGCAAAATCGCAGGAGACGGCAGTGGCAGTGTCCGTCCATACCGGATGGGGAGAGAATGTGCTTCATCTGATTCCGAAAGCTGTCGTGATGGGTATCGGCTGCAAGCGTGGAAAGTCCTGTGAGGAGATCAGGACAAGTGTTGGAAAAATATTGAGAAAATACGAAACAGCCCCTGAAAGCATATGCAGGATAGCCTCCATTGATATTAAGGCGAAAGAGCCGGGGCTGTGTGCCTTTGCCGGGGAACTTTCCGTTCCTTTTGAGACTTTTTCCGCAGAGGAACTGCGTAAGGTTTCGGGGGAGTATGAACCGTCAGAGTTTGTGCGGCAGATTACCGGCGTGGACAATGTCTGTGAGAGAGCGGCGATGGCGGTTCTTTCAAAAGAGGAACAGAAAAGCGCGGAGTTTATATGCAGAAAAACGGCGGCGGATGGAGTGACGATCGCACTTGTCTGCCGGGAATGGAGTGTTTCATTTGAATAAAATATATGTAGTTGGAATCGGGCCGGGAGAATATGAGCAGATGACGGTCCGTGCTGCGAAGGCGTTGGAAAGATGTGAGGTCATCATCGGCTATACGGTTTATGTGGATCTGGTGAGAGAGCATTTCGCGGGAAAAGAATTTTTGACGACGCCTATGACAAAAGAGGTAGAGCGCTGTGAGCTGGCGTTTGAGACCGCTGCGGCGGGAAAGACAACGGCGATGATCTGCAGCGGGGACGCGGGGGTCTACGGAATGAGCGGCCTGATCCTGGAGATCGGACAGAAGTTTCCGCAGGTGGAAGTGGAGATGGTTCCCGGCGTGACGGCGGCGATCGGAGGAGCGTCTGTGCTGGGCGCCCCGCTGATCCATGATTTTGCAGTGATCAGCCTGAGCGATCTTTTGACGCCGTGGGAGAAAATAGAACGGAGGATTCTGGCCGCTTCCGAGGCGGATTTTGTGATCTGTCTCTATAATCCGTCCAGCAGAAAGCGCCATGATTATCTGAAGAAGGCCTGTGATCTGATGCTTCAATATAAATCAGAGGATACGGTATGTGGAACGGTGGCAAATATCGGCCGTGAGGGTGAATATATGGAACTTTGCTCATTAAAAGAGCTTTCAGCAAAAAAAGCAGATATGTTTACGACGGTTTTCGTGGGAAATTCACAGACCCGTGTGATAAATGGAAAGATGGTAACACCCAGAGGATATCATATATGATGAAACGTGTGAGATACATTGTCTTTGCAGGGACGAGTGAGGGAAGAGAGCTGGCGGAATATCTGGATAAAATGAAGATTCCGGCCTGCGTCTGTGTCGCTACGGAATACGGGGAGGAATTGATGGATCAGACGCCCTATATCGACGTTCGTTCCGGCAGGATGGATGCGGATGGGATGGAGAAGCTGATCCGGGAGCTTTCACCGCAGGCGGTCGTGGATGCGACACACCCTTATGCAGATGTCGTTACGAAAAATATCAGATCAGCGTGTAAAACAGCGCAGGTGGAATATCTGCGCCTGCTTCGCGCACCTTCTGATCTGGAAAAACTGTCGGGGATCATGACTTTTCCTGACTGTCTGTCGGCGGCGAAATGGCTGAACGGCCAGTCCGGGAACGTATTTTTAACTACAGGCATGAAAGAACTTCCGGTTTTTGCCGGTGCGGTCAGGGACAGGGAGCGGCTTTATGCCAGAGTGCTCCTGCAGGAAAATATATTTGACGAGATGGAACGGTCAGGCCTGTCCAAAAAGCAGATGATCTGCATGCAGGGACCGTTCACCAGAGATTTGAATGCCGCCATGTTAAAGCAGGTAAAGGCGTCTTTTCTGGTGACAAAGGAATCCGGCACGGCGGGAGGATTTTTGGAAAAAGTGGAGGCGGCACGGGATGCGGGCGCAGTCTGCGTGGTCATTCGCCGCCCGGAGGCAGAGGAAGGATATTCTCTGGAAGAAGTAAAAAGGCTGCTGTCAGAGCGTTTGGCAGGAAAGGATATGTCTTTCGGTGAAAGGCCGGAAAACCATAAACTGTTGGAAATCGGAAAATCCTGTCAGGGAGAAAAGTCTGTCCGGACAGGTGAAAATGCGGAATCTGTTTCAGAGAAAATGAGGAGAGTGACCCTCCTGGGAATCGGAATGGGTGATCCGGATAATATGACCGTGGAAGCGGTGAAGGCCTGTGAACAGTCAGAATGTATCATCGGAGCGGAGCGTATGCTGAAAACACTGTCGCATTTTGGAAAGCCGATGGTATCCATGTACCGCAGTGAGGAGATCGCAGCCTATGTGGAAGAACATCCGGAATATGGCAATATTGTGATCGGGCTGTCCGGCGATGTGGGATTTTACAGCGGTGCAAAGCGGCTGACAGAAGCTTTGAGGGGCGTGGAAGTACACCTGCTCTGCGGCATCTCCAGCGTTGTCTATTTTGCGTCAAAGCTTCAGACTTCGTGGGAGGATATGGTGTTGGTCAGCAGTCATGGACGTGATCAGAACGTGATCGGCGCGGTTCTCGCCAATCCGAAGGTGTTTACACTGGCGTCGGATGCGAAAAGTATCCGGCTGCTGGCTGAAAAGATGGTATATTATGGCTTGAGTGATGTAAAAATGACCATAGGAGCGGACCTGAGTTACCCGGCGGAGCTGATCCAAACCGGATGCGCGGAGGATTTTCTGGATTTTGACGGAGCGGGTATCTGTGTGGCGCTTCTGGAAAATGAGAGAGCGGGCAGGCATGTGGTAACACATGGAATTTCGGATGAACAGTTCATTCGCGGAAAAGCGCCGATGACAAAAGAGGAAGTGCGCAGTATCTCTATTTCAAAGCTGCGGCTGACAAAGGACGCGGTTGTCTATGATGTCGGGGCAGGAACCGGATCTGTGGCGGTGGAGTGCGCCAGAATCGCGCAGTGGGGGAATGTATATGCCATTGAGCGTAAGGAAGACGCCCTTGCATTGATGGAGCAAAACAGACAGAAATTCGGAGTGTCCAACCTGCATATCGTATCAGGAAATGCACCGGAAGCTTTGGGAGAACTGCCGGTGCCGACCCATGCATTTATCGGCGGAAGCGGTGGAAACTTAAAAGAAATCGTGGCGTTTTTGCTGAAAAGGAATCCGGCGGTGCGGATCGTCATAAACTGTATTACGTTGGAGACTGTTTCCGAGGCGATGGAACTGTTGAAGGAATTAAATCCGGATGACCTGGATATTTGCTGCATCAATATTGCAAAATCCAGAACCCTGGCGGGATATCATATGATGACGGGACAAAATCCGGTGTATATCGTATCTTTACAGTTTGGTGCATTTTGACATTGTGAAAGAGGAGAAGCGGATGAAATTACCGAGAGTGATGCTGGCTGCTCCTGCCAGCGGAAGCGGGAAGACATTGATCACCTGCGGGCTTTTGCAGGCACTGGTGAACAGAAAACGAAAGACGGCGTCCTTTAAATGCGGTCCGGATTACATAGATCCGATGTTTCACCGGGCGGTGATCGGTATGCCGTCGCGGAATCTGGACACTTTTTTCGTGGACAAGGAGATGACGAGGTATCTGTTTGCGAGACAGGCCTGCAAAGCGGAAATTTCTGTTATGGAAGGCGTTATGGGATATTATGACGGCGTGGCCGGCGTCACGTCCCAGGCATCGTCTTATGATCTGGCGGATGCTACAGATACGCCGGTGATATTGGTTGTGAACACCCGTGGAATGAGCCTGTCGGCAGTGCCTTTCCTGAAAGGTTTTCTGGAATATAAGGAGGACAGCCATATCCGGGGCGTGATCCTGAATCAGACGTCGCCGTCCATGTATCCGGAATTAAAAGGGCTTATTGAAAAAGAGCTTCCTGTGAAAGTCTGCGGTTATGTGCCCGGAGTGGAGGACTGTGTGATCGAGAGCCGCCATCTCGGGCTTGTGACGCCGGGAGAGATTGAAAATCTTCAGGACCGCCTGCAAAAACTGTCAGGTATTCTGGAGGACACCTTAGATATGGATGGAATTCTGGCGTTGGCGGAGGCTGCCCCTGATCTGGAGTGCGGAAGACCGCAGAAATTGACGGATTTATTATACAGAAGAAGCGGCGGTAAAAAAATACGCATTGGAGTTGCCAGGGACGAGGCTTTTTGCTTTTATTATGAGGAAAATCTGGATCTTTTACAGGAACTCGGAGCGGAGCTGGTTTCGTTCTCGCCGCTGCATGACGGCAGCCTGCCGGAGGGAATCAGCGGATTACTTTTTGGCGGCGGTTATCCGGAACTTTATGCTGAAGGTTTAAGCAAAAATGTCCGGATGATATCGTCTGTGCGGGGAGCGATCGCCCGCGGAATGCCCTATCTGGCAGAGTGCGGCGGCTTTATGTATCTGCACCGGACAATGGAGGATATGAATGGGAAAATATGGGATATGGCCGGAGCGATCCCGGGACATGTGCGCCGGACGGATAAGCTCGGGCGATTTGGCTATATTGAACTGACGGCCAACAGACAGCAGATTTTGTGCGGAGCAGGCGGCCGGATCCGGGGACATGAGTTCCATTATTTTGACAGTTCCAATAACGGGGAGGCGTTTCATGCCCAGAAACCCCACCGGAAGAAAAACTGGGACTGCATAGTAGCAGACGGACATTCCGCAGCGGGCTTTCCCCATTTATATTATTATGCAAATCCGGAATTTGCGGCAAATTTTGTGGATGCGTGCGGGAGGTACTTATGAAATTTCAGGAAGCGATTGATAAAATAAAGCCGCTGGATGAGCCGGCGATGGAGGCGAGCCGAAAACATTGGGACAACATTGCGAAGCCTCTGGGGAGTCTTGGAAAACTGGAGCAGGCGATCATTCAGATTGCGGGAATCCAGGGAACGCCCGATGTTCGGATCGAAAAAAAAGGGCTGGTTATCATGTGCGCTGACAACGGGGTTGTCCGGGAGGGAGTGACCCAATCCGGACAGGATGTCACGGCAGTGGTTGCGGAAAACTTTCTGGATGAAAAATCCTGTGTGGCGATCATGTGCCGTCAGGCTGATGCCGGGATTTTTCCGGTAGATGTCGGTATGGCAGTGGATACGCCCCGGGTGGAAAAAAGAAAGATCGCCTATGGCACAAAAAATATGGCAAAGGAACCTGCTATGACGCGGGAACAGGCGGTTCGCGCGATCGAGGCCGGTATCGAAAAAACCTGTGAATTGAAGGAAGCGGGATATGAGGTTCTGGCCACTGGAGAGATGGGAATCGGAAATACGACGACCAGCAGCGCCATGACATCGGTGCTTTTGGGGCTGGAACCCGTCCGGGTCACAGGACGGGGAGCCGGACTTCCGGCAGAACGGCTGAAACAGAAAATCACGGTGATCGAAAAGGCGATAGCCCTGCACAGACCGGATCCGGCGGATCCAATTGAAGTGCTGGCAAAACTGGGCGGGCTGGATATCGCCGGACTTGTCGGGGTGTTCCTGGGCGGAGCGGCCTGCAGGATCCCGGTGGTGATGGACGGATTTATTTCGGCTGTGGCGGCTTTGACTGCGGTTAGGATCGCTCCGGCATGCGCCCCGTACATACTGGCATCCCATGTGTCGAAAGAGCCGGCGTCAGCTATTTTGCTGGATGCACTGGGAAAGGAAGCATTTCTGACCTGTGATATGTGTCTCGGGGAGGGGAGCGGGGCGGTAGCGTTGTTTCCGCTGTTGGATTTTGCCTCGGAAATTTATCATCAGATGAGCACATTTGATGAGGTACCTTTTGATGCATATGTCAGATGGGAGAACACGCCCGTCTGACATATGCATATAAAAACCGCACTGTGTAAGAGCGGAAAATGGAGAAAAAGATGGTTATACTGATCATTGGCGGCAGCGGCAGCGGAAAATCGGAATATGCCGAGAACTGCTGTATGAGACTGAGAGCAAAGAAAAAGAGCATAGAGCGGAACTGGGATCCGCCGCTGATCTATGTGGCTACGATGGAGCCTTTTGATGAGGAAAGCTATGCGAGGATCAGGAGGCATCAGGATATGCGCAAAGGCAAGGGGTTTGAGACGGTGGAATGTTACACGCATCTGGAGGATGTCATAATTCCCGAAGGATGTACGGTGCTGCTTGAGTGCATATCAAATCTTGCAGCAAATGAGATGTTTTCGGATGAGGGAAGAAAGGACAGCGCCGCCTCGGTGATTTCCGGAGGCGTCGCAAACCTGATCCGTCAGGCGGAGCATGTGGTCATTGTGACAAATCATGTGTTTTCAGACGGGATTGCCTATGATGAGGGAACGGACGCCTGGCTGCGCGTGCTGGCAAAGGTGAATCATCGGGTGTCGGAGATGGCGGATATCGTCTGCGAGGTGGTGCATGGTATCCCTGTTTTCATAAAAGGAGAGAGTTTGGAAAAATGAAGTGGATGGAAAGTTTGATCGTGGCATTATCCATGTATTCGAAAATACCGATGCCTCATATTGAGTGGACAAAGGAAAATATGCGCTGTGCGCTCTGTTTTTTTCCGGTGGCGGGGGCTGCCGTGGGGGCTGTTTTATGGCTGTGGTTTCAGGTATCGGCGTTTCTGCCTGTGGGAAATGCATTGCGTGCAGCGATTCTGGTGCTGATTCCTGTTCTTGTCACGGGTGGAATTCATCTGGATGGGCTTCTGGACACGGCGGATGCGCTAAGTTCCTGGCAGACGAAAGAGCGACGGCTTGAGATTTTAAAAGATTCCCATGCGGGAGCTTTTGCCATTATTATTTGCTGCAGCTATTTTCTGGCAGCTTTTGGGATCTGGTCAGAGGCAGATATGGATTCTGTCATTGTGTTGAGCATCGGTTTTATTTTGAGCCGGGCGTTAAGCGGATTTGGGATCTGCAGCTTTCCATGTGCGAAAAACAGCGGCCTCGCGGCGGCTTTTGCCGATGCTGCGGATAAGGTAAAATGCAGATATATCCTGCTTATTGAGGCCGGAGGAAGTATTTTTTTTATGATTTTATATGATTGGAAGAGGGGAATCCTGGCGGCAGTAACGGCGGCCATCGTCTGCCTGCTGTGCAGGCGGATGGCAGTGCGGAAATTTGGCGGCATCACCGGAGACATTCAGGGCTTTTTCCTGCAGGTCTGTGAGCTTGCCATGGCATATACAGTAATTTTGGGAGGAAAGATATGGTCTTGATCACAGGCGGCGCCTATCAGGGAAAAACAGAGCTGGCAAAAGAGATTTTAATGGAAAAATGTGGTATGATATCGGAGGACCGGATTGTGGACGGTGCTTCCGCGGATGACGCCCGGATGGAGGATGCTCTCATAATCACAAATATACACCTTTGGATTGCGAAGCTTCTAAAGGAAGGGAGAGATCCTTACGGTGAGGCGGAACAATTGGTACGGAAAAACCCCAATGTGATACTGGTGGCCAATGAGCTGGGCTGCGGCGTGGTTCCGGTGGATGCCTTTGACAGAAACTGGAGGGAAGTAACCGGGCGGGTCTGCTGTCAGCTTGCAAAGAAAGCGGAAGCAGTTTACCGTGTCACCTGCGGAATTGGAACGAAAATCCGATAAATGGGAAAGAGGAGTAGTCATGTTTGGCATTTTAGGAGCATTGGTTGTGGGATATGTGGTGGACCTGATTCTGGGGGATCCCCACAATATGTGGCATCCCGTCTGTTTTATCGGGAATATGATCGCTTTTTTTGAAAAACGACTGCGCCGGATTTTCCCCGGGACTAAGAGCGGAGAATTTGTGGCCGGAATATTCCTTGTCATTTTCGTACTTTTCTGTGCCACGGCGATTCCGGCGGTCTTGTTATATCTCAGCTTTCGGATTCATTGGGCGTTGGGGTTTGCGTTGGAATGTTATATGTGTTACACAATTCTGGCGACAAAATCCCTGAAAACCGAGAGCATGAAGGTGTACAGGGCGCTTAACGAAGAAGGCGTGGAGTCCGGTCGGGAAGCGGTATCTATGATTGTGGGCAGGGATACACAGAACTTAAGTGAGACAGGAGTGATAAAGGCTGCTGTGGAAACCATTGCGGAAAATACCTCGGATGGAATCATTGCACCGATGATATTTATGGTGATCGGAGGCCCGGTTCTCGGATATTTTTATAAGGCGGCAAACACTATGGATTCCATGGTCGGATATAAAAATGAGAAATATCTGTATTTCGGAAAGGCAGCGGCAAAATTTGATGATGTGATGAATTATCTGCCATCCCGGATTTCGGCGTGGATGATGATCGCGGCTGCGCCCCCTGCCGGGCTGGATGCGCGGGAGGCACGGCGGATTTTTAAGAGAGACAGGCGGAAACATGCAAGTCCGAATGCGGCTCAGACAGAATCGGTAATGGCAGGGGCTTTGCATGTGCAGCTTGCGGGACCTGCCTGGTACTTTGGAGAGAAGCATGAAAAGCCGACGATCGGGGACGATTTGCGCCCGGTCGAGGCGGAGGACATTGTGCGGGCAAACCGCCTGCTCTATATGACCAGTGCGGTGAGCATGGTACTATTTTGTGTGATCCGTGTATTGGCAGAGATTCTTATTATATGGGGAATGTCTTTTGTATTTTCCATATAAATGAATAAAATAAATAGAAGTGAGAAATTTTATGTACAGACATGGTGGAGACATTTACAGTAACAGAAATCTGATTGATTATTCTGCAAATATTAATTTTATGGGCATGCCGGATTCCGTGCGGGAAGCGGCAAAAAAAGCAGTGGATTTTTCCGAACATTATCCCGATGTGCAGTGCAGGGAACTTCGGACTGCCATCGGTGAGAGGGAGAATATTCCGGCAGAACAGATCTTTTGCGGAAACGGTGCGGCGGACGTGATTTTTTCGCTGGTATTGGCGAAGATGCCAAAAAACGCCCTGCTTCCGATTCCTTCCTTTTTTGAATATCAGCAGGCACTTGGCAGTGTAAGATGCCGGATCACGACATATGGGATGGAGGAAAAAAACGGATTTACGCTGACGGAGGACATTCTGTCCAGGATAACGCCGCAGACGGATATGCTGTTTTTGTGTAATCCCAACAATCCTACCGGGGAAGTTGTGGATCCGGATCTGATGAAAAAGATTTTGCAAAAATGCAAGCGGACAGGAACATTGCTTGTGGTGGATGAATGTTTTAATGAGTTTTTGGACCAGCCGGAAAAATATACGATGATGCCCTTTGTGGAGAGAAGCGAGCAGTTATTTGTGATCAAAGCTTTTACAAAGATGTATGCGGTTCCGGGACTCCGTATCGGATATGGTATCTGCTGCAACGGAGCTTTGCTGGATAAGATGGAGCGGGTTTCCCAGCCATGGAGCGTATCCGTACCTGCCCAGGCAGCCGGAGCAGCAGCGGCAAAGGAAAAGGATTTTGCGGAGAGAAGCCGCCGGGAAATATTGAAACAGAAAAAGAAAATGTTGGATGCAATGTGTGATATGGGATATCAGGTTTACGGTTCAAAGGCGAATTACATATTTTTTGAGGGAGAGCATCATCTGTTGGAACAGATGAAAGCAAGAGGATTTCTGATTCGTGACTGCAGTAATTATCAGGGATTGCATCTGGGATTTTACCGGACGGCAGTGCGCAGCGAGGCGGAAAATGCCGCATTTTTGCAGGCGTTAAAGGAAATTCATCTTGGAGAGTGACAAGATTTTGGTTTCACAGCAGGTATATTGGAGTGCACTTGAAACTGAAAGCTGACCTGAGCAAGAGGAGATTTGATTGGGAGGTTTATTATGGCGAAAGCGATTATGATACAGGGCACAATGTCCAATGCGGGAAAGAGCCTGCTTGCGGCGGGGCTTTGCAGAATTTTTAAACAGGATGGTTACCGGGTGGCGCCTTTTAAATCTCAAAATATGGCGCTCAATTCTTTTATCACGAAGGAAGGCCTTGAGATGGGAAGGGCACAGGTAATGCAGGCAGAGGCCGCGGGGGTGGAACCGTCGGTGCTGATGAATCCGATCCTGCTGAAACCTACGAATGATACCGGTTCCCAGGTGATCGTGAACGGAGAAGTGCTGGCGAACATGAGCGCCCGGGATTATTTTAAATATAAGAAGCAGCTGATACCGGATATCTTAAAAGCATATGGGACTCTGTCTGAGAAATTTGATATCATTGTCATAGAGGGCGCAGGTTCTCCGGCAGAAATTAATCTGAAAGCGGATGATATTGTCAATATGGGTATGGCGAAGATGGCGAAAGCCCCGGTGCTGCTTGTGGGGGATATTGACAGAGGCGGCGTGTTCGCCCAGCTAGTGGGAACGGTCATGCTTCTGACTGAGGAAGAGAAGGATCTGGTCAAGGGACTGATCATCAATAAATTCCGTGGAGATAAGACGATTCTGGATCCGGGCATTGAGATGCTTGAAAATATCAGCGGTAAGCAGGTCGTCGGCGTGACGCCTTACATGGATATCGATGTGGAGGATGAAGACAGCCTGACAGAGCGGATTTCTGCGGCCAGAGAGGTGAAACAGATTGATATAGCGGTCATCCGGCTTCCGAGAATTTCAAATTTTACGGATTTTAATATTTTTGAGAGTATGGATGGGGTGTCCGTGCGGTATGTACAGCATGTGAGCCAGCTGAAAAAACCCGATATGATTATTTTGCCGGGCACAAAAAATACAATGCGGGATCTCCTGTGGATGCGTCAGTCAGGCATGGAAGCCGCTGTTTTGAAGGCAAAAGGCAAAGGCTGTATTCTTTTTGGGATCTGCGGCGGTTATCAGATGCTTGGAACTTCCATTTCCGATCCGGAACATGTGGAAGAAGGCGGCTGTATCAAGGGCATGGGGCTGCTCCCGATGGAAACGGTGTTTGCCGGAGAAAAGACGCGTACGAGAGTGGACGGAACCTTTGGAGAGGTGGACGGGATTTTAAGCGGTCTGTCCGGGATCGCGCTTTCCGGATATGAGATCCATATGGGACAGACGACGTTGGATCAGAAGCTGAAACCATTGACTTTTGTGGGAGATGCGGTGAGCGGCGGGTCAAAACCGGACGGAACTTTTTCCGACGGGGTGTATGGTTCTTATATTCACGGGATTTTTGATAAAGAAGAAGTGGCAAAAGCGGTGATACTTTCCCTGGCGGATGCAAAGGGCGTGGATATGTCCGGCGCGGAGGTGATGGATTATACGGCGTATAAAGAACAGCAGTATGATAAGATGGCGGAGATTTTGCGGAAACATCTGGATATGAAGAAGATATATGAGATATTGGAGGATGGCATATGAGAAGCTGTATACACATTTATACCGGAGACGGAAAGGGAAAAACATCAGCGGCTGTGGGACTTGCGGTCCGGTATGCAGGACAGGGAGGAAAAGTGCTGTTTGCCCAGTTTTTGAAGGACGGAAGTTCCGGGGAAATTGAAGCTTTAAGGAAGATTCCGGGAATTACAGTGTTTCCATGCACGAAAAAGTTCGGGTTTTCTTTTCTGATGAGCGAGGAAGAGAAGAGGGAAGCGATCGCCTGTTATACTGCATATCTTCAGGAGATTTTGGGTAAAGCTGTTTTTGAAGGATACGGCCTGCTCATTCTGGATGAGGCGATTGCGGCTTACAATCTGCAGTTTTTTCATACGCAGAGCCTGTTGGATTTTCTGGAGAGCAGACCGGAGGCGCTGGAGGTTGTGCTGACCGGAAGAAACCCGGCGGATGAACTGGTAGAGCTGGCGGATTATGTGTCTGAAATACAAAAAGTAAAGCATCCGTTTGATGCGGGATTGCCTGCCCGGAAGGGAATCGAATGGTAGGAGGAAGAGATGAAACTGGAATTTGAAAATGTACTGCCCATGGATATAGAAAGAAGAAGCTTTGAGATCATTTCGGAGGAATTGGATCGCGATGGCGTTGCTCTGGATGAGCAGCTTGCACCGGTGATCAAGCGTGTCATCCACACGACGGCGGATTTTGAGTATGCGGGAAATCTGGTCTTTTCAGATGGCGCCCTGGATGCGGCGAAGCAGGCGATCCGGGAGGGAGCCTGCATTGTGACAGATACCCGGATGGCGTGGTCCGGTATCAACAAAAAATCGTTGGCAAAGTTTGGCGGGGAAGCCTACAATTTTATTGCCGATGAAGATGTGGCGAGAATTGCGAGGGAACAGGGAACGACCCGTTCCAGTGCCTGCATGGACAAGGCGGCAGGATTGGACAGGCCGCTGATTTTTGCTATCGGCAATGCACCTACCGCCCTGATCCGGCTGTATGAGCTGATCCAGGACGGCGTGATTCGTCCAAAGCTGATCATCGGGGTCCCGGTAGGGTTTGTAAATGTGGTGCAGGCGAAGGAACTGATCATGGAGACCGATGTGCCGTATATTGTCGCCAGGGGACGAAAAGGCGGCAGCAATGTGGCAGCGGCAATCTGTAATGCGTTATTGTATGAGATGGGAGGAAGAACTGTCTGATATACGCTCCGCGAAGGCGCACAACGCAGGGATTCGGATATGTATTATGTCGGCCAGGCTGACCCGAATCCCGCACCAAGACTCACAAGCGAGTCTTGAAATTCCGCGGGGAATAAGCGGTGGGAAGGCATAAGGTTATGAATATACAGATGATAGGAATCGATCACAGCATTGCGGCTGTGGAGTATCGTGAGATATTTTCTTTTACAAAATCAAAACGGAGAGACGCCATGCATGCTCTGCGAGGTATGCCCGGGGTTAATGGCTGTGTCATACTTTCTACCTGTAATCGAATGGAAATTTATATCAGTACGGAGGAAAATGTGAAGGTTGACCTGTACGGTGAAGTCTGTCGTTTGAAACAGGTGGAAGAGGAATCTTACCGGAAGTATTTTACGAAACGGCAGGGAACCTGTGTGGCAGAGCATTTGTTTTATCTGGCGTCCGGATTGGAGTCACGTATTGTGGGTGAAGATCAGATTCTGATGCAGGTAAAAGAGGCGCTGAGTTATGCGCGGGAGTGCGATGTTACGGACAAAGTACTGGAAGTGCTTTTCCGGATGGCTGTGACTGTCGGTAAGAAAGTAAAGACAGAGGTTCATTTTTCCAGGGGAAATTCTTCCGCCATTCATGAGGCGCTGATGCAACTGGAGAAGAAAGGTGCGGTGTTTGCGGGCAAGAAGTGCATGGTCATCGGAAACGGCGAGATGGGGAGATTGACGGCTCTGACCCTGAAAGAAGCGGGGGCGGATGTGACGGTTACCGTCCGTCAGTACAGGAGCGGGGAGGTGATGATCCCGGATGGGTGCAGCCGGATCCATTACGGAGAACGTTATGAACGGATTCCGGAGTGTTCTTTTATCGTGTCCGCAACGGCGAGTCCGAATCTGACTCTTGTAAAAGAGGAAATCGAGAGATTGAATATATCGGATAAAAAAATATTTCTGGATCTGGCAGTGCCGAGGGATATTGACCCGGCAATCGCGGAAATTGAAAATGCCGAGGTCTATGATATCGATTCATTTCAGATTGACAGGCAGTCGGCAGAGTTAAAGGAGCAGTTGCAGTCGGCCGCAGAACTGATCCATGTGAGTCTGGACGAATTTGTTTCATGGTATGAATGTCGGAATTTCATCCCCATGATACAGAATATCAGCAGGGCGGCGGCAAGAGATGTGAGTTGGCGGATGGGAAAAACGATTGGAAAGATGGAACTGACACAGGAGGAGAAGGAGACGCTGGAATCATCCATGGAGGCGGTGTCTGCGAAAGTGTTCAATAAACTTTTATTCGAATTGAGAGACAGTGTCAGTACTGATATGCTGCGGGAGTGTCTGGAAGCCTTTGCAAATGCATATCCGGAGGTTTATTCATAGATATGGGAAAAAAATATTTTCCGCTGTTTATCAGCATGGAGCAAAAACATATTCTTCTGGTGGGAGCGGGCAGTATTGCCCTGCGCAGAGCCAGGGGACTTCTGGATTTCGGTGCGGTGCTGACGGTCATTGCACCTGAGATTCGGGATGAATTTCGTATATTGCAGCGGCAATATGGCAAAGATAACTTAATTCTCATGCAGAGGGAATTTCTGCCCGGCGAGATTGAGGCATATGATTTTGCGTTGTCCGCAACTGACAGCAGAGAGGTGGATTCAGAGGTCTACCGCGAATGTAAAGATAAGAAGATTCCTGTAAACATTGCTTCTGATCAGCGCCTCTGTGATTTTCAATTTCCGGCATTGATTGAATATGATCAGATTGTCATCGGAGTTAATTCCGGGGGCAGTGACCATAAAAAAGTCCGGAATGTCAGTGCGGATATACGGGAAGTACTAAACATTGGACACAGGGACGAGGAATCCTGTTTCTCTGACTGATATCTGTTTTGCACTGATATCCGTTTTGCAGGGTACGGAATGTGAGGCCTGAACAGGTGGGAGGTATCGATCATGAACATTTTTCGTATTGGCAGCCGGGCAAGCCGCCTTGCTGTCGTTCAAAGTCAGATGGTAATTACATATATCAAAGAGCATTGTCCGGATATCACCCCGGAACTGGTCACTATGAAGACGACCGGGGATAAGATATTGGACCGTACGCTGGATAAGGTGGGCGGCAAGGGACTGTTTGTCAAGGAGCTGGATCATGCCCTCCTTGACGGGAGAAGCGATCTGTCGGTACACAGTCTCAAAGATATGCCAGTAGAAGTCCCGCGGGATCTGCCGTTGATCGGTTATTCCCGCCGTGAGGATCCCAGGGATGTTCTGGTACTGCCCAAGGGAAAGCGTGAGATTGATTTTTCAAAACCGATCGGCTGTTCCAGCAGCCGAAGGATCCTGCAGTTAAAAATGCTGTATCCCAAGGCTTATTTTAAACCGATACGGGGAAATGTACAGACGCGGCTCGAGAAACTGGACAGTGGGGAATATTCCGCGACGGTCCTCGCGGCAGCGGGGTTGAAACGTCTTGGACTGACTGAGCGGATCAGCCGCTATTTTTCCACAGATGAGATGATTCCGGCGGCAGGGCAGGGCGTTCTCGCCATCCAGGGGAGGTATGGAACCGATTATCGGTTTCTGGATGGATTTTTCGATGAGACGGCGCGAATCACTTCTGTCTGTGAGAGGGCTTTCGTGAGAGCACTGGACGGAGGGTGCAGTTCGCCGGTTGCCGTTTATGCAGAAGTTTCCGGGGAAATCCTGATTTTGACGGGGTTGTATTATGATGAGGAGACGAAAGTCCATCGGATCGGAAAAGCTTCGGGAAGTTTGCAAAATCCGGAGCAGCTGGGGACAGAACTCGCCTGCAGGCTGCAAAGAGAAGCGGCGGCCCAGGAAAATCCTGAGAAGGCGGGATTTGCCGGGAAAAGAAGCCCTGGAACAAGGCAGGATGGTTGAGAAAAGAATTCTCGGAATAAAGCAGGATTGTTGAGAAAAGAAGTCCCGGAATAAAGCAGGATTGCAGAGAAAAGAAGTACTGAGGCAGAGCAAGATTGCAGAGAAAAGAAGTACTGAGGCGGAGCAAGATTGCAGAGAAAAGAAGCGCTGAGGCGGAGCGGGATTGCAGAGAATGAAGATTACTGATAAGGGAGGCTGGGTTTATGGCGAAAGGAAAAGTCTGGCTGGTGGGCGCAGGTCCGTCGGATGCAGGACTTTTGACGATAAAGGCAAAAGAAGTGATCGATAAGGCGGATGTGGTTGTCTACGACCGCCTGATCGGACAGAGTATCATGATGATGATACCGGACGGTGCAGAGCGGATCGATGTGGGAAAACGTGCGGGAAACCATACAATGTCTCAGGAAGAAATCAATCAGATCCTTCTGGAAAAAGCATTGGAGGGAAAACGCGTTGTCCGGCTAAAGGGGGGCGACCCCTTTGTGTTTGGCAGGGGCGGTGAGGAACTGGAGCTTCTGGCAGAACACCGGGTTCCCTTTGAAGTGGTGCCGGGCGTTACTTCGGCAATTTCCGTGCCGGCCTATAATGGAATACCGGTCACACACCGGGACTGCACGTCCTCTCTTCACATCATCACGGGGCATAAGAAAAAGGATGAACCGTTAGATATAAATTTTGAAGCTCTGGTGAACACGGGAGGGACGCTCGTATTTTTGATGGGAGTGGCGGCTCTGCCGGATATCTGCGCCGGACTTCTGGCGGCGGGGATGGATCCGGATACGCCTGCGGCGATTTTGCAGCAGGGTACGACCGCCAATCAGAAAAGAATCGTGGCCACAGTGGCGGCATTGGAGACGGAGGTGAAGCGTCAGGGCATAGAGACACCGGCGATCATCGTAGTTGGAAAGGTGTGCGCCTATGCGGAAGAGTTTGCATGGTATGAGAAATTGCCGTTGTTCGGCGCAAAGATTATTGTGACCAGGCCGAAGGACAGAATTTCTACCATTTCGGCAAAATTGCGGGAGCTTGGGGCTCAGGTTCTGGAACTTCCTGCGATCCGCACCGTTCCGATTGTGCCGAATCCGGATCTTGTTCGGGAGATATCAGAATTATCCTCCTATGATTATCTGGTCTTTACTTCCCCGGCAGGGGTACGGTATTTTATGGAAGCGCTTGCGGCACAGTGCATGGATATCCGCAGATTTTCCGGGGGGAAAATAGCAGTGATCGGTCAGGGAACCGCAAAGGAACTGAAAAAATACGGTATTTTTGCGGATATCGTACCCGGAATTTATGATGCGGCTCATCTGGGGGCCTGCATTGGAGAGGATTGCAGCGATGGGGACAGGATCTTGATCCCCCGGGCGCGCATCGGCAGCAGGGAGCTGGTAGAAGAAATTCAAAAACGGAAAAAAACGGTGATTACAGATCTGCCGATTTATGATACAGTATATGAAGCACAGGAACTCATTGACGAAAAGAAAGAATTTGAGAGCGGCAGGGCGGCAATGGCGATATTTACAAGCGCATCTACGGTCCGTGGATTTGCCCGGGTAACAGAAGGGCTGGACTACGGCAAAGTGACTGCCACCTGCATTGGCAGGCAGACGAAAGCGGCGGCAGATGCACTGGGAATGCGCACCTTTGTGGCGGGAGAAGCGACCATTGATGCATTGGTGGAACTGGCAGTGGAGATATATCAGATGTGAGATGACTCCCACTTCTACAACTGGTGAGTAACAAGGTTGTATCAGTGGGAGTTCAATCTGATATACATTTTTTCAGGAACCGAACAGGAGGAAAAGGATATGGACATGATATATCGTCCGAGAAGATTACGGACAAGTCAGAATTTGAGAAAAATGGTGCGGGAGACAAGGATGGATAAATCATCTCTGATTTACCCGATGTTTTTAGTGGAGGGAGCCAACCGGAAGGAAGAAATTCCATCTATGATGGGGCAGTATCGCTACAGTATAGACCGGATGGAAGAAAAACTGATCGAGATGGCAGATGCCGGTATCGGCGGAGTTATGCTCTTTGGTATTCCGGATGAGAAAGATGAACTGGGAAGCCAGGCTTATGCACAGGATGGAATCGTACAGAGAGGATTTCGAAAAGCAAAGGAAGTGTGCCCGGATTTATATATGATCGGTGACGTATGCATGTGTGAGTATACGTCTCATGGACACTGCGGAGTGCTCTGCGGGCACGATGTGGATAATGATAAAACGCTGGAATTGCTGGCAAAGACCGCGCTCTCCCAGGCTCAGGCGGGAGCGGATATGGTGGCTCCCTCGGACATGATGGACGGAAGGGTCGGTGCAATCCGGGAGTGCCTGGATGCCAATGGATATATCAATACTCCGATCATGGCATATTCCGCAAAATTTGCGTCTGCTTTTTACGGGCCTTTCCGTGATGCTGCGGAGTCTGCACCGGCATTCGGAGACCGAAAAACATATCAGATGGATTACCATAACCGCAGGGAGGCATTGAAGGAGGTTATGTCAGATATTCAGGAGGGGGCGGATATTGTTATGGTGAAACCCGCACTGGCTTACGGGGATCTGCTCCGCGAAGTAAAAGATATGACAGATCTTCCGGTAGCTGCCTATAGCGTGAGCGGGGAATATTCAATGGTAAAGACAACTGCGGTAGCAGGCTTTATTGATGAGACAGC